>JBIKYV010000184.1:0-6842 GCA_044355075.1 Prosthecobacter sp.
TTTGAGGTGTCCAAAACCGGATTGAAAAGAACTAAAGCATTGGGCACTGGGCTGATTTCCAGGTTATCTTCAGGATCATCAAACTTGGGCAACATGGCCGCTGAAGTGATGGCGTGGGCTCCGCCACTGCCGCCAATGCCCACAATCTTTCCAGGATTGATGCCAAGTTCGATAGCATTCACTCTAAGCCAGCGCATGGCAGAGCGCGCATCTGACATTGCCTCCAACGGGCCAGCTTTATGTCGACTAGAGACTCGATAGTCAAAGGCCATCGTGATCATACCTCGCGAGGCAAAATAAACACAATGCGGTGCAAACTGTGCAACTTGTCCGTTATCCCATCCGCTGCTGAAGAAAAAAGCCGCCACTGACTTTGGGTGCGCAGGCGCCTTGTCTGCCGGTGGTTCCCAGATGTACGCAGATAGACTTGTATCGCCAATGACCTTGTAGGTTTCCTCGCGTGCTGTTCTTAGCAGCTCCCGATTGCGATCAAGCGGTAGGGTTCGAGGATGGCCTTCACCAATAAATTCCATGATGCGTAGAAGCAGAAAGTCTGATTGTTACGAATCTGCCAGACGACAGCAACCACTTTTCCTTCGAGTTCAGGAGCATTGACAGTTCTGGGGTCTTTCAGTACTCTTTCAAATCATCCACTTTTAGGCTCTTATGCGACATTTTTTCTGCGCTGCTGCACTGCCATTGCGTTTCGTGCTTCTTTCCATTTTGGTGGTTATGCTATCTTCATGTCAAGAGACCGAGATTCTCAAGGCTGAGGTCAAAGAAACTCAGCAAAAGGTCACTAACCTCCAGCAGGAATTGCAAAACATGGATGTCAAAATGGCAGATTATCGCAAGGCTATTCCCCCTTACGCTGGGCAGGGGGAGATTGGTGCCAAGCGGTATGCGGTTGAGCTGGCTAAAGAACTCGCAGCAATTGAGACACAAATTTTAGAAGCCAAGCAGTCGATGCAAGTCTCTCAGGTATCTCTTGAGAAAGCTCAGGCGGAATTGGAAGCTGTGAAATCTAGAGATCCCCGTCAAGTGAAGTGAGCCTCATTGCTGACTAAACCTTATGAAAAACTTTTTTGCTCTCTTTTTCTTTCTTGGCGGGATGAGTGGTTGGTATCTTTATCATCAGCATAGTGAAGCTCAGGCAAGTCTTTCTGCCGCTAAACAACAATGGGCTGAATTGGAAAAAAGTGTCTCAAATCGGCGCTCTGAGTATCAGGCTAGCAGTGCTGTGATGACTATCAAAGATCAAATCAAAGGCAGAAAAGCAGAGCTCAAAAAGCTGCAAGATGAGGTGGCAACATTGGATTTTTCCCAAAAAAAGGTCGTGTTAGAACGGCATCAGTTAATCGTTGGTTTGCGTCAAAAGTTTATCGGTAGAGATGTCAATCTAACGCTGACGAGTGGCAGGAATCTAGGACAGGTTAAGATACTGAAAGTTGAAGACTCCGGCATAAGCCTTGCCACGACGAATGGCGTGGTGAAGGTATCTCCTGGCGAATTGTCGCCGGAGATTCGGGAGGCTTTATTTTTAAACAAGTAAGGCTATTGCCATGAGTTCTTCATGACTTGACGAACTCGTGACCAAGATGCTCGCTCATGCCTCGGTGTTTAACTCATACGAATCACTCTTTGTTAATGATTGAGTGAATCGTCGTTCTTGCCATCGCATGTCAGCACACTGACTCAGATAAAGAACTCGTCATTTTGCGTCTGCGTCGGCCAAAGCCCTGCCGCTGAAACAAATGCTTTCGTGGAAGTAATGATGCGATCTGAAGGTTTTTTAAGCCAACTACGATGCAACAAGTTTACTGAAAATGCTTCGAACTAGGCACAATACCGTCATCGTTCGCCTAGCCCTTTGTATCTTTTATATCGGGTCGACTTGTGCTTATGCCGAGGCAACGTGATCAACGGGGATCTTACTGCAAAGGTATCAAATTAGGCAAAAAGCTTTGTCACTGGCTTGGCCTTCACCAACTCTCTTGGTTGGTTAAGGTGATTGTAAACGATGGTCTCTGGGTCAATGCCAACGCTGTGATAAATTGTCGCGAGCAGTTCGGTGGGGTGCACGGCATCTTCCATTGGCGCTGAGCCTGTCTTGTCGGATTTGCCGTGGATGTAGCCGCGCTTGATGCCTGCCCCGCCTACAATGGCAGTATAGCAGTACGGCCAGTGATCGCGACCATCTGCACTATTGCCATTGCCCGAGGTTGAGACGCCCTTTTCAGGGCTGCGCCCGAATTCTCCGAGAGCGACAACGAGGGTTTCATCCAGAAGGCCAGACGCATCAAGATCTTCAAACAAAGCACTCAGGCCTTGGTCAAGCATCGGGCCGCTTTGGTTTTTCATTCGTTGAGTCAGTCCGACATGGTGGTCCCAGCTATGATTGTCTGAGTTGGCCACTTTCGGCCAGACTAGTTCAACCACCCGTGTGCCCGCTTCGAGCAGGCGACGTGCGAGCATGCAACTCTGACCAAACGTGTTTCGCCCGTAACGGTCGCGTAGTTTTGTCGGCTCGCGATCAAGCGCGAAGGCATCTCGTGCACGTCCGCTGGCAATGAGGTTCAGCGCCTGATTGTAGTAGCTGTCGAGACTCATGTCTTTGACGGCTGCCTCGATGGTCGGCATTTGATCATTAATAGCGTCTCTCAGTTTGGCGCGGCGTTGAAGGCGCACACTGAAGAGGTCCGGGCGCAACTGAAGGTCTTCGATTTTGATACGATCCATTTTCCCCATGTCGAGATCATCGCCATCAGGATACAGCGTGTAAGGATCGTAGGCTTTGCCCAGGAATCCAGCTGTGCCACCTTTGCCAACGACATTAGACTCTTGCAAGGGGCGAGGTAACATCACGAAAGGAAGCATGGGCTCCTCCATGGGTTTCAGGCGAATGATGTTACTGCCGAAATTGGGGAAGTCTTTGGCATTAGGAGGCTCGAGCTGACCTGAAGGACTGACTTTGTCCGTCGTGTAACCCGTCATGATCTGGTAGATCGCAGCGGTGTGATTGAAAAGACCATTCGGTGTGTAGCTCATCGAATTGATCATGGTGAACTTATCATTCACCTTCGCGAGCTGGGGTAGGATTTCAGTGAAATGATGTCCCGGCACCTTGGTAGGGATCGATTTGAAAGCGGAGCGCACCTTATCAGGCACATTTTCTTTCGGATCCCATAGGTCGAGATGGCTAGGGCCACCTTGCAGATAGATCATGAGTACGTGCTTCGCTTTACCCCAGCCTGCGCGGCCTGCCGCAGGAGAGTTCACGGAGGCAGCTTGAGCACGGAAGAGTCCATTTAGGGTCAATCCCATCATGGAGGCACCTCCCACGCGCAGGATGTCGCGACGGGTCATGCCGAGGTCTTTATCGCAAAGGTCTTTGCCTAGTGAGCCGGGGATGCGGAACATAAAATGAGGAGGGGAAAAGGAAGGTAACTCCTGCCGTAAACTTTTAAATTGCCCACTTAGAACGTGTCGCGGGGCTCATTCTTGCCTTTGAAATGGCCATACGTGGATAGTGCAAGTCGGCAATAGGAATGCCCATTTCACTCGCACGCCTCCATCCTTAGAATTTGAGCAGTTACCTGAATGGCTAAGTCAATTAACTCATCAACTTACCATGGACCTTCATCTTTACGATTCGCCTATTTTTCGCATGGCCTGCCAGCAGTTCGATAGGGTGGCTGACTTCATGAATATCCCCGAGATCGCTCGGGATCGCCTGAAAATGCCAAAACGTGCTTTAGCTGTTTCCGTGCCCGTGATGATGGACGATGGCTGCACCAAGGTCTTCATGGGGTATCGAGTGCAGCACCACCTGACGCTAGGGCCAACGAAAGGCGGAATCCGATTTCACCCAGATGTGACGATAGGTGAAGTCGCTGCCCTTGCGATGTGGATGAGTTGGAAGTGTGCTCTCGTCGGTTTGCCCTATGGCGGCGCTAAGGGCGGTGTGACCTGCAATCCGAGGGATTTGTCAGTGGGCGAGCTAGAGCGCCTGACCCGTCGATACACGCAGGAGCTTATCCCGGTCATCGGTCCTCAGGTGGATATTCCTGCGCCAGATGTGGGGACGAATGAGCAGGTCATGGCCTGGATCATGGACACTTACTCGCTTCAGATCGGCCATGCCGTGCCTAGCGTGGTCACGGGCAAGCCCGTCCTGCTTGGTGGGTCATTGGGGCGTCGAGAAGCCACTGGACGCGGCGTTGCCTATCTCGTTTCTCGTGCCATGGACACGCTCGGAATTCAGGCTGAGGGTGCCACAGCGGTCATCCAAGGCTACGGCAATGTGGGTTCAGTTGCTGCCCTTTCCATGGCCAAACAAGGTATTAAAATCATCGCAGTGAGCGATGCCTCGGGGGGCATTTACAATCCCAAGGGATTGGACCTAAATAAACTCAATGCCCATGTGGATGCGACCCGTTCGGTGATTGGTTTTTCCGAGGCAGAGCCGATCAGCAATGAGCAATTGTTACTGCTTTCCTGCGATATCTTGGTGCCCGCAGCTCTTGAGCGCCAAATCACCCAAGAAAACGCTGCCAAGATAAAGTGTCGCATTCTTGCGGAAGGCGCCAACGGTCCGACCACGCCAGAAGCAGATGCCATTCTAGAGCAGCGCCCTGAGATCTTCGTGATCCCCGATATTCTCTGCAACAGTGGCGGTGTGATTGTCTCTTACTTTGAATGGGTTCAGGATCTACAGAGCTTTTTCTGGAGCGAGGGGGAGGTCCTCGATAAGCTTTTCCGATTGCTAGAGCAGTCTTATATTCAGACGCTGAACCATGCTCGGAAAAACCACATTTCTATGCGCTTCGCTGCCTTGAGTCTTGGCATTAAGAGAGTTCACGATGCCAAAGCCCTTCGTGGGCTTTACCCCTGAGTTCTGGCCTACTAACGAGTTTTGAACGAAAGAACTTCTTTTTCGTGGCGGGGTTGTCTAGCCATGAACCCTTGTTTGACACAGCCCAGGAACCGTTGACAATTCAACACGATGGATGACGTGCCAGACATTCCTGAAGAGGTAAAAAAAGAGAAAGGCTTGTGGGAGAAAACCCGCAAGTCTCTCATTGAGCGTCTCAACAATTGGGAGGACCAACGAACTTGGAATGAGTTTTATCAGACCTACTGGCGGTTGATCTACAGTGTAGCGACTAAGGCAGGTCTAACGCGTGAAGAAGCCTTCGATGTGATTCAGGAGACAATCATTGCCATCGCTCGTCAGGTGCAAAAAGGCCAATACGATCCCCGTGCGGGTTCATTTAAGGCATGGCTTCTTCAGATGACACGCTGGCGCGTTCTGGATGTATTCCGGGCTCGCAAGCGTCAGCCTTCTCTGGCCGATCAAGGCAATGCCGACAGCGAAGAGACCAGTAATCTCGCCCTAGACCGCCTAACGAACGAAAAAGATAACCTGCTCGAAAGCATTTGGGACAAAGAATGGCGTGATAACATTACCTCAGCCGCCATCGAACGCGTAAAAGCCAAAGTCTCTCCTCGACAGTTTCAAATCTTTGATTGCTACGTCATGAAGGGTTGGGGGGTGAAAAAAACCAGTGAGGCTCTCGGCATCAATGCCGCGCAAGTCTATCTGGCTAAGCACCGTGTCGGAGCTCTCGTGAAAAAAGAGGTTCAGGCCCTCGAGGGGCAGATGCTCTGACCCGTTCTCGCTCGATGTACTCATCCATCCGCGTCTCAAGACGCGGAATTAATGATGGGAAGCTACCTGCCCAGCAACCGTAGTAGATGACTTTGTCATTATTGCTCTGAAGCCCCCAAAGACCTTGTCTACAAGTATGGGATGATGACGGCATCCTGTGCTATGATGTCCTGTCGTGTAGCAATGATGTTGAGTTACGAACTGTAGGCTCTGGTGTCACCGAACTTTTGGGATTCGCTTTGCGCCTGTGCAGCCAGTCTCTTTCGCCTTCATAGGCCCGGCGTGATCGCTCAAGACAGCAGGGAAGATCTGGACGCCGGCAGTTTGCGAAGATGGCGAAGGGTTTGAAGCTAAACTGCTGACGGGGGCTGAACGGCTTCGGCCTGGGGCTTGCATCCTCGAGCGGACTCGCCACCTTGGCGGCCCTTTTTCTGCCATGGCCTACATCAACGAAAACTACAACAAGCTCAAAGCCGGTTACCTCTTTCCCGAAATCGCCCGCCGCGTGAAGGCCTTCACGGAGGCCAATCCGGAGGCGGCGAAGCGCCTGATCCGATGCGGTATTGGCGATGTGACTGAGGCTCTGCCGCAAGCGGTGCGCGATGCTATGCATAAGGCGGTCGATGAGCTGGGCGACCGTTCCTCTTTCCGGGGTTACGGTCCTGAGCAGGGTTACGATTTTCTCAGAAACGCCATCGCCGAGCATGATTTCAAGGCACGGGGCATTCAGGTCGAAGCCGATGAAATCTTCATTTCCGATGGCAGCAAGTGCGACACGGGAAACATCCTCGATATCTTTGGCAGTGGAAACAAAACTGCGATTACCGACCCGGTGTATCCTGTCTACGTGGATACCAATGTGATGGCTGGCAATACGGGTGACGCGGATGAACAAGGTGCCTACGCGGGCTTACACTATCTGAAATGCACCCCAGAAAATGGTTTTGTGCCAGAGATCCCCTCCGAGCCGATGGATCTGGTATACCTCTGCTATCCGAACAATCCCACGGGAGCTACTGCCACCCGTGCCCAGCTGGAAGCCTGGGTTAAATACGCGCTCGCGAACGGCACCACGCTGCTCTATGACGCCGCCTATGAGGCCTTCATCCAGGACCCATCCGTGCCGCGTTCGATCTATGAGATCGAGGGTGCGCGTGACTGTGCCATCGAG
>JBIKYV010000050.1:0-22106 GCA_044355075.1 Prosthecobacter sp.
CAGTCGGTGGCACTCCGCTAATGAGATCCACTTCCGGTTTTTCCATCTGCTCAACAAAGGTTCGTGCATAGACTGACATGCTGTCCAAGAAGCGCCGTTGCCCCTCCGCAAAGACCAGATCAAAAGCGAGCGTGCTTTTGCCACTGCCACTGAGGCCTGTAACCACCACGAACTCATCACGCGGGATATCGAGGGTAATGTTTTTCAGGTTATGCTCGCGAGCTCCTCGAATGGAGATTGCATTAGGTGACTTGGTTATTTCAGGTCGAGTCTTGCCCGGTAATCGGCTGGGCTTTTCGGTCAGAATGTTCGGTGTCGAAAACTTTTCGTTCAGATAACGCCCTGTCCAGGACTCAGGCACTTTAGCGACTTGTTCAGGTGTGCCGGAAGCAATGATCTGTCCACCTGCTGCTCCCCCATCGGGGCCGAGATCGATGACCCAATCAGCACATTGGATGACATCAAGGTTATGCTCGATGACGATAAGGCTGTTGCCCTCATTCACCAATCGCTGAAGCAATTTAACCAGCAGGGCAATATCGTCAAAATGCAGGCCAGTGGTAGGCTCATCGAGCAAAAGTAGACTAGTTTTGCTTTGGATAGGCGGATGCTTCGAAGACTCAATAAGATGACCGACGAGCTTCAGTCGCTGAGCCTCTCCGCCCGATAAAGTGTTGAGTGGTTGACCTAGTTTTAGGTAACCCAAACCTGCTTCTACCAAAATGGCGAGCTGTTCGGTGACCACTTTGCCACGACGTTTCAACGGCCCTGCCAAGGCACCGAAATAGTCCACAGCTTCTTCGATCGTCAGCTCCAGAACGTCGTGGATATTTTTACCATTTAGACGGATCTTGAGAGCATGAGACTGGTAGCGTTTGCCTTCGCACTCGGGGCAGGTCACAAAGAGATCGCTCAAGAACTGCATCTCGATCTTTTCATAACCCGTGCCAGAGCAGCGTTCGCAGCGCCCTTCCCCACTATTGAAGGAAAAGAAGCCGGCAGTCACCCCCTGAGATTGCCCCTCTTCACTGTCTGCAAAGATCTGTCGAATGGTATCAAAGGCTCCAATGTAGACGGCAGGCGTGCTGCGCGGTGTACGGGCTAGGGGTGACTGATCCACCATGATGACTTGGCTCAATCGTTCTGCTCCGGAAATACTCTTGACCTTACCAGGTTCGTCCTCACTGACTTCGCCGCGTAGTCGTTGCAGATTCCGATACAAAACCTCATGAACGAGCGTGCTTTTGCCGGAACCTGAAACTCCCGTGATGCAGCAAAAGACGCCCAGGGGGATATCGAGATTCAGATTCTTTAGGTTGTTTTGGCGTGCACCCTTGATCGATAGCGACTTCGATGTAGTCGCTCGCCTTTGGTCAGGAACAGGAATGCTTTTGATGCCAGAAAGGTAATCACCTGTGAGTGAGGCTTTTTGGAAAAGTAATCCATCCAACGGCCCGGAATAGACAAGCTGACCGCCTTTGTCACCCCGTCCAGGTCCGATCTCGATGAGATGATCTGCGGCACGCATGACGCTCTCTTCATGTTCGACAACGAGGAGGGTGTTGCCTTTGTCTCGGAGTCCTTCCATGACGCCGATAAGACGTCCGATGTCGCGCGGATGCAGTCCGATGCTTGGCTCATCAAGCACGAACAACGTATTTACCAGTGATGCTCCGAGGCAGGTGGTAAGATTAACCCGCTGAAGCTCGCCACCACTTAGCGTCCGGGTTTGACGATCCAAATGAATGTAGCCTAAGCCTGCTCGGTCCAGGTAGCTGAGACGGCTAGTGATCTCATCGCGAAGCATGCTTGTGGCATGATCCGTCGCAGGGAGATTTTGCACAAGCGGCAGCAATTCCGTGACGGGCAGATTCCATAGTTCGGCGATGGTTTTATCATTGACCCGGAAATGGTAGGCCTCGCTTTTCAAGCGCCCGCCATTGCAATCCTGGCAGGTCGTATAGGCACGATATCGGCTCAGAAAGACTCGCACATGCATCTTGTAGGCGCGTGCTTCGAGCCACTTGAAGAATCCGCGCACTCCATACCATTGGCCGTTGCTCCAGGCACGCTCGGGATCTTTGTCTTCACCTTCCACGATCCATTTCTGATGCTCGGTGGGCAGGTCAGCAAAAGGCGTATCTAGGTCAATGCCTTTTCGACGTGCGGCACGCATGAGATCATCCTGGCTTTCGCGATACGTGCTGCCGCTGAAAGCCTTCACTAGACCTGCACGGATGCTAAGTGCCTCATCCGGCATGGCTTTTGCAATGTCGACGCCCAGCGTGCGGCCAAAGCCTTTGCAGCTCGGGCATGCACCAATGGGGCTATTGAAGGAAAATAGACCGGGGGTGGGTGCTGGCAGGAAGATATCACACTCGGCACAGTGCCAGCTGGTGGAGAAAGATCGGTCCGTTTTTTCCGAGTCAAAAACGATACTGAGCTGGCCTTTGCCCAGGCGCAGCGCTGCTTCAAGAGCTTCGGAGAGACGAGCGGCGTTCTTGGCGTCCAGTGTGATACGGTCCTGAACAATCTGAACAATGGTTGGCAATTTGCGCCCCTTCAGAGAAGCAGGTTCATCCGTGCGCAGCAGCTCGCCATAGATCCAAAGTCGCACATAACCCTGAGCCTCCATGAAGGGAAAAAAGTCCTCTGGTTGGGTATCCTTGGGCACTGGCACACCAAAGGTAATGAGGGCCTTTTGCCCTTCGTGGGATGTCAAAAGCTGGCGCAGGATACTTTCGGCAGTTTCAGGGCGCACGGCATTCTTGCATTCAGGGCAGGTCGCTTCGGCCAAGCGCGGAAACAACATCTTCAGGTAGTCATTGATCTCCGTGATGGTGCCGACTGTGCTGCGTGTGGAGCGGATGTTGTTCACCTGCTCGATGGCAATCGCTGGTGGAATACCATGGATGGCATCCACCTTAGGCTTATCCATGCGCTCAAAAAACTGCCGTGTGTACGGAGAGAAAGTCTCCACGTACCGCCGCTGACCTTCCGCGTAGATGGTGTCAAATGCCAGCGATGACTTGCCACTGCCACTAGGTCCAGTGACGACGCAAAATTTGCCCAAAGGCAGATCTAGGTCGATGCCGCGCAGATTGTTCTGCCTTGCTCCGCGAATTTGAATCGTGTCTGAGGGCGAAGAAAGGGGGGAAGGCGATGCTTTGACGGCGGCTTTGGGCATGACAGGAAGTGTAGCTAGACCCTACGCCTGTCAGATGCAATTAGTGGGACTGTTCTTTTGAACATGTCTCTGTTGTATTCGGCAATGCATCACTCGCGCGTGATTTGGACTTCGGAGCTGATCATGGCGCCGCGATTATCTGTGACATTGATGAACCACGTGTTGGCTTCAGCGGGAGGCTCTTCGGCGAGAATTTCGAGACGCGTGCCCGCTGCATGAGGCTCTTGCTTGCCCAGCTTGGTTGGCGAGCTGGACCATTTCCGTGCAGAGCGTGGTCCTTGATCGACCGTGAAATGCAGCGTGACTTCTTTCAAACTCACACCGGGGGGCAATTCGCATTCCACACGCACTTCACGGTTTTGCACCTGAGGCTTGCCCAGCTTTGGCAAAGGCCTGCCTTCACGGCATTTAGAGTCGATGAAAAGGCCGATTTCCTCAGGCTTCCAGCCTGGTTGGTGACCATGCGCCATCTTTACCTCGATACGGAGCTGCTTTTCTCCAGGCACCACGGCATAGCTTTTCATGTAGCTATCTAGCGGATAGTGGATGTCGTTCGTGCCATTCACCCAGAGGAGAGGCACTCGACAACGCGGCAGCAGGCTACCTGGATCGTACGCACGCACCCATTCCATGCGACGCTCGCCCAGAAGGTCGATACTACGCTTTTGCACCGATTCACCTTCATGCAAAAAGCCGCAGCCATACACAGGCACGGCAGCTTTGAAGCGATCATCTAGCGAGGCGACGAGGCAGGTCGTGTATCCTCCCCAGCTAATGCCCGTGACGGCGGTTCGGTCAGCCTGCACTTCGGAAAAACTGCGAAGCAAAGTGTGTGCACGGATCACGCTCGCTGCAGCATGAAAGGGCCAGTCATCGCTGACATCACCGCCGATGCTACTGAACTTCTCCATGTGGCCATGTGGAGGGCCACCATGGGGCAGGCGCGTCCGAGTGGCATCACCGTGGGCATTGCTCCTGATCATTCCTCTTTCATCCACCACCGGGTCTGGCGGGCGTGAGCCATTCAAATCCATGGCGATGGCAGCGTAACCGCGCTTGGCCCAAAGGTGCACCCATTCAGCGAAGGCCGTGCCTCCGCCTCCGTGGATG
The DNA here is from genome assembly GCA_044355075.1 of Prosthecobacter sp. GTDB lineage: Bacteria > Verrucomicrobiota > Verrucomicrobiia > Verrucomicrobiales > Verrucomicrobiaceae > Prosthecobacter. The sequence continues at coordinate 4,298 of JBIKYV010000050.1, forward strand.
CAGACCACGGCGGGAAAGGTCTCCCCTTCCCTCGCTACACCCAAGGTGCGCGGCGAGGCATAGAAGGCAAAAACCTCCGTCGCTTGTCCCTGATACTCTTCACCTTCGTAGGTCAGCGACTGCACGGGCTGATCCTGCCGTAACCACTTCATTCTTGGAACTTGGCTTTTCAGAGCATCCAGATTCCATGGTCCCACCTGCTCGGCAGCGAGTGCTAGGGGGAAAAAGGCACAGCAGAGAAAAACGGCAGATTTCATGGGCGATGAAAAACGCAGGGGCACCGCTGTTCCTGGCAGAGAAGAGAGCTTTGGTTGAAATGTCTAACATCCCGAGCCATGTGGCGGGCTACTCCTCCCACCATGGCCACTCTGAAAGTCCGCAAGTTCAAGTCCTTCCCTGCTGAAATCTCCGTGCCCGGAGATAAAAGCATCAGCCACCGCGCCGCGATGTTTGCGGGCATGGCCGATGGCAGGACAGTGATTTCTGGCTTTCTTCCCAGCGAAGACTGTCTATGCACCGTGAAGGCCATGCAGGCCATGGGGGCAGAGGTCGAGCCGCTGGAGGAACTGGAAGGCGTGGGCCTGGTCAAGCTGGCCATCACTGGCCACGGTCCAAAGCTCAAAGCACCTGTGGGGCCGATCGACTGCGGTAATTCGGGCACCACGATTCGTCTTTTGTCTGGTATTCTGGCTGGCCAAGATTTCACCGCCGAGATGGGGGGAGACGCCTCTTTGTCCAAGCGTCCGATGAAGCGTGTGGCTGATCCGCTTAGGCTCATGGGAGCAAAGGTCGAAGGTCAGGGCGAAAAAATCTGTGCTCCGCTAAAAGTCACTGGTGGCAGCGTGCAGGCCATCACCTACACCCTGCCGATGGCCAGTGCTCAGGTGAAAAGCGCCGTGCTCCTGGCGGGTATGTTTGCTCCCGGCAAGACGACCGTCAACGAGCCAGTGATCACCCGCAATCACACCGAGCGCATCATGAGCCACTTCGGGGTAAAGTGGCTACGTGAGGGCGATGCGATCTCTGTCTATGGCGGACAAACTCCACGTGCTATGGATATCACCGTGCCAGGTGACATCTCCAGTGCTGCTTTTTGGATGGTGGCCGCTGCTGCGAGTCCCGGACGGCAAATCACTCTCAAGAATGTCGGCTTAAACCCTACCCGCACAGGCGTCATCAACGTGCTGATGCGCATGGGGGCCCAGATCACCAGTAGCGAAACTCACAGCGATGGCGAGCCGCTTGGCGATGTGATCGTGCGTGGGGGCGACCTAAATGCCACCGTCATCGGCGGAGCAGAGATTCCTAACGTTATCGACGAGCTTCCCATCCTGGCCGTTGCGGCAGCACTAGCCCGAGGTCGAACAGTGATTAAAGACGCTCGAGAATTGCGCGTGAAAGAAACGGACCGGATCGCTGCCGTGGCCGAGAATCTGCGCCGCATGGGGGTTACGGTCACCGAATTCGATGACGGTATGGAGATCACCGGTGGTGCTAAGCTCACCGGCGCCACGATTTCCACCTATCATGATCACCGGATCGCCATGGCCTTTGCCATCGCGGGTCTATTTGCCGAAGGTGAAACGATCATCGAAGGCAGTGAGTGCATCAATACCAGCTACCCAAGCTTTGCGCAGGATCTGGCACTATTCGACTCTGCCACGCAGGGAGATGATCCGATTCCGGTGTTTGCCCGTCTTCCACGTCCCTTCAGTGGCAAGTGGTAAACTAGTTCTAGAGAAGTGCTTTGTTTTTTAGGTTCTCTAACCTCTAGCTTTCTCGCCACTTGGGATAGCATTGCGCGATCAATCTAAACAACACTAACCCTATTAAAATCGCCATCAGCAGGCTACCAGCCATCGCGCAAGCGAGTGGTAGATTTCTGTCAGAAAAGGCTCTTTGTACGATCTTGTTGCCAATCATCTCATCCCTCGTCCCTCCGACCAACTGAGGCACGACATATTGCCCGAGTGAACAGATAAAAGTCATCGCTGATGCGGAAAGTATCCCCTCTTGGATGCCTGGAAGAAATACACGTCGCGCAGCTTGCCAAGAAGTAGCGCCCAGGTCACGTGCTGCATCCAGGAGCTGCAAATCAAACTTCTCTGCAGCTGCGTAAAGAGGCAGGATGGCCATGGGCAACTGCGTATAGATCATGAGCAGCAGAACCGTGCCTGAATGATTTAGCAGTTGGGAATCTTCTGTAGCCAAATGCAAAAAGACCAAGACTTGTTTGGCGAAACCTTCTGTATGAAGCAGGCTTTTCCAAGCGAAAATGCGGATCAGCAAATTCGTCAGGAACGGCAAAATGATCATCGCCATCAAGAAGCCCCGCCAAGCGGGTGAACAACGCACCATCTGCAACGAGATAGGAAGCGCCAGCCCTACACAAAACAAGGTACAAAAGACACTCATCGTAAGCGTGCGCGCGACAATCGGCAGATAAGCGGGATCTGCCAAACGCAGAAGTGTCTCCAGCGTCCAAGCGGTGCCTAAACCACCCTGCAAATCGCTGCTTCGAAAAGCGTAGCTCAAGACTACCACGCAGGGAATGACGAAGAACATCAATAGCCACCCCAGCGGGAGCGCGGAAAGAAGTAGCTCTTGGCGACGTTTCGAAGTCATTCCATGCAGGTTAGATTCATGCGGCAAGACTTCAAAAAACTTTACTCGGGAATATTTCCTTCATGAGCAAGATGTTATGTCTAACCAAGGCTATGCTTCATCCACAATATGCCCTGAAATCTAGGAGCCGATTTCTAGAGCAGTGTTACTATGGATTCGTCACGCTCTTTCTATCGTTCGGATTTTCAGAGGCGCAGACGCTTCAGGAAACATGGCGAACCGGTTATGAAAATGAAGACGCTAAGGGCGAGCATGTGCTAGGCTACTGGAAGTTTGATGGCGATGAAGCGCTGAAAGATCGTTCCAGTTATGGCAACCACCTTTCTTTGGCAGGAGCCAAGATCAGTCAGGTTGGAAAATCTGGTGAAGGTTTGCAGTCTTTCCCCGGTTATCCCATGCAGGATGTGCGACATGCTGCGCTCTCTTTCGCCCATCCCAAGCTATCGACAGAAGGCCCTCTGACTTTAGAGATGTGGATCAAGCCCAAGCCTGATTGGAGCGACAAGACAAGGGTGTATCTACTCGATAAAAAATACATCGATCATGCTGATTATGCTTGGCAAATCAGCGAGGCAAGCCCAGCTGGCACCCGACGTCTGATCGTTACGCTAGGCTTTGGTCATGAATCCAAAATCTTGGAGTCCGATCCGATCCGACTTTTATCAGAATGGCAGCACTTGGCATTTGTTTACGATGGTCAAGGAACAGGCCGCTTTTACCATCATGGCCGACAAGTCGGCAGTGCCACATTGAAAGGTTACGGTGTCATCACGCCGGGTAAGCGTGCGTTGAGCCTAGGCGATCGTCTAGGCAGTCACTATTCTGGGTTTCCGGGTTGGATCGATGAAGTTCGCATCAGTAAGCGAGTCTTGTTTTTCGAGCCTGTGAAACTGGAAATCCTTAGCGCGCGGAAGGTCTGGCGACGGATGGAGGAAAGAATAAAGCCGATGGAGATCCAATGCACAAACCTTAGTGCGATGCGACTGGAGGGAGCCAGTCTGGAAGTCAGCTTTGATCGAACTCCACAGATCTTTCCGCTTCCTGATCTGAAGCCTGGTGAAACTCATGTTGTGAAGGTATCACCCAACACGCAACTCAAGCCGGACAAGTATCGGCTAAAAGCATTGCTGAAATGCTCTGAAATCGTTCAGCAGCAGTACCTGGAAGTGGAGATAGTCGCGCGCCAGCCCCCCCGTCTACCTATCGTCATGTGGGGAGCCGGAGGCCATGAAATGCAGCGTCTGCGTGACATTGGCTTTACTCATTTCATCGGCATCTCAGACCAGGGCGCGGCTGACATTTGGCGTGAGAAAAAAGAACTGCCACCCGGCAGCGAAGCCACCATCCGCAGTCATCGTCAAATGCTAGACGAGGCGCTGAGAAATGATCTGGGCGTCATTGCCAATATTTCCCCTGCTGATGCACTTTTGGTAGATCCGGCTCACCTGCGCGTGGATCGCTCTGGCAAACCCTATGAGCGTCAGGACATTTGCGCGAGCCTACCCGACTTTGCACCTTTTTTTCAAAGCGTCGGCCAGAGCCTGGCCAGGGCCTACGGCGACCATCCTGCCTTGACAGCGGCGTTGGTCAACACGGAGGTCCGAGACCACAATGCGCCGTCCTTCAATGCGGTGGACTTGGCAAACTATCGAAAACTGTTCAGCACAGATATACCTGCTGAGGTGAAGCAAAAGTGGGGCGTTTTGTATTCGACGCTTCCTGATTTCCCCAAGGATCGAGTTATCCCGGATACGCATCCCATCCTCAATTACTACCGCTGGTTCTGGACGGTTGGCGATGGCTGGAACGGCCTTCATAATGCGCTGCATAAAGGGCTCAAAAGTCACGGGCGGCGTGATTTCTGGACTTTCTTTGATCCCGCAGTGCGTCAGCCCAGCATCAGTGGCGCGGGAGGTGGTGTCGATGTGCTTTCCCACTGGACGTACACCTATCCTGACCCTCAACGCATCGGCCTCGCCACAGACCAACTCCTCGCCATGAGCGAAGCTAATGGCCGCCGTCAACAGGTGATGAAGATGACACAGCTCATCTGGTATCGATCTCAGACCGCACCTACACATGCCCAGCCTCCCGTCAAACCCGTGGCCTGGGAAGATCACGATCCTGAAGCCGCTTACATCACTATCGCGCCCATGCATCTGCAAGAGGCCTTTTGGACAAAACTCGCGCGTCCGGTGCAGGGCATCATGTATCACGGTTGGCAGTCGTTGGTGGAGTGCATGGATTCGTCCAGCGCTTACCGCTTCACAAATCCCCACACGGTTCATGTCCTGCGCGATCTCATTCGTGAAGTGGCAGTGCCTTTGGGTCCTATGCTGATGAAGGTGCCTGCGGAGCGACGTGAGGTCGCCATGCTGGAAAGTTTCACCTCGCAGATGTTCGCGCGCCGCGGAGGCTATGGGAATAACCTGGGGTGGTCATCTGACTTATGGCAGGCTCTGCAACATGCCCATGTACAACTAGACGTTGTTTTTGAGGAGGCCGTGGCGAAAGGCTCTCTAAAAGGACGCAAAATCCTCATCATGCCTGAGTGCGATGTCTTAACCGAAAGCATGGTGAAACGCATTGCTGAATGGCAAAAATATGGCGGCAAAATCATCGCGGATGAGTTTCTCTGCCCGGCCCTGAAGGCCGATGTCGTCTTGCCCAGCTTCAAGCGGGTGAACCGAGCTGCCGAGGACAAAGCGACTGTGTTGGCTCTTGCAGCGCAGCTGCCCGGAAAAATGAAAGCCTTAGGTTGGAAGCCTGCTTTCGAGATCGACCAACCGGAGATCATCTTGCAGTCACGTCGCAGTGGTGAAGCGACCTACCTTTTCGCCATCAATGACCATAGGGAAGCAGGTAGTTATGTGGGGCAGCACGGCCTTGTCATGGAAAATGGATTACCGGCAAGCGGCTTGATCCAAATCAACCTTGAGAGCGCAAGCATCTATGACCTGACTCGGCATAGTTTGATTTTGCCGCGTCGGATGGAAGACGGCACACTGACACTGCCTGTAGAACTCGGGCCTGGTGAGGGACGGCTGTTGATGATCACCCCAAAACCCTTGCTACAGCTAGCGGTCGATCTTCCATCTAAAGCTACCTGTGGGAACACTGCCAGTATGACTGCCTTGCTAACGATGACTGATGCCGCGCCTGCTCCAGGGCATGTGCCGGTAGAAGTGGAGATCCTGGATGCCAATGGGGTGCGTGCGGAAGGTAGCGGCTGGTATGCCATGGACCAAGGCCGACTCGAGATCCGACTCGACATCGCGAGCAATGAAGCCCCTGGTACTTGGCAGGTGCGCGTTCGAGAATTAGCCTCGGGCATGGAGATGAAGAGATGGATGCAAGTGAGTGCAAAGTAGACTCATCACTGGCGACTGCCCCTTATAAGGCATCAAACCCACAAAAGACGTTTGAATCAGTCGGTGGGCGGGCAGGCAACTCTTCTTCACGGTCTAGATGCTCGTGACAGATGGCAAAGAATTCCTCCTCCGTGGTGGCTCTTCGTATCCGATGCTCGAAGATGCCATCATCGATTCCATTCGAGATGAAGGCCATGTAGCGCTTCATCTTCTGCACCTGTTTCACACGAGATGGCGTGGCATGGTGCAGCGCCTGAAAGGCAGCTGTATGCTCGTAAAGCAGCATGATGTATTCCAGCAGATTGCGACGCGTCGGCTGCGCGAAAGATTGGCCTGACCAATGCGCGCGCATTTGCTGAAAAATCCAAGGATGTCGGATTGCTCCGCGGCCAATCATCAGCCCTGCGGCCGAGGTTTTGCGAAGGTAGGACGTGCCCGTCGCGACATCGATCACGTTACCATTGGCGATGACCGGGCAAGGCATGGCAGCCACAGCCTGTGCGACGCACTCTGGATGCACCGGTGTTTTGTAGGCATCCCGCACGGTTCGTCCGTGGATGGTCAACATTTGAATGGCATGTTTTTGGAACACCTCCAGCAGCCGGGGGAATTCGGTTTTATCTGCAAAACCGACGCGACATTTCACCGTAAATCTACCCTGAATGGCATCCCGCAAAGCCTGCAAAATTGCATCCACGCGTGCAGGGTCGCGCAGCAAGCCACCGCCTGCGTCTTTTCGACAAACCACAGGCGCTGGGCAACCCAAGTTCAGATCGATGCCAGCCACGGAATGGCGTTCCAATTCCTTCGCCGTACGCACGAGCGCGGGAATGTCTTGCCCAATCATCTGCGCCAGCACAGGCTTTCCGGTATCATTTTCAGTGATCGAGCGCAGCGTCACAGAATCGAGCTGTGAACTGGGCGTTACCCGGAAGTATTCTGTGACAAAAAGATCTGGCCCACCATACTTGGACATCAATCGCATGAAGGGCAGGTCCGTCACGTCCTGCATCGGAGCAAGCACCAGCGCAGGGCGATCTAGCGGCAAGAGAGAGGATGAAAGGCTCATCAACTTGGGGAAGCGCGCATTAGGCCAGGCAGGCTGCCGCTGTGTCGCGAGCCCAAGCGTCCGCTTCGATAAGTTCATCCAGGTTCGGATGCTGTACCACCTGGTGCTTTTCCATCACTCGGGAAACGGTCTGCCAGATCGCTGGGAAAGAACTCCGCTCTTCCAGAAAGGCCTGAACGGCCACCTCATTCGCGGCATTTAACACCGCAGGCAGTGTTCCACCGACATCTCCGGCATGGCGTGCGAGGTCGAGTGCAGGAAAATCCAGCGTTCGCGGTGCCTCAAAGGTCAGGTTGGCCAGTTGGGCAAAATCGAGCGGCTTCAGGTGGTTGGGCACCCGCTCTGGCCAGGTCACCGCATATTGAATGGGGAAGCACATATCGCTATGGCTGAGCTGAGCGATGACACTTTTGTCGGTGAATTCCACCATGCTGTGAACGATGCTCTGCGGATGCACAACGACTTCGATGCGGCTCATCGGCACATCGAAAAGCCAGCGCGCTTCAATCATCTCCAGGCCTTTGTTAAAAAGCGTCGCACTGTCGATGGTGATCTTTTTGCCCATGCTCCAGGTTGGATGCCTGAGTGCCTGCGCCACGGTTACCTTGGGCAACTGATCCGCAGGCCATTGCCGGAATGGACCACCACTGGCGGTGAGTAAGATACGGCTCACTTCGCATCCCTTATGGCCCTCAAGGCATTGGAAGATTGCGTTGTGTTCGCTATCCACCGGCAGAATGTTCACGCCCTTGCGTCGCGCAGCTTCCATCACAGCCTCGCCTGCCATGACCAGGATTTCTTTACTCGCTACGGCCAGATGCTTCCCTGCCTCGATCGCAGCGAGGGCAGGCGCGAGACCCGCCACTCCCACGATAGCCACCAGCACCATGTCCGCGTCACTGGCCTGCACTAGGTCCACCAGACCGCGGATTCCGGCATAAACCGTGACCTGCTTAGGCAGCTGGGATCGCGCCTCAGCAGCAGCCACTTCATCCGTCAGCGCCACCTGGGTGACACCTGTCTCCAAAACCTGCTGGACTAAGGCATCAACACTTCGATGCGCGGCTAGACCGACAATCTGCATTCGCTCAGGTATGTCACGGGCCACTTTCAGCGCACTGGTGCCGATCGAACCCGTGGAACCGAGAAGGAGAACTTTGCGTGGAGCAGCTGGCATGGGTGCAGAAGGAAGGTCAATCGGAAGGGCTGCGTAAAAAAAGAAGGGAGCTGCTAGACTTCAGACCATAGGAGTCAGGCCGTCACTGCCTCCAGGTAAAAGTAGAAAACCGGCGCCGTGAAGAGAAGACTATCCGTCAGGTCTAAAATGCCGCCGATGCCTGGGAACTTATGCCCGCTGTCTTTGATCGAGACACAGCGCTTTAAAACAGACTCTGCTAAATCACCCGATACAGCTGTGGCACACAACAGGGGTGCCAGAATCAGACCATGCAACCAGGTCACGGGTGCCACGCGCTCTCCTGCTAGCCAGATCATGCCGACAGCGGCCAAAAAAGACCCGAGGAATGCCCCTACGAGTCCCTCCCAAGACTTCGCCGGGCTGATGTGGGGGATCATCTTGTGTTTGCCAAAAACCACCCCCACGGCGTAGGCTCCCATGTCGCTGAACTTCGTCACCACGATCAGGAAGAGCACCAAAAATAGGCCCGTCATACCCGTGCCATCCGGTTTGAAATACATCAGCCGCACGATAAATCCGAAAAAGATCACCGTGTAAACCACGCCGAACACGGTGTGAAAAATGCGCTGAAGGGTCACAATGCCTTCTAACTGATGCCGGTAGCAGAGCAAGAAAGCTCCATGCACACTGGCCGTCAGAGCCGCTAGGTCCAGCCACATCGGGGGTGCGCTTTTTTCCTGCATCACCCACCAGGTCATCGTCACCCAATACCCAAGGCAGATGCACAACCCGAGCAGATTGAAGCCGCGCGCCTGATCGTCTAATCTCAGTAGGCGATAGTATTCAAACGCACCTGCCACACCGAAAAAGCCAGTCAAAAGCACCAGCACCCAGTGGCTCTGCCACTGCACTGCCGTAGCTATCACTGCCCAAAGAAGTAGGGTGCTAAACAGCCGCGACGCGAAAACTCGACGCTTGCTAGGAGCTGGGGCGGACGCGGTTGGGGTCATGAAGGAACTGGGCAGAGGCGCGCCTATGTAGGCTGCGATTGGCATCTGGCAAGCAGCGTGTGCACGACCCGTAGGGTGGATTTTAGCCCTTCATCTGCACCTTTACCCGCCCATCATCGTCCTGCGGAGGTTCAGCCGTTGGCGTCTGGAGCAGCGTCACGACATTCGAAGCCAAAATGTAAATGAGTGCCGCACCTACCGCGCCACCGATGGCGATCAAGCGTCGTTGGCCTGGATTTTCGACCGCAATCATCGTGTATATACGCAGGCATATCAGCGCCCACAGTGTGGTCAGCACCGGTGCAGTCCAGGGGAGATAGGTTTCCATGCTCAAATCATAAAGCCTGCCTCAGCCCGTCGTCACTTCCTTTTCGCATGGGCAGGCTCTAGACGGCGCAGCATTAGCTCGCTTTAGAATTGCTCCAGTTGTTGTTCAGCCCAAGTCAAGATGCGGCCGACTGCATCAGCATCCTGCGCTTGCTTGGCTTGTTCAAAGGCCTGCTTGGCTTCGATAAACTGGCGAATCATGGGCAAGGAAATCAGCTGCTGGGCCTTTGCTTCGATAGTCTCGTAGCGAGTTTTTAAAGTATCCAGATCGGTATTTCCCGGAGGATAACTTTGGAAATCCTGGGATGGGGCTGAAACCGTATGATCGATTTGGGTGTCATTGATGAGACGCTCTAAGGCTTCATCGGCAGCCTGCCATTTGCCCGCGCGTATCAGGGACTCGATTTCTTCGCCTCGGGTAGATAAAGCCTTGGTGGGTGTAATGCCCAGGGTCTCTATCTCAGCACGCAGCTTTTCGGCCTTGGCGCGCACGCGTCCGGCCCATTCTCCGGAGCGAGCACTGCGGGTGGGAGCGAGCTTGATGGCCATTTTTTGCTGCTCGGGGCTCAGCAAATCACGCAGGCGAATCAGGGTGCGAAGCTGCAATTGCTTCACAGGTGCTTCGGCTTCCAATAGTTTTGTCAGGGCGGCGCTTGCCTGCTCGCTAGGCGTCTCGGGGGAACGCAGCAAACCATTGAAGGCTTTTTGCCGCTCGCGCACAGCTTTTTCAAGCGGGACTCCTTCGGCCGTGGCTTCGGTGACGATGACTTGCATCTTCTCTCTCTGTTCGGACGAGAGTCCGAGTTCGGTGCTCAAGGAGCCAATCATGTCGGGCGTCATGAGACCTCCCTGCAGCCAAGCTTCTGGCCCTGCGTGGGCGAGTGCGGTGCTGAGGAATAAGGTAAGAATGATGTGTTTCATGGTAGGGCAATGGTAAGGTGGATAGGCAAGAACGCATCGCTAGGCTGTGCACTCGTTAGGCCGAGATCGGCAAACAGAGGGTCAGTCTCCGTAGAATCGAAGAACTCGGGCAAGGAATGGGCGAGGTTTGGCGTGGGTCCTGAAGCGGACTCGTTGAGCAAAAGCGCAACGAGAGCGAGGCCCGCTGCCGCAGCTGTCCCCACTGCCCATCGCCAGAGAGAAAGCTGTGGCTGTCTGGCTAGCTCTGAGGACTTAGGTCGCTCGGTCCAGCGCGGATGCCACGCAGGCACCGCTGCATGATGCTCGCGGCGAAGATGGGCAAACTGATCGTGCAAGTCAGAATCAGGTTTCATGAGATGTTTCGGGAGAAAGTGCCAAAAGACTACGCAGCTTGGCTTTGCCGCGCTCATAATGCTGGCGCGCGGAGCCGATGCCGACATTCATGATGGTGGCGGCTTCGCGGATGCTGAGGTCTTGATAAAAGACGAGATGCAGAACTTCGGCTTGGCGGCTTGGCAATTGGGCAAGAGCGCGCTGAAGCGCAGCACCCTGTTCGTCCAGCTCCACTTGGCAGGCGGGGTTTGGGCTGGGGTCGGTCGCGTCGCCCATACAGCGTGCCCAGAGCTTGGCGATTAGCGATTCGCGATAGCGCTGTCTGCGGAATTCCTCCAGCGCCGTGAGGCGAATGACGCCAAACCACCAGGTCTTGAAGCTGGACGCTCCGGAAAACTGTGCCTTTTCCGAGACGACCTTGAGGTAAGCGTTTTGCAAAACATCCTCGGCGCGGCTGGGGTCGCCCTCGCAGCAGTGCAGTGCCCAACCAAAGGCGTCTGGGTGCAGGGCTTCCAGTTGATCTGCGGTTTCGCGCTCCATTCATGTTTCCCCCTCAGTGACGACAGACACTCGCCTATATGACAAGAGTCGGAATCGCCTGCGAAAAAATCAGCTCAGTGTATGGGTGGCGCAGATCCAGGCGGTCTCGCCACAATAAGCGCGCGCCTTTTCCGCCAAGGCCTGTGCCTGAATCTCGGTGCCCGTGATCGCAAACATGGTGGAACCTGAGCCTGACATAAGCGCGGTGCGGACCTCGCCCTGAGCGAGCAGCCACGACTTTAGCGCGGGTAGGAGGCGATACTTCTCAAACACAGGACGCTCAAGATGGTTTACCATTTCCCCCCAGGGACAGGCCTGTGGCGCATAATGCACACCAGGTAGCTCTAGCGAGCTGGCCCAGTGCTGATAGGCCCAGGGCGTGGGAATCGGAAAGGGCGGCTTGATCAAGACCAAGGGCAGCTGCCAGGGGAAATCCGTCGGCTGAACTCGCTCTCCCCTGCCCGTCCCATCGGCCGCGCAGGAATCGAGCAGGAAACAGGGCACGTCCGAACCAATGCCAGCAGCGATATCCAGAAGCTCGCTTTTCGTCAGAGGTTGGCCGAGCAAATCATGCGCTGCTTTTAGTGTAACAGCCGCATTGCTGCTGCCACCGCCAAGCCCAGCACCGTGCGGAATACGTTTTTCTAAATGAAGGCTCCACCCGCGCTCGTTGCCTAGCTTTGCCTCCAAGGCGCGGATCGCCTTCACCGCGAGATTACGATCGTCAGTCGGGATACCGGGAACATTGCAGGTCACGTGGATACCCGGACTATCTTGGATACTGACCCGCACAGTGTCCGCCACCGCGACCTTGACCAGCCGCGTCTGAACCTCATGAAAGCCATCGGCACGTTTGCCTAAGATACGTAGCCAAAGATTAATCTTGGCAGGCGAAGAAAGTTCGAGGGTAGTGCACTCGGGCATGGTTAGGAACGGATCTGATCATGTGGATGAGAGCTAGGATCAAGGTTTTTGCCGCCGAACTTGCAAACACAGCCTAGCTGCCTTCAGGGCAACCATGCCCTCCAATGTCCTCGGAACTCCTCTCAAAGGCTGCTGCAATGATCCCATGACCGGCTTTTACCGCGATGGTTACTGCCGAACCGGTCCAGATGATACGGGACTGCACACCGTCTGCGCGGTCATGACCGAGGAGTTTCTGAAATTTTCCCGCTCTCGCGGCAATGACCTGAGCACGCCGATGCCTCAGTATGATTTTCCTGGGCTAGTGCCGGGCGATCGTTGGTGCCTGTGCGTTGGCCGCTGGGCTGAGGCCCTGGAGGCAGGGCTTGCCCCGCCGGTGATTCTGGAGGCATCGCACGTCCATGCGTTGGAGTTTGTCTCCCTTGAAGATCTGAGAGCTCATGCATTCCGCTGAGTTTTTCCTCAGATTAAAATGACCTGCGCCATCGCCAACTCCTGCGTGTGCGTCAGCGAGAGCAAACTTCCCTTGGAGCGCATTGCCTTGGCATGGTTGAGCGCTGCCCCATGCAGCTGCAAGTTCGGCTTGCCGGAGGCCTCGCGCACCACCTCAATCTGCCGCCAATCGACACCCTGCGCCCATAGTCCCGTGCCGATTGCCTTTGCAGCTGCTTCTTTGGCTGCAAAACGAGCCGCGTAGTGGATGGCAGGTTCCGCGCAGGACTCGCAGTAAGCGATCTCTGCCTGCGTGAATGTTCGCTCCTTGAATCGATCGCCATGGCGATCAAGCAAGCCGCGGATACGGCTCACCTCCACAAGATCAATGCCAAGGCCGACAGGTGACATCACGCGTAAGGGTAAGCCTTCATGGCCGCCAGCATTTCCTGCACCGCGCGACGCAGCCCGACGAAGACCGAGCGTGCCACGATGCTATGACCAATGTTTAGTTCGGACAAATGCGGCACGGCGAAGAGATCAGGCAGATTCTTGGTGGTGAGGCCATGGCCGGCATTGACCTGCAAACCAAGACGATGGGCAAGTTCAGCGGCATCTCGCAGCCTTAAGGCTTCCGCGTGGCGCCTCTCTCCTTGCTCATTGGCAAACGTGCCAGTGTGCAGCTCGATCATGCTAGCACCTACATCTTTGGAGGCCTGAACTTGCTCCAAGTCAGGATCGATGAACATGCTGACGCGAGTGCCATTGCCCTCCAACGCCGACACACTGGCCTTCAAAGCCTCTTTTTGACCTGCGACGTTGAGCCCGCCTTCGGTCGTGATTTCCTCGCGGTTCTCCGGCACCATGCAGACAAAGTCCGGTCGAACACGCAAGGCAATTTCAAGGATCTCTACCGTATTGCCCATTTCCAGATTGAGCAGCGTTTTGATCTCACGACGCAGTAGGAAGACATCTTCATCCACGATGTGGCGGCGGTCTGCTCGTAGATGGATCGTGATGGAATGAGCCCCAGCGGCCTCTACCTCTTGAGCAGCTTGCAGAATGGAGGGCTCCACATTGTGCGCGCCAAGCATGGTACGGTAACGGGCCTGACGTAGGGTAGCGACGTGGTCGATGTTAACACCGAGATGAAGAGGCATGAGCGGGACTGAGAAAGTTAGGTTGGGCTGAAAACTCAGCGATCCTGCCCCTTCGAGCAAGGGGCATCTGGGTTGAAATCCATACCTGCAAGATCACATGTCTGGGCACTATGGCTGAAAAGGGCGTGGAAGTCTGGAAAGAACCCTGCTTGACTGCCCGTGATTGAAGCCGCTCTCTGCACTTGATTTTGCCCTCCTCTCATCCTCTCCCCATGTCTGATACTGCCGCCGCTGCCGCTCTCGTGAATGGTTTTCACAAACTCAAAACTGCGCTGAGCAAGCGTATTGTCGGACAGGAGTCCGTCATTGAGCAGGTTTTCATCGCCATCTGCGCAGGTGGTCACAGTCTTTTGGAAGGCGTGCCAGGTCTGGCCAAAACGCTACTCGTGAAGTCTCTAGCAGATGCCATGCACCTAAGCTTTCGGCGGGTACAGTTCACGCCAGATTTGATGCCGGCTGATATCACTGGCACTGAGATCATTCAGGAAGATGCCGAAACGGGCAGGAGAAAGCTCGTGTTCATGCGTGGGCCGATTTTCTCTCAGATCATCCTGGCTGACGAAATTAACCGAACTCCGCCGAAGACTCAGGCTGCGCTGCTGGAGGCCATGCAGGAAAAACATGTGACGGTCGGCCAAGAGACCTTTGAATTGCCCAAGCCTTTCTTTGTGCTCGCCACCCAAAACCCCATCGAGCAAGAAGGCACCTACCCGCTGCCTGAGGCCCAGAAAGATCGCTTCCTGTTCCTCATCAAGGTCGATTACCCGAGCCGTGACCAAGAGCGTGAGATCGTGGCACGCACTACCGGTGGCGTTCAGGAGGAGATCGAGGCCGTCATCACTGCGGAAGAGTTGCAAGCGGCCCAGCAGCTGGCTCGTAAAGTGCCAGTCCCAGATCATGTCACCGATTTTGTGCTCGACCTCGTGCGCGCAACGCGTCCGAACGAGCCAGACGCTCTCCCTTATGTGAAAGAAATGCTCGGCTGGGGCGCTGGGCCACGCGCCAGTCAGATGCTTGTGCTGGCAGGGAAAGTTCGCGCACTACTTCAAGGCCGCACGCATGTTACTATTGATGACATCGAAGCGCTCGCCTTACCTGCTTTGCGGCATCGCTTGGTTCCAACATTCCACGCTGAGGCCGAAGGAATCAGCGTGGACATGATCATCCAAGAGCTGATTCAAAAGGTAAAAAAGCAAAGCTCCGCAGCCCTTTGAGACCGAGCACTACCTGTTTCGGATAACCAAGCGCACGAATGGCTCAGCTCAGCAACATCCTCGAAGCCGAAGACATCACCAGTCTACAAAACCTGCAGCTCTTCGCACGCACGGTGGTGGAAGGCTTTACCACAGGCCAGCATGCTTCTCCGCACAAAGGTTTTAGCGTCGAGTTTCGCCAACATCGCCCTTACGTGCATGGTGATGACATCCGCCGACTCGATTGGAAGATTTTTGGCCGTGCAGATCGCTTTTACATCCGCGAATACGATGAAGAGACTAATCTTCGCGCGACTGTCGTTTTGGATGCCAGTGGCAGCATGGATTACCGTGGGCAAAAGGGCATTTGGAAGTTTGACTATGCCCGCAAGCTATCGGCCGCTCTAGCCTACTTGCTGATGAGTCAGCAAGATGCGGTAGGCCTAATTACCTTTGATACGAAGGTGCGTGAGTTTATCCCCAATCGCACGCGCATCACCCATCTGCACCACTTGTTAGAGACTATGATCGCGACCAAGCCCGGCCGTGAGACTTCGCTTGCGCCTGTGCTGGAATCTTTAGCTCAGCGCCTGAAGCGGCGCGGCTTGGTCATTCTCATCAGCGACTTTTTTGATGATCCAGTGGCCATTCTAAAAGCTATTGGCGTGCTAAGAAAGCAAGGTCATGAAATTATCGCCATGCAGCTTTGGGATCGCGATGAGCTGGATTTTCCCTTCGGCCAGTGGGCGCGATTTGAGAATTTGGAGAAGGAAGATGACTTTCTTCTGCTCGACCCTGCAACGGTACGTCAACGCTACCTGGAGGTTCGGCAAGGTTTCGAGGATCAGCTGCAAGAAGGTTTTCGCAAACATCAGGTGGACTTTTTGAAGCTGCCCACGGATGAGCCACACGCCACAGCCTTGCGCAGTTACCTCGCGCTCCGAATGCGTTAGCTGCCCGCACAATTCAGAAGGCGCGGTTGCAACTTCTTCAGGCATCCGCTAAGCCTCGCGCCTTGTCTTTCCTTTTGCGATGAGCGAACGCATTCTTTCCATTTACGGTCCAGGTCTCCTGGGCGGATCGCTCGCGCTCGCAGTTCAGGAAAGAATGCCCGAGGTGAAGTTGCGCTTCTGGGGGCGGCGTGAGGCAGCCAAGGCTGGAATCGAAGCCCGTGGTATTCAGGCGGAGTTTTTTACCGACCCGATAGCGGCAGCTTCAGGCGCATCTTTGATCATTCTTTGCACTCCAGTGGAGACGATGCCAGATCTGGCTTGCCAGATTGCCAAAGCCACGCTGGAGAGTGATTGTCTCGTGACCGATGTTGGCAGCGTCAAAGGCAGTGTGGTAGAGCGTCTCACACCGATTTTAGGTAGGCATTTTGTGGGCAGCCACCCGATGGCTGGCTCGGAAAAAACCGGCATGCAGGCTGCGCGGGCAGATTTGTTTCAAAACGCAGCCTGCCTGCTAACACCGACGGCACAGACCCCTGCGTCTTATTTGCAACGGTTGCGTGATTTCTGGACAACTCTCGGCTGCCGTTTGTTAGAGTTTACGCCCCAAGAGCATGATGAGAAAGTGGCACGTATTTCACATCTGCCCCACATGATGGCCGCGGTCACGACGTTAGCTGCGCTGCGGGCAGACCCGAGTGCGGTGGCCTGCGTGGCTGGCGGTTTCCGGGATACCACAAGAGTGGCTGCAGGAGACCCTTCCTTGTGGACAGGCATCGCTGCGGGCAACCGCCCTGCGCTTACTGCGCTGCTTCACGATGCTACCCGCACGCTAGCTGAACTGACTCACTTGATAGAAAGTGGCGATGACGATGGCTTGCAGCGTTTTTTGACGGAAGCCAAAGCCCTTCGAGATACCGTGCCGCAGGCGCCCTTCAAGGCCTAGGTCGCGTCGCATCAAGGCTCGAAATGCCAAGCCTTGTAGCAGCAATGCTCTAAAAGCGATGGCTGAAAGCCTCGCAGCTCAGGTCGGATTAACTGACTGCGCACATACCAGTAAATCGGCAATACTGGCAAGTCTTCCAGAAACAAAGTTTCCGCTTCCTTGAGTAACTTCAGTCGCTCGCGTGCATCTCGTTCGCGCAAGGATGTTTGCATGAGTTCATCATAACGAGCATTGCCCCAACCAGTTTGGTTGTTCCCATTCCCAGTCTGCCAAATACTCAGAAATGTGAACGGGTCCAAGTAATCACCAACCCATCCAGCGCGGCAGACATCGTAATCCAGGTTCTTCTGAGAGTTTAGGTAAACACCCCAGTCCTGATTCGTTACGTTGACCTTGATACCAAGGTGCTTCTTCCACATTTCTTGCAGCGCCTCCGCAATGGTGCGATGGGACTCCAGTGTGTTGATGAGGATTTCGAAACTCGGAAAGCCCTGACCTCCAGGATAACCTGCCGCTGCCAAGCAGCGGCGAGCTTCTTCAGGATCGAAGCGCAACATACCCGGCGGCGTGTAACCCTGGCCTGCTCCCGGAGGAGTGAATCCTGTCGTCGGCTTCTGGCCGCCGCGCAGCACGTTGCGAATCAATCCTTCCCGATCAATGGCTAAAGCCAGGGCACGGCGCACACGCTTGTCATTCAGAGGCGGTTTGGTGACATTGACGCGGTAGAAGTAGGTGCTCAGCAGTGCGTGCTCGTGATAAAACTCGGGATGCTTCTCACGATAGACAGGAACCTGCGCGAGAGGCAGGGATTCCGTCTTGTGCAACTGGCCATCACGGAAAGCTCTTTCCTCCGTCGCATCACTGACAATC
>JBIKYV010000051.1:0-22063 GCA_044355075.1 Prosthecobacter sp.
CTTTCAGGAGCCGATCTGGGAGGCGTTTCCATGAGGAACGCCAATCTGCAGCATGCCAATCTGAAAGGCGCGGACCTTTCTGGCGCTAACCTGGAGGGCGCCAATCTGACGGATGCAGACTTTACCGATGCAGATTTGATCGCCGCGAACCTAAGCAAGACGACTCAAACGGGGATGATTCTGACCAGAGCCAAGCTTGCCGATGCTCAGGGGCTGGATAAGTCATCCGCCACACACTGATTTTTTCACCATTCCATGCCACACGCTTTACTGATCAAATTTCCCGGAACTAACTGTGACCTAGAAACCTCTCGCGCCTTGGAGGAAGCGGGGTTCACGACGGCGGTCCTTCCGGTATCTCAGCTCTCGGCAGAGACCCTGGAAGGAGTGCATCTAGTCGTCTTTTCCGGTGGCTTCAGCTATGGAGACTATGTGATGAGTGGCAGGATCGCCAAGCTCATGACTCAGCAGCGCCTCGGCGAAGCATTGCGCGCCTTTGTGAATCGCGGTGGCTATGTACTTGGCATCTGCAATGGCTTCCAGATCCTGACCCAGCTAGAGTTGCTGCCACGTGGCAGCCTGATTCACAACCAGTCTGGGCGCTTCATTTGCCGCTGGGTGCCATTGAAGAAGAATAGCACACGTAGCCCCTATTTGGCGCTGCTACCTGATCACTTCGAGCTGCCCGTGGCCCATGCAGAAGGCCGATTCGTCGGTGAAGAAGGCGATGCGGAAAAGTATGTCAAAGAAGGCCAAGGCGCGCTTCTCTATGGCACGGATTTTAATGGCAGCAGTGCGGGCATCGCCGGGCTGCAGGATGAGACAGGCCGTGTTTTTGGCCTGATGCCACATCCGGAACGCTTTGTCTCCAAAGACACGCACTATGACCGAGACTGGAACATGGCCGAGAAAGGCTGGGGTTACTATCTCTTCAAAGGCGTCGCCGAAGCCCTTGCTGCTTAATTGACATCTTCTTGGATTATCTAGCTTTCTTTTTTCACCACACTCACTCGATTCCATATGTCCGACATCGCTCTCGCCAAAGGAGAAAAGTTTCTCGAAGACAACGCTAAGAAAGAAGGCGTTCACGTCACTGCCAGCGGCCTGCAATACAAGATCCTACAAGAAGGAACCGGCAAAAGCCCCAAGGCCACCGACACGGTGGAGGTTCACTATGAAGGCACCCTGATCGATGGCCGCGTGTTTGACAGCAGCTATCGACGTGGCCAGACCATCGAGTTCCCGTTGAACCGCGTCATCGCTGGCTGGACAGAAGGCGTGCAGCTCATGAAGGAAGGGGCCAAGTTTAAGTTCTTCATCCCCTCCCGACTGGCCTATGGCCCACGTGGAGCAGGGCGCGACATTGGCCCGAATGAAGCTCTGATCTTTGATGTTGAGCTCTTTCAGGTGAAATAAAGACCTATTCAAGAAACCTGCCTAGCGCCGCTGGGCAATTGGTGGAGCAGACTGCTGGGGAAAAGCTCGTGATGACAAGTATTCTCTAGCCTGTAAGTTCCCCCCTCCTTCTTCATGGCTGAAACTCCCGTTCAACCGTCCACAGCCCTGACTTGGCGAATCGCGCCTGCGACCGCCATGGTAGGCCTGGGTGAGCAAAGCCAGACCCAGGTCCGCCTCGTGTCTTTTTCCATCGTGGGTTTTCTGCTGGGCTTTTATGCCATGCACAATCAGTGGCTGCAGCTCGGCTGGATGACAGCATGCATGGTCGCGGTGCTGGCCACTGAGGCACGATGCCTTTTCTGGGAGGCTTGGCGCACGGATCGCTGGATGCAGGGTGTGGGAATGATTTTTCTTCTTGGAATGGCTCGATCGAGTCTGTTGGATTCTCCGGGGATGACCTTCAGTTCCTTTCTGTCGGGCTGGTTGGGGTCATTGCTCTTGCTACTGACACTGAGCCAACTGTGGCAAGTCGGGAAGCAACCCCGCTCACCCTCCTGGATGGGAATAACCCTGGTATTCTCTGCTACGCTCACGGCAGTGACCAGCTACGTGATCTTTTCCTTGTTAGCAGATGGTTCCAGCATCGGCATGCCCCTGAAAAACTGGTTCGTTTATGGCGGTTGGAATACCGTCTGCACCGGCATGACCTTTGGTTTCGCTTCCCTTTGGGCGAGCTTCCGCTGGCGGGAGTCGGCAGCTACTTCGGCGAGGTGGAAGAACTTGGCCTGGCTGCTAGCTACGATGGTTTTGATCTTCGCTACATTGCAAACACTGAGCCGAGGTGCCCTGATGGCGCTGGTGGTGGCGCATGTCGCTTGGCTGCTGCCTCAGGGCTGGCGCGCCGGATGGAGACCGATGGCTCTACTCATCGCATGCATGGCGTGCTTTCAGCTATCCGCGCCGATTCTCAGTCGCCTGGCAACCGAAGAAGTCGCTGCCGACTTGGGGGTGACAGCAGAGACGGTAAAATCGCAAATCCAAGATTTTGGAGTCATCCCACCCAACCCTGCTATGCGTGCTCTGGAGCGCGGCGATAACGGGCGCTTTGCTATCTACACCGCAGCGCTGAGTAGCATGACGACCTGGCAGGACTGGCTGCTCGGGAAGGGGCTCTGGGCGTCGAACGATGCCTGGTCATGCTCGCTCTGGTGGTATCCTGAGCACCTGCACAGCGTCTTCATGGACGCCGTGGTGCGAGGAGGTGTGGCTGCCTTGCTCGGTATTCTTTGCATCACCTACTGGGGTCTGAAACGAGCTTGGTTACTGGCCGTGGAAGGTGAATCGCTTTGGTTTGTGCTCGCGTGTTTTGGCACATCCGGACTGATTTTCGATGGAGATAGCCTTTTCACACTCCTTAGCGTACCCCGCTTTGAACCCCTGCTTTACTGGATGCCGCTCGTGATTGCCTCCGCTCGCTTCGAGGCATGTCGCACCGTGAGTTCCCAGCGTCTTTTTTCCTGAATTCATGCCGTGTCAGGCCAACCCGAGCACTCCACCACCTTCAGGCAGATCCTGCGGCATCTTCTCTGGCAGTGCCGCACTTGGCTCAAATCGACCCTGGCGGAAAGCACCCTAGATCCCCTGCCCTTTCGCCGCTGGATGATCGGCTATGGGCCGAAGCGTCTGCGCGCAGATTTGCGTGCAGCCATGTCGGTTTCGCTCCTGGATTTACCCCAGGGCATGGCCTACGCAGCCCTGGCAGGGCTGCCCCTTCAGGCAGGCACCATGTGCAGCGCGGTCTCGGGCATTACAGGGTCGCTTTTCAGCAGCTCACGCTACACGGTGCTCGGGCCGACGAATGCCACGGCCTTCATGATCTTTTCGTTTTTCGCTACAGGTGCTGAACAGGATCGGGCGGGCATGATGCCGCTGCTGGTTTTTATGGTCGGCGCATTGCTGCTTTTCGGCTCCTTCCTCCGCGTCGCAGAACTCGCGCAATACATCAGCCGAACGGTCGTCGTCGCCTATGTCACTGGCGCGTCCCTGCTGATCATTTCGAGTCAGCTGGCCTCCATCCTGGATCTCTCCATGGCGACGCTGCAGGAAGACGGCAGCAGTTTCCAGCGGCGCACCCTTCCTGGCATTTGGATACACCTCGCCACGCATCTCACCGACTCGCATTGGCAAAGTGTGGTAGTCGCACTCGTCACCGCGACGATTTATGTGGCCCTCCGCTCGCTACGCCCACGCTGGCCGACATTGGCCTTGAGTTTGGTGATTAGCGCGAGCTTGGCCGCCGTGGCCACTAGGTTCGGACTCCAGATTTCAACTTACGCCGATGCGCGCTTTAGCATCATTGACCTGCTACCCAGCTTCCCCGACTTCGTCTCACCACGGTTTTTCTCAGACTTTAGTCACCTCTTTGGCCTCGCCTTGGCCTTGGCCTTCTTGGCGACTTTGGAGAGCGCCTCCATGAACAAAACACTGGCGAGCGTGACGGGTCAGCGTCTTGATCCCAACCAAGACATGTTCAGCCTCGGCATGGCAAACCTCGCCTGCGCATACCTCAGTGGCATGCCTTGCTCGGGCTCACTCACGCGCAGTGCGCTGAACTACCAAACCGGAGCACGCACCCCTGTAGCCGCTTTGTTAAATGGCCTCTTCTGCTTACTGGGTGCCTTGACGCTGGGTCAGTTGGTCGGCTACATCCCTCGCGCCTCACTGGCCGTGCTGATCATTTGTGTCGCCGTCTCACTGGTGAATCACCGTCACATCCGCGTTTGCCTCAGTGCGACAGGATCGGACGCCCTGGTCTTTCTCACCACCCTCACGGCGACACTCCTAGTGCCCCTGCATGTGGCGATTTTCACCGGCGTAGGGATTTCCGTCATGCTCTACCTGCGCAAGGTCAGCCAACCACGGCTTGTGGAATATGAGTTTACCCAAGAAGGCGATCTAGCGGAAGCGAGCCAACACGGAACGCGCCAAAACCCCTCCGTGTCTATCGTGCATGTAGAGGGCGAGCTATTCTTCGGTGCGGCAGACCTCTTCCGCACCCAGATTCAGCGAACCTGTGGCGATCCGAATCTTCGTGTCATTATTTTACGGCTCAAAAATGCCCGCCACCTGGATGCCACCTGTGTGCTCGCGCTGGAAGATCTGATTCGTCTTTTGCGAAAAGAGGGCCGCGAACTGCTGATCAGCGGTGTCATGAAGGACGTGCATCGTGTGCTCCGCGATTCGGGGCTAGTGGACGTGCTCGGGCGGGAAAACATCTTCCCTGCTAGCCCCAGTAATCCAAATTTGGCCACACGAAACGCGCTCAAGAGAGCCCAAAAGCTGCTAGGAACGACCGAAGCCGATGTGAAGATCTTTTTCGATGCTGGCAAAAAGAAGGACAGCTGAGTTCGCGGGCCGGGTTGACACCACCGCAGAGGGCTGCATTCTGAATCGTCCAAAGCCGGGTTGACCACGTTTTCTTGCTCAAATCTGCGCAACCCATCCCAGCCATGCATTCCTCCATTGAACTCAAGCGCGAAGTCGAAGCCATTCAGATCCCAAGCGGTGACAGCATTCAGCTACCGCTAGGCCTCAAGGTCATTATCACCCAATCACTGGGAGGCACCTACACGGTCGCCACAGACTTCGGCCTCGCCCGCATCAGCGCCAAGGATGCCGATGCCCTAGGCATCGATCCCGCAGCTGACAAAAAGGAGCAAGAAGGTGAATCCTCCAATATCCCTGAAGATGCGACAGATCTCGAGGCACAAGTCTGGGGCCAATTGAAAAACGTCTATGATCCAGAGATTCCCGTCAATATCGTGGATTTGGGCCTCGTCTATGATTGCAAGGTGGAGCAAAATGAAGATGGCAAAAGCAAAGCCGTGGTCAAAATGACCCTCACCGCCCCAGGCTGCGGCATGGGTCCGACCATCGCCGCTGACGCCCAAAGCCGCATCATGACCATCGAAGAGATCGACGATGCAGCGGTGGAGCTCGTCTGGGAGCCCGCATGGAATCAAGGCATGATCTCCATCGAAGGAAAAATGAAGCTGGGGATGATCTAAGCTACCATCCTCCCCTTTCATGGCGAACTTCAAGCCACCCGGGCAATGCCCCAACTGCGGCGAATGGGTCCCACGTGGAGCTCTCGCCTGTGATGAATGTGGCTCCTGCGCGAAATCAGGGTGGAATGATGAGGCTCAACTCGACGGCCTGGATCTCCCCTCTGATGACTTTGATTATCATGACTTCATTGCCCGTGAATTTGGCGATCAAGAGTCCTCACAGGGGCGGCTCCCGTCTTCAGAAAAATTATGGAAGGGCGTGGCACTGGTCTTGGTGATCGTTTTGCTGTTAAGCTGGCTGCTCTCTGGGCATTAAAAGGCAGTCCTTCACCCAAATAGACGCAATTTTCAGGAGGGGGGCTTGCAACAGGGAATCAGCAGCCTAGATTTTTTCTCAAACGGAAAGGCTATTTCGGCTTTCCTATCGTTTCTACTGTAATGAATAACTTTACCCCACGCGCTCAACAGGTACTGGCACTCGCCCGCAAAGAGGCAGATCGCTTTAACCATAACTATGTCGGCACCGAGCATATCCTGCTTGGGTTGATCAAACTCGGTCAAGGCGTCGCCGTGAATGTACTCGGCAAGCTAGGGCTCGACCTGGAAACGGTGCGGCTACACGTCGAACAAAAAGTCGGATCAGGCCCTGAAACCAAAATGGTGGGTAACATTCCCTACACACCACGCGTCAAAAAAGTGTTGGCGCTCGCTAGCAAAGAAGCCAAAGCCCTGACGCACAGCTATGTCGGCACCGAGCACATTCTACTGGGATTGCTGCGCGAAGGTGAAGGCGTGGCTGCCCAAGTCCTGCGCGATCTCGATGTGAACCTCGACAAAGCTCGGAACGAAATTCTGCGTGAGCTAGACCCTAACTTCAGCGCGAACGACGAGGAAGATGAAGAAAATAGCGAATCCGTGACACCTGATGGCAAAGGTGAGATTGATCCCAGCAAGAAGAAGAAAAAGAACGAAAAAACCCCTGCCCTCAAAGCATTTGGCCGTGACCTTACCGAGCTCGCCCAGCAAGGTGAAATGGACCCGGTCATCGGCCGCAGCGAAGAAATCGCACGCGTTATTCAGATCCTTTGCCGCCGCACGAAAAATAACCCTGTTCTGATCGGCGAAGCCGGTGTGGGCAAGACGGCCATCGTCGAAGGACTCGCTCAAGAAATCATCAACGGCAATGTGCCTGAGATTTTACGTGAGAAGCGAGTGATCACCCTAGACCTCGCCCTGATGGTGGCGGGCACCAAATATCGTGGACAGTTCGAGGAGCGCATCAAAGCCGTCATGGATGAGATTCGCCGCACGAAGAACGTCATTCTTTTCATCGACGAAATGCACACCATGGTCGGTGCTGGCTCAGCCGAAGGCACCATGGACGCGAGCAACATCATCAAGCCAGCCTTGAGCCGCGGCGAGATGCAGGTCATCGGAGCAACCACCCTCAACGAGTACCGCAAATACATCGAGAAGGATAGCGCACTCGAGCGCCGCTTCCAACAGGTCAAGGTGGAAGAGCCCTCCGTCGAAGACGCCATCAAGATCCTCATGGGCCTGAAGGGCAAGTATGAGATGCACCACAAGGCCACCTACACCGACGAGGCTATCCGCCAAGCGGTGCATTTGAGTTCGCGCTACCTCACGGCTCGTTTCCTTCCTGATAAGGCCATTGATATCATGGATGAAGCCGGGTCACGCTGCCGCATTGCAGCAATGACACGGCCGCCTGAGCTCAAAGACATCGACGCTGAGATCGAGCAGATCCGTGTGGAAAAAGAAACCTGCATCAAAGATCAGGACTTCGAGAAAGCAGCACGTCTTCGCGATCACGAGAAAAACGCCAAGAAGCGCTACGATGACATCCTCGCCAACTGGCGTCAGCAAAACCAAGAATCCATTGTAACCGTTAGCGAAGATGACGTGATGGCAGTTGTCTCGAAGTGGACGGGCGTTCCTCTCCAGCGCATGGAACAAGCTGAAGCAGCCAAGCTGCTGAAGATGGAAGAAGAGCTGAAAGGCAAAGTCATCGGTCAAGACGAAGCCGTCATCGCCATCAGCAAGGCACTGCGTCGCAGCCGAGCAGACCTCAAGGATCCACGGCGCCCGATTGGGAGTTTCCTGTTCCTGGGCCCCACCGGCGTCGGCAAAACTTTCCTGGCCAAAAACTTGGCAGAATTTATGTTCGGCAGTGCCGAAGCTCTGATCCAGCTCGACATGTCCGAATACATGGAAAAGCATACAGCGAGCCGTCTTATTGGCGCACCTCCGGGATATGTGGGTTACGAAGAAGGAGGTCAGCTCTCCGAGGCGGTGCGCCGCCGCCCCTACAGCGTGGTTTTGTTCGATGAGATCGAAAAAGCACATCCGGATGTCATGCACCTGCTGCTTCAAATCCTGGAGGAAGGCCAAGTTACCGACAACTTCGGAAGAAAAATCGACTTCCGAAATACCATTGTCATCCTGACCTCGAACGTAGGAGCCGAACAGATCAAGCGTCAGACTACACTTGGCTTTGCTGCCATGCAGCAAGACCACGCGGACAACGATGCCATTAAGGGCAAGATCCAGGAGACTGCGAAAAAGTTCTTCAAGCCTGAATTCCTGAATCGCCTAGACGATCTGATTGTCTTCAAGATGCTCGAGAAAGATCAGTTGGCCACGATCGTGAATCTTGAAGTCGAAAAAGTAGTGAATCGCCTGAAGAAGCGGAACATTCACATCAAGCTCGACAGCACGGCGATCGAATTCCTCATGAAGGAAGGTTACGACCCGCAATATGGTGCCAGACCGATGCGCCGCGCGGTCGAGAAAAACATCGAAGACCCTCTCTCGGAACACTTGCTGCGTGGGGATGTCCGCGAAGGCGATACCGTGATCGTTGCTTTCGATCCTGAAGCTAAACGTCTCAAGTTCTCTGCGGAGTCCACCCCTCTTGTCGCCGAAGAAATCACAGCCAACTGAAGCTTCGTTAACCTCCCCTGCATGTCTAACAGCCCAGGCTGCCCGCCACCGATTCTGAGTATCGCTGGCTCAGATTGTTCGGCAGGTGCAGGCATTCAAGCTGATCTAAAGTCCATCTTCGCCCTCGGAGGCTATGGCCTCACGGCCATTACCAGCGTAGTCTCCGAGACGCCAGGCCGAGTCTCCATGATCCGTATGATGGATGAAGCCCTCATCCGAGATCAGATGGAAATCTTATTGTCTGCATTTCCCATCAAGGCGGCAAAAACTGGCATGCTCGGTGGAGAGGAGCAGGTTCGTGCGGTGGCCGATATCTGGGGACGCCTAGCCCAGGATATCCCACTTGTGGTCGATCCCGTCATGGTCGCGACCAGTGGTGGCAAACTGTTGCTGGACTCAGCCATTGAGGCGCTGTGCGATCATCTCCTCCCCCTAGCCACACTCATCACCCCGAACATGGATGAAGCGGAAGTGCTCTGGCACAGACCCGTCAAGAACCGGAGCGAGATGGAAGCCTGCGCACGTGATTTAGCCGATCGCTTTCAAACCAACATCTTGGTCAAAGGGGGGCATCTCCAGGAAGATAAAGCCGCCGACGTCGCCTGCCTAGGCGGTGTGATGCATTGGTTTGAGGTCGAACGAACGCCGCGGGTAAACACCCATGGCACGGGCTGCACCTACTCGGCTGCCATTGCGACGGCACTAGGTTTAGGACTGGATTTGCACCAAGCTATCGCACGTGCCAAACGCTATGTCACTGGTGCCATTGCCAATCATCATGCCTGGACATTTTCACAAAACGCCGTGCATGCACTAAACCATTCGGTGATGGCATGAAGACGCTGCTTATCCATTTATCGTTCATGGCCGTAGCACTGCTATCGCTGTCACAAGCCGCATCCATGGACGATGGCAAAGAATCAAAGCCGCACCTTTCCCAAGCAGCTGTGCAAAATGCATTTCAGTTGCTTCGCAGTGAATACATAAGAGCGGAAACACTCGATCACTCTGCGCTAGGACACGCGGCTCTTCGTGGGCTGCTTCAAGAACTGGAACTTGGAGCCACTCTCATACGCAATAGCGATGCCCCGGATCATGCAGTGGCTGAAGGCTTGATCTCCGAAAAGCTATCTCCAGAACTAGCCTATGCGCGATTTCAATCCTTTAGTCAGAAGGAAGTTCAGTCTTTTCGAGAACATCTGAAGTCTCACGCAGAGAAAAAGGTTCAAAATTTGATCCTTGACCTCCGCAACCGAACCATGCCCGGTGACTTTGCAATAGCGGCGCACATCCTCGAGTCCTTTGTTCCCAAGGGTGAACTAATGTTTAAACTGAAGCAGGCACAGACGCAGGTCCCGCAGTTTTACATCAGTCATCAAAACCCCATTTGGGATCGTCCATGCATTGTGTTGATCGACGAAGACTGCTGCAATCTCGCGGAAACAGTCGCGGCCGTGCTCAAGCAGCGAGGCTTAGCTATCCTAATCGGCAGCCCCACCCGTGGAGCTACAGTTCGGTTTGAAACAAGGTTACTAGATGCACTCTGGTCTATCCGCTACGCCCGCGCGGAAATGCAACTGCCAGACAACACCTCCCTGTTTGGCCGAGGCTTGAAGCCTGATTTTCCTATCACCTTGCCTCCTGGGATGAAACAGCAGCTTTTCGCCACGGATCAAAGACCTCGCTTGAGGGAAACCTTTTTCGAAACAGAGCGGCCGCGCTACAATGAAGCAGCGTTGGTCAATCGCAGGAATCCTGAACTCGATGAGTTCATCCGACGCAGCGCTGGCCGCGATGCGCAGCCCCGTGCCAAGCCTCCGAGAGATCAGGTGCTACAACGAGCCGTGGACATGGTGCTAGCACGGTCGTTTTTTGAACAAGCCCAACTTCACTGGGATATGAAATCTCAACCCACGACTGTCCGTAAGGCGATTCAGGCCCCATGATTCCATCTCAAGTGCACACTCATGTAACCCTCATCGAGCCGCACGATGAGCGAACTTGGCACGCCAAACTACCTAATGGAAAAGCCGTCATCGCCTTTCGCTTTCAGCACGAATCTAAGCTCGTGCTCAAGCCAGGAGAGCGCGTGCCTGCGAGCCTAAGCGTATGCGATTTTTCTCAAGCCCATCTGGAAGAAACCTGCTTTGATAACGACGCAAAAGAATCTACCTCAACGCTATGATTCTAAATTCCAAGCTTCGCAAGCTGACACATCCCATTGATCATTAGCCAGGAACGCGTGCGACATCTTTACGTTCATATTCCCTTCTGCCACAGGATTTGCCCCTACTGCAGCTTCTATAAACACACCCCTGGAGCGACTCCCATGGGAGACTTCGTGGATTCAGTTTTGAAGGAAGCGGAACGACAGAAATTCTTAATCCAAGAGCCTTTGCTGACGGTTTACTTTGGAGGTGGCACGCCAACTGCACTGAGCGAGACACATCTCTACCGATTGATCTGTGGCCTTCAAGACAGACTACCGATGGGTGAAAGTATCGAATTCACCTGCGAAGCTAACCCACGTACGGTGACCCGAAATAAAGCGATGATGATGCGCGAATGCGGCGTCAATCGTGTCAGCTTAGGCATTCAAGCTTGGGACCCAGCGACTCTGAAGACCTTGGGACGTGATCACGAGCCTGATGATGCTTTAGAGACTTATCAGACTCTTCAGCAAGCTGGCTTTGAGAACTTGAACTTAGATTTGATGTTCTCGATCCCAGGTCAATCGATGGAGCAGTGGCAACATACGCTAGACCTGACGATGCGCCTTCAACCGCAGCATATTTCGGCCTACAACCTGAACTATGAAGAAGACACAGACTTTTTCCAGAGACTCAAGCGTGGTCAATATCAGGTGGATGAAGAGCGAGATGCCTCTTTTTTCTTTCATGCGCACGACCAACTAGAAGCAGCAGGCTATGAACATTATGAGATTAGTAACTATGCCCAACCGGGCCATTTATCAGTCCACAATGCAGCCTATTGGATGGGGTATGATTATCTTGGTTTAGGTCCAGGGGCGTGGAGCACGATTCATTACCAACGGTGGCAAAACATGCCTGATACTTTGGGCTACATCAAGGCCATAGCCGACAACAAGAGCACTGCCCTACCAGCCGAAAGTTTGACAGAAGCAGATCTCAGAACAGAACGATTTGGATTGGAACTGAGGACCAGGCATGGCCTCGACCGAGGTATGATCCGGCCATCCGAAGATACACTGCTAGTTACGCTGATCAAAGATGGGCTGATTGAAGAGAGTCAGGGGCGTCTTCGCCTAACCCGAGTTGGAATGCCCTTAGTGGATTCGATCGCTGTGGCACTCTTGGGAGGCGACGCATGATTGGCATGCTTGCCTTCAAGCGCTGCCAATCAGTGAAGTAAAGTTATCCTCAGCCAAAAGCGTTGATCTCATTTTCAACCACGACTGGCTAGGTAAAACCGATCAGACCCTGGCATGTAAGGCCAGTTCAACATAGGAGTCAGCATCGCTCCATCAAAATAAGCCCTGGAAGGATGACTACAAGGAATCGACTCTACACGGCCCCAAAGAGCAATATTCGTCTATTAAAGTCCATAAGGATGCCGTGGGAAGAATCCAGCGTAACTGCGGCCATGAGTGCGCCAGCGCGAACCTTCGCCAACTTTGCCGCCACTCGTATCAAAGCGAAGGCCACAGATCGTCATGAAGACATGATCTCCTGGCTTTACCCAAAGGGTGATAAAGCGCCCCTCCCCTGGCAGGCCATAATTAGCAAAGCCTAGAGAAGTCAGGGGTGATTTAAGCAGGCCAGCTTTGATCAAAGCGTAGGAGGTTGAGCTTGAGCAATCATAAGCACTATCCTCGATGCGGAGGTGCCCTCGCCCACGAGCATAAGGACTTTCCTGCAAATGATTAGCAGCATTAATGACATATTGCACCTGCACCGGCAGTCTTGCTGAACAGGCTGCGATATTGCCATGAAGACGGATCAGGCTGCCAGCTGATGTGGCAGAGCCAGTGCTAGAGCTGCGGGATCGCTGAGCGTTGTAGGCCGCCATCTGCTGCCGATAAATGACCAACTGCTGCTGATACACCGCAAGCTTCTGTTGATAATCAGCCCACTCTTGACGACGAATCGCTTCAATCTGCGCAGGACTCTGAGCGTGGGCCACTTGAGCAGCCAAAACATAAGCGACCAGGAGCGCGACGAGTTCAATAGGCTTCATGGCTATATTTACAGTTTATATGGTTTTTATATAAATCAACGATCAACCGCAAGTCCCAAATGATACCACGCTGTTTTCTTCAAAAGGAGAAGCCTAGCGTGGCAGTCAGCCTCCATGGTGACTTTGCTAAAACTAGCCTCATCAGATCATTCCGAGGCCAGGGATGCCCCAATCACCCCAAAAATGGGAGCAGGCGCTCATTTTCTCGATGGAGATTCTTTTTTGGGCATCCCACCCAGGCTTTTTCCGCGAATGGCGCGCGATTGCCAAAAATCTGGATCGTTGGCTTCATCCAGTTCACAAAGAGCAAGAAGTGGCGGAGTTTAACTTTCAAAACGATTGCTTGTGAAAACTTTCACAAACGGGTTGCCCCTCAGATGGCTGACGCGTATTTCTCGCAAGCCTCCCCCCCCTAAAGACCATGGTTGCACCCGCTGAATCCGCTGAAACACTTGCCGCCTACGACTCTAAAATCGAGGGTAATGTCATCATCACCAAACTCGATGCAGCGGTGAATTGGATGCGAAAGAACTCACTCTGGCCCATGCCCATGGGTCTTGCTTGTTGTGCCATTGAAATGATGGCCGCTGCTTGCAGTCGTTATGATCTGAGTCGCTTTGGCATGGAAGTCATGCGCTTTTCTCCCCGTCAGGCCGACGTCATGATCGTGGCTGGCACCGTGACTTACAAGATGGCACTGGCCGTGAAGCGAATCTGGGACCAGATGCCCGAACCCAAATGGTGTATCGCCATGGGAGCTTGCGCCTCAAGTGGTGGCATGTATCGCAGTTACGCGACCTTGCAGGGCATCGACAATTTGATTCCTGTCGATGTGTATATTTCGGGATGCCCACCGCGGCCTGAGGCCTTGCTAGAGGGACTGATGCGCTTGCAGAAAAAGATCGAAACCGAGCATGCGATTGTGGATCAGAAAAAAGAACTGCTTCAGGAACTCGTCGCCTAATCCGCTCTGACTAACCTTTGATTTGAAAAGACCATGACCCTTTCGCAGATGGTAGAGGCTTTGAAGGAAAAGTTTGCTGATGCAGCTCTTGAATCCGTTGAGTTTCGCAATGAGCAAACCTTGCACATTGCGTTCAGTGCTATTCCTGCCGTGTTAAAGTATTGCCGCGATGAACTAGCCTTCGATTACTTAGTGGACGCATCGGCGCTTGATCATCTTGGCGAAGAGCCGCGCTTTGAGATGGTCTATGAGCTTTATGGTATGTCTCATCACTGCCACCTGCGCATTCGGAGCAAAATTCCAGATGGTGAAAATGTGCCGAGCGTGACCTCGATCTGGCCGACGGCTGATTGGCATGAGAGAGAAGTCTGGGATATGATGGGCATTGGTTTCTCTGGACACCCTAATTTGAAGAGAATTCTCATGTGGGAGGGCTACCCTTACTTCCCGCTCAGAAAAGACTTCCCGCTCGCGGGTAAGCCTAGTGATCTGCCAGAAGTTGGCTTCACGCGTCCTGCTCCAATGGCTGACGGGCCTTTCGTGACGAGTGCAGGGGCCAAAGACACTGTGGCACGTGAGCCGCGCGCCAAACATATAGATTGAGTTCAGCGTCCTCCGTGACGTCGGTTGAAGTCCTGCTTGAATGAGTCTGCAAGGATCTCCTCCACTTTGCTGATCTCGATCAATCCAGCGTAAACTTCCACCACTCGATTGCCGCCTTCCTCATCGGAAAGGATATCGGTCGCGCCATAGTCACCGCATAAATCTGCGCCGCGTCCCAGAACTTGTCGCATCACCTCATTGACCGAGCGTGCACGCCATTGACTCAGGCGAATGTTCAAGGTTGGGCTGCCGGTCATGGACGCATAGCCGACGACTAGCACCTGACATTCGGGATTTGAAAGTAGTTGAGCCACTTCTGGATTTTTCAGAGCACCTTGGATCGCCTTCACCTGATCGGGCTGTAGTCGATGTTGGTTATGGCTAAAGGAAATTGTCGCGACACGCACTGCACGACGGAGCCGTGAGACAATAGTTCGTAACATTTCTTTATCTTTGATGGTGAAGTGCGGGTTGGCTTTTTCGACCCGTTCCATCAAGAACGTACGCATTCGATCATCAATCGCCGCTTGTTCCTGATTCGCTTCTTGGATCGTAGTTGGTGTGGCGAGCTTAGCCTCCTCCGTTTCAGGAGTGCGCTTGGTTTTCATCTCCACTGTGTTTGTTAGAACACTCTGAGCCATTTCCTGCATCTTGGGCGACGGCACGGAAGGCACAGCAGTCGTCACAGCACTCCTGACGTCTAGGTGGGGACGGGCTCGAATCTCAATCTCAAAGGCACGCGTCTCTTGTTTTCCATCTTTTCGGGTGGCGATGAGTTCTCCTTTGAACCTCCCTGCTTTTTCAGGCCTGCCGGTCATTCGCCAACTACCAGATAAGGCCGGTTTCTGCTCCACGAGCAGCCCCTCCGCAGGTTCGCCGGACCATTGCAGGGTGAGTGCACTCACACCATTCACGATTTTGGTGTAGCTCCTTTCAGGGATAGCCATGCCTTCCAGAAGCGGGAGAGATTGGGGATGAAAAATCCATTCAGCCTGCGCCACTTCCTTCACCAGAACTGTCAGATTTACAGGAATGGCCTCCCGTGATCCACGGGCGGCATGGATCTTTAGAACATGCTTACCTGGCTGACGGATTGCTCCGCTGAGGTAATAATCCCAGCCGTTATGGAACTGTTCACCCCTGTCAAAAGACAGGCCATCAAGCAGCGTCGTGTTTTCAGGAGCTAATTTACCTCGGAAAACCGTCACGCGGACATCGGGTAATTCCTGCCCTTGATTGACTTCAACAAAATCAGGTTCAACGAGGATTTCAGGCAGTCTGAAAGAAAGAGCCAATTCAAAACCACCCACGGCTGCTAAAACAGCAAGGGCGACGATGACGGCGAGCCTGCGATAGCTAGACGGTTTGTCTTGAGCTTCCGACTCGGCTAAAGGTTCCGCAGCAGAGTTTCCCCCATCATCCCAGCGATTCCAGACGATCGGTAAGCGAGTTGCTTTGGGTTGGCTTGGCGGATTCAGCCCAGAGACACCCATTTTCTTCGGGGGCTCTGACTCAGCAGGTAACGAAAATGCTGTGGCGGGCACCACTCGGGTCGGCTTCGAGGCCACATGCACAGGTTCATCATCCGATTGGCGAGTCGCAAAAAAGTCCCAATTTGCAAGGCAGGCCGCATCTAAGTTCTGAAAAGCGACCTCAACAGAAGGACTGAACGAAAAGACAATCGCGTCAGGCTTCTCCAACAAAAGCGCCTGCGGCCGTGGCCTCAGGCCTGCGATGATCAACGAACACCCCTGCAGCTCGCACCACTGCTGGAGCTCGATCAGTTTTGGTATCCCTAGTTTGTCGATCTCAGGCACCTTGGCAAAATCGAGAATGATTTTGGAACCTTTTGCTACAGAGTTCTTCAGGTTCGTGAACAGCTTTGAACTCGTGCTTTGATCTAGGATGCCTTCGAGTGACGCAATGTGAACACCGTTCGCGTTTTGGATGGAGAATGGCATAACGGGATGAAAGGCTATACAGATAGACCATCCCGCCCGTCAAGCTTTCCGCATGGTGAATAGCCTCTTGGCTTGCCTTTATCTTCACGAAGCCCAATCGCTGCGGCTTCACGTTCTAAGACAGATGCAGAACATACAAGCGTCAATCGAGGAACTGAAACTCATTCGACATCATTAAGACTTGAGCCAACTGAGCGAGCGGTGACTGCGGTTTGGTTCGATTCACCGGCCAACCATCGGGACCACAGAAATCCGTATCTGATTTGGTGATCATAGCCGAGCTACCGTCTGCATTCACCCGCTCGATCTTGGGTATCCAGCTGTAGCCGTCGCTATCCGTGCTGCCTTCAGAATCCACCACAAAGGATAGAATTTCACCTTCCTGAACCTCGATCTCGGCGGTCAAATCGATGCTCTCCAGAGGCTTCACAAGGCGATTCACCATGACTCCCTGACGACTCGAAACGATGAGAGCACGGATACCATTACCACGCTCGCTGGTGCGCTTCAGCACACCGCTAAGACGAAGACGCTCCTGAGAGAATGGTGAGGTCCACTGTAGGACTGAGGCGAAGTCACGCCCAGGGTGGCCGCCATTACCGCTTATGAAGAGATGGCCGAAATCCTTGTCAGGAAAGGCATCTGAAGGAAACCAGCGATTCTTGGTCTGCGCGCTTTGGCCGAAGTGCTGCATTGACTTCACCGCGCTAAGCTTGTGCTGACCCGCAGCATCTTTTTCCACTTTGCCATAGCCATAGCTCCAAACAAAGGCGCTGCTGCGCCGACGCAGCTCTTGGCTGTCATGTAGGAATCTTTGCGCTAGTTCGACCTCTTCTGGCCGTGGATCGCGATGCAACACACGATGGTAAAGGCTTGCGATAGACTGGCCATCGACCTCACTACCACGGATTTCCGTCTTCGACGCTAAGCGGCTGGCGCGCTGAGACATGAAGGGACTGTTCATCAAAAAAAGCGCCTGCTGAGGTACCGTCGTCACATAGCGCATCGGGCTATGGCTATCAGGATTAGCAAAGTCGAACATGGCAGGAACGGTCGGCTGATCATAGCGATTCACCATCAGGAAAAGGCTACGCCGCAGGTCTGCCTTGGCATCATCATGCGGAACAGGTCTGCCTTTCTGAATAGCTAGGTCGAGATCCGCACTGGCCTGGAGCAATGCGTCGCGCATCGATTCATAGTCCAGACGCTGGCGGTTGTAGCGACTCAGCAGCTCATTGTCGGCATCTTTGAGAGCCTTTTGCTCAGTTAAGGCGCTGCTCTGCTGCCAGGTGCGGCTGGTCAAAAGGTAGCGATGCAGCTTCTTCAGGCTCCAGTCATGATCCATCAGGTAGCCGGCTAGATGATCTAGCAATTCCACCTGTACGGGCTTCGGCGTCTGCACGCCGAAGTCACTGGTTTGTCCCACGAGAGGTTTACCGAAGTGCATCTGCCAGATGCGATTCACGATGACGCGTGCTGTCAGTGGATTGTCTCGGCTGGCGATCCTTTGGGCCAATTCCAGACGTCCTGAGCCACTTTGGAAAGTCTGCCCGCCGAACATCGTCAGCCATCCACGTGGCGCAGGGTCTCCCTGACGCGCAGGGTTACCACGCATGAAGACACGGACGTCATTCGGCTTGGGCTTGTCCAAACTGACCATGGCGCGGGGTGGTGCACCAGGGTGCTCACTTTCCAGCTTCACGCGCTCATTGCCGAATTTGGTAACTTTATCCAAGTCCTTGCGGGTGAAGAAGACGTTAGCCTGCTCCACGGGTACAGCCATAGGGCTGGGGTCCGCTAGCAAGATCTCGCGCACTTGTTTCCAGTCGGCATTCTCGGGTTCTTTTCCGTCCAGGCAGGTCATGAAGATGTCTGCGTACATCTGTGCGATGTCAGCAAAGCTCTTCGGCATAGGGCGCTTGGCTAGCTCGTTGCGCGGCACAGCATTGAGCCCGCTATTGGGCTGGGTGAGTGAAGCCACCAGCGTTGGAGCCTTGGCGGCAAAGTCGACCGCAGGCACCTCGGCAAAAGCTTTCCAGGCCATCATGACGGGGTGCGGTTTGCCCTTAAGTGCATAGCGCTGCACAAAGTCACCCCACTTGTCAGCGACGGTGTCACGCAGTTTCAGCTGACCCGCGCGACCTTTCATGACAGTGCGGTCTTTGATGGCAGATGCTTCCTGAGCAAAGGCCAAATACTGCTGCACACGCTCGGGGCTGCGAATTTCCTGATGCACTTCTTTTTTGAAGGCCAGCTCTTTAGCTGCGATCTCGGCCACCTTGGCTTCATAATCGCGAAAGGCTGCTTCATCCGCCGCCTTGCCAATCACAGGCAGGTCCTTTTGATCAGGCTGCTCCGTGCTGTTAAAGATGGAATACAGCGCGTAGTAATCTTTGCTTGGGATCGGGTCATACTTGTGGTTATGGCAACGTGCACAGCCGACGGTGAGCCCCATCATGCCACGGGTGACGACGTCGATTCGGTCATCAATCTGCAACAGACGATCGCTGATGAATTTGTCCCCCACATTGAGAAAACCTAGTGCGGCAAGCGCGGGATGAGCTGGCTGATTGGCATGAATCTTGTCCGCTGCGATTTGTAGCATCAGGAACTGGTCGTAGGGCAGGTCTTCATTCAGCGACTGCACGACCCAATCGCGGTAGGTGTAGGCGTACGGGTAGTTGATGTTGCGGCCTGCGACTTGATAACCATCCGTGTCTGCGTAGCGCGCGATATCAAGCCAGTGCCGCGCCCAACGCTGACCGTAACCTGGGCTGGCTAGCAGACGAGTCACCAACCTGTCCACATTAGGCTCACGGGTGAAAGCCTGCACCTCGTCGTAGCTTGGTTGCAGCCCTGTGAGCGTGACATGAATGCGTCGGCAAAGCGTGGCAGGATCAGCGATAGGCGCGAAGTCCAGCCCCGCAGCTTT
Source organism: Prosthecobacter sp. (assembly GCA_044355075.1). GTDB lineage: Bacteria > Verrucomicrobiota > Verrucomicrobiia > Verrucomicrobiales > Verrucomicrobiaceae > Prosthecobacter. The sequence continues at coordinate 19,108 of JBIKYV010000051.1, forward strand.
TAGCTTTGATTCCACCCATCGATCCATACTCGCACCAGGCTGGGATTTGACTGGCACAAAGGCCCAGTGACTTTTCCAGTCAGAGGGTTCGTGAGCCATCTCCTTTTGCGCTGGCCAAGGCAGGCCCATCGCGATCCACTTTTCGATCGCTGCGATCTGATTGGGCTTCAGTTTATCACCCTTCTTCGGCATGGCCTCCACGCCAGGGGCATGGTTAATCATCTTCAAGAGCTTCGAGGCAGCCGCATTTCCGGGCTCGACCACTTTACCATAATCACTGCCCTTCAGCAGGGCCGAGCGAAGGTCCAAGCGCAGGCCATTTTCATGCTTGTGCCCAGCATGACAATCATAGCAGTTTTCCGCGAGCACAGGGCGCACCTGCTTTTCAAAGAACTCAATCTGATCTGGAGCAAAGGCGGCAGTCTCTGCCATCAGGGCAGGTGCCCAGAGCATGGCAGAAAGGCCACTCAGAAGAAAAAATGGACGTAAAACGGGGGATGTCATGGGGGGCAGACAGCAGGCAAAATGCCGCATAGCATTGCCAGAAAACTATACGAGCGACATTGGGCTGCCTTGCAGCTCTTCTCGGAGCAAGCGCTAGCCACGCCTAGCTTGTTGAGCAGCATTCGCACCTACGCATGGCAGCATGATGGCGTCCTTCATGCCATGTAGGATCTTTTTGTCCGCAGGACAGACTGTCGCCAACACACCGGCCAAACGCACATCTTCGCTTCCCTGCGGAATAAAATAGTAAGGGCAAAGTCGAACGCGAGCTTTCATGGGGACTACCTCCCCACGCTGATCGTCCCAACGCGTGTGGATGACACTACGGCCTTTGTGGAAACGCTGCAGCAAATAAGGATTCTGCGGATAAGCCGCCAGAGCTTCATCCAGGGCGTGCGACCACTCTTCCTGGGACAAATCATGCCCGATGGACACGCTGCGTGAGCCCCAACCAATCTCGGAAAAACCACTCACCTTAAGCACCAACTCCCGCTGCTTGCTGCCGAATCGCCGTACGTCCTCCCAACCATGGGTGTCTAGACCTGGAAGAACGACCGTCGGTGGTAGCGGTGCAGGATCGACAACCCAGCCCTGGGGGATGATGCCGCGCAGCAGGTGGATGTCTTCAGGCCTTAGCTGCTGCTGCCACCAGAACTGCAACTGAGGGCAATGAAATAGGACCAGCCAAAGCTTTTCCTCCAGATAAGCTTTCAGCGGTGGGGTGAAGTGCAAATCACCCTGCTCTGCCATGCGCAGCATTTCTAGGGACAGATCCACTTGATCAAGGTCGAAGAGCTCGAAGAAACGATACAAGCTGGCTCCGTGCAATTCGTTTGGCGTGAGGTTCCAAGGATTCATGACTGAGCGCGGGTAGGCCCCGCTGGCTCGATCATTCAGCCGAGCGACTAGCCATTCCATCTCCGGCTGGTAGTCGCCTGATTCACGGGAGATCAAAATGTCCTCTTGGGGGAAAGCGGCAGCGAAGCCATTGATCATCCCATCACGACCACCGATGACATCCTGTCCGAGATCCGCGTAGCTCTCATTCATCCAGGCCGTCAGGCCAATGCCGCCAGGCAGGGAGTCGATCTCGGCCAACGTCAAGCCTTCCTCCGTGAGCACGAGGTCAGGCCGTAAAACGCCGGGCAGGTCTTCTCGCCAGCGCGAGTGACGTCCGAGCTGAACCACACGCTGGGGTTTGCCCTGATCCATCAGTGCCGCGACCCAAGCGAGCTCAGGCTGGGCTAGGCTGGTATGGTAGAGTCGATTGCAGGCGTGCTGAAAGGACCGCAGGGCAGGCCCGAGTGCCTCCAGCGTAGCGATCATATCTGGAGTCAGAGGAAAGGCATCGGGCGAGAGTAGCCATTCTTTATCCCGAAACATACCCTCTGAAGGCATAGACTGGCGGAGATGAGCGATGCGGTCGGCAGACGTGGACATGTGGGGTCAAATCGGGCGCAGGGCACCACGCTGATTGCGACTGCCGCAGGAGGGGCAGGTGCTGACTGTCCCCTGCTCCGTGGGCGTGTAGGTGCAGCTACAAATACGGCACTGGATGGCGATCCGGCGGCGGCGGACCTCACGACGGCGTTCTTGCCACAGTGTCCATGTCCAAAGCGCGACGACGAGGGTCACGCCAATCAGCATGACCACGACAATCAGAGAACTGAGGTGAAGTCGGATCATGGCGCGTTCGCTCTTTCGACCTGCCAGCCAAAGGTGACCTCGACCCAGTCAAAGTCAGCCCCTCCCTTCCCCACAGGCTGAAAGCGGGAGGCGAGCAGTGCTGCATGCAGCTTAGCGGAGACTTGGGGATCTTCAGAGCTGCCCAATGGCAGGACGAGCTGCGGGCGTCCCATGGCATCAATCGCGACATGGAACCTGACCCGCTCTGGATCGAGCAACGAAATGCCTGTCAAATCACCTGACCGAAGCAAAGGCCTGCCAGATACCTGCATCAGCAGTCGTGCCACGGGTCGTGGGCGCGCAGTTGTTGGCGAAGTGGCGCGTTGCAATGGCGGCAAGACATCTTCCACCCGCATGACACCCAGTGGAGCGGTCACCTGGCTGGGCGTAGTGGCATCCTCACCACGCAGGCTCGCGTGAAAGCCTCGGTTGCCAGGACGGAATGCAGGTAACAAGACGGAGGGCACCTCGCTAGCCGCCATGGACTCACTCGGCAGCAGAGCGAAGCTGCGATCCATCGCACGATGAATGAGCGCACGCTCTGCAGGCACCTCTGGATTCAGGAGAATCATCTGCTGGGGTCTGGCGACAAAGGTCGGTGTTTCTGGGGTGACGATCCGGAACAAGATGAACAGAGAAGCCAAGCCCAGCAGCGTAAGCATCAGAAACCCACCTAGCCAGAGGGAGGACACATCGTGCCGCCGCCAGTCAAAGATCAGCGGAGATTCCAAGGCAGATCGGTGCTTCATCGGGCACTAGCGGGTTT
>JBIKYV010000185.1:0-6779 GCA_044355075.1 Prosthecobacter sp.
ATCGCCTCCGCGCGGAGGTCGAGCCGCAGTTCGCCTTTGCGATGGCTGGCATCCGCGCCATGGCAGTGAAAGCACTTGTCCGAGAGGATCGGCCGTACATCGCGGTTGAACTGGATCTTCTCCGCGAGGAGCGAGGCTGGAAAAATGAGAAAAGTGACGACTAAGGTTGGCTTCATCCAAAACCAATACGTCACGCTTTGTGTGCTATTGCTTAGTAGCAGCGGAAGTCATGTCATCGCCAGGCGAACCGCTTCCTGAATCCGGCGAAAAATATAGTAAACCGTCTGGCTGCGCAGTCGCACTAAATCCGCCCCCACAAGGCGCGGGATAAAATCGGAAGACAGGGACATGATCTCAGCGGCGCTGCATCCATTCAGGCCACGCGCCAAGATGGCCACCAGGGCGCGCGTCAGGGTCTGAATTTTAGGCCCCAGAGAGACGGCAAAAAGGACCTTGCCCGCATTATCGAACCTCAGGTGAATGCCGACCACGTCGGAGCAGAAGCTATCTTGGCGTACTTCTTCGAAAGCAAAGGCCTCACCTGCCTGGGGCGCAAAAGCGGAAGCTTGCTCCGCGAGCGCGATCAGGCTCTCCCGCCGCTCGGACTCGGGCAGGTTTTCCAAAAGATCGATCATTTCCTGGAGGGAGGGTGGCATCGAAAAGAGCTGAGTGACAAATGCCCGCTACCGTTTATCGGGCAAGCGATGAGGCCGTTTGGATCATGATCTCCTTGGGCCACAGGCCATCATTTCACCATGTCAGCCATTCTGGACCAAGCATTTTCTTGCCATCACGTGCCAGGGCGGATCATGGATCAGCTCTGGCAGGCAGGCTGGCGGCATTTCGGTCATTCTTTTTTCCGCTACAATGCCACGATCGATGAAGGGAATGTTAAATGGATCACGCCGCTGCGAATCGACTTGCAGGCTTTTCGGCTGCGCAAAAGCCAGCGCAGAGTGCTGCGACGCAATAGCGATTTGAGGCACGAGTTTCTGCCTGCCACAATCAGCGCAGAAGCAGAAGCCATGTTTCAGGCGCACAAAGCGCGCTTTCGTGACCATGTCCCCGACCGACTTGGCGATTTCCTGTCCGAATCTCCTGCCGAGGTTCCATGTCGCTGCCTCGAATGTCGGGTCTTTGATGGAGATCAGCTGCTAGCCATAAGCTACATGGATGTCGGCGAAGTGGCCGCTTCTGGCGTTTATGGCATGTTTGATCCCACGGCCTCGAAGCGAGGCCTGGGAACGTACACATTACTTTTGGAAATAGAGCACGCTCGCACACTTGGCTGCCGCTACTATTATCCAGGTTATGCGACTCGTGAGCCTAGCGTCTACGATTACAAAAAACATTTCCTGGGCCTAGAGGTGCTGGACTGGGAGACAGGACAGTGGGAAGAATGTAACATTGACCGCACGAAAGGTATCCCAGACTGACTGCACCAACCTGTATGAATCCTTTTCACATCGACCCACGCCACCTCCCCGCCGACGGAAAACAGATCACCGGAACCCTACCCGGCACTTTTTTCAAGCTCGTCGAAGGAGACCCCATGCAGGCAAATTCTCCGCTAAATTATGATTTGAACGTGATCCGTGACGATGATGACCTGATTATCACAGGGAGCCTAGAGGCTGAATTCAGCCTAGAATGCGGCAGATGTCTGGAAAAATTTTCTCACCGTGTCTCTCTGGAGGCCTATCAAGCGGAACTTCCTGTGGAAAAGGAAGACATCACGGACTTGACAGACCTAATCCGAGAGGACATCCTGTTGACCCTTCCGAACTTCCCGCGCTGTGAAGACGGTAACGTCCAACTGCGCGTTTGTCCTGCCGAGGGCCGTTTCGACACTGCCGAGCCTTCCCAAGCAGTATCCGAAACGCCAGGCAATGGCGGTGGAGTTTGGGATGCCCTCGATCAAATTAAGAAAAACTAGCGCCCCCTCTACCCATGGCCAACCCAAAACGCCGTCAATCCAAAGCCCGTCAACGCCTCCGTCAGGGAGCGAATCGCTGGCGTGCTCCAGTTCTGAAGACCTGCCCTGAGTGCGGCACTTCGGTTCCGGGCCATGTGGCCTGCCCTTCCTGCGGTTACTACAAAGGACGCCAAGTCCTTACCGTGACTGCTGAAGAGTAGTCAAAAACTGTTATCTTCACCATCGAAAGCGCGACGGAACTTCCGCCGCGCTTTCTGTTTTTACGAAATCCCGCGAGCCGCACGCTTGAACTCGACTTCATTTCCGCAGGCTCCAATCGCCTCAGCCTCCGTGATGTATCCAGCCTCATAAGCGCGCACAATGTTGGTGAGGAAAGTGCAGCAGTTCGGGTCATTGCCCCGCTGCATGTAATTCCGGATGTTTTCGATGTCCTGCTTCGCGATCCACTGCTTGACCGCTCCCCCATTCTCCAGGTGCTCGACAAGCAAATGCATCCCGCCATCGGTGCGAGGCAGTAGCTTCTGACAAAGGGCTCCAATCAACTGCTGGGAAAGCAAATGGAGGCCAAGAGCGGATTGCTCCGGTGGAAACAAGTGCGCCAGACGATCCACCGCATCCACCGCGCTATCGCTGTGGATGGAGGCGAGCACCAAATGGCCTGTCTCGCTCGCTTGCAGCGTAGTCAGGGCTGTCTCCAAATCACGAATTTCACCTACCATGATGACGTCAGGAGCCTGTCGCATCGCCGCACGCACGCCACGTGCGTAGTTGGAGGTATCTCGCCCCACCTCGCGCTGCGTGAACATGCTCGACTTATTCGGATACATGAATTCGATTGGGTCTTCGATGGTGACAATGTGCCGCGCTAGGTTCTCGTTCATCCACTGGAGGAGACCTGCCATCGTGGTACTTTTACCCATGCCCGTCGGCCCTGTGATCAGGATCAAGCCGCGTGTTTTTAGCGCCCATTTGGTCAGCAACCAATCTGGCACGCCCAAATTACCAAGAATAGGCAAATCCGTACGGATGCGACGCATCACCACCCCCAAACGACCGATAGCCTTATAAAGATTAACTCGGTAACGTGTCTGCGAAGAAGAAACTAGGCCTGAATCTTTATCATGATCTGCCTCTGGATTCGCTCCACAAGCCTGCCAAAGACCTACCATCTGATTTAGCTGCATAGGCTCATCACCCAAGAGCATCAGCTGACCACTAATCTTCATGCGAGGAACTTCTCCCTCTATCAAAAACACATCACTAGCTTTGTGTTCATCTGCGGCATTTAAGATATCATCCAAGGATAGAGCCATACGGATCAGTTAAGAATCTGATCCGTATGGTGTCTAGTAATGAATGCGATTGGCGGCACGGAGCCTACCAAAGATCAGGCGACGACTTCACAAGTCACTTGCGCGCTCTTGTCCATCTCTCCCAGGACCACGGCACCCGAACCCACTTTGAGCGCTTTTTTAACATGTTTCGAGTCGATAATGGCCACCCATCCGATGCCCATATTGAAGGTGTCCCAAGCATCCGCCGGATCAGCGTGCTTGAGCACCTTTTGGACAACATCATTTTTCCAGTAGGGCACCTTCAGATGGCAGCCGAAACCACGACGGGTGAAGATGCGACCTAAATTTTCCACCAATCCCCCCCCTGTGATGTGCGCCATCGCGGCAGGCTTGATTTTCGCCCGACGTAACCCCCAGCAGACCTCATGGTAAAGCAAGGTCGGCGTCAGCAGCTGTGCTGCTTCTTTTTTGCTGAGTTTAATGCTTTCCCGGGAAAGGATACGCCGCACAAGACTGAATCCATTGGCATGGAAGCCAGCGCTCGGCCAGCCAATGAGAACATCGCCCTTCTTGATTTCAGCGGGATTTAGCACGTCGGCTTTTTCGGCAGCACCGATGGCAAAACCGGAGAGCTCAACCATGTCTTCAAGCACGGCACCCGGCATCTCTGCCGTCTCTCCGCCAGCCAAGATACAATGGCAGGCCTGCAGATATTCCGACATGCCTGCGATGATTCGCGTGAGCTGGCGCTTTTGGATCTTATTCACCCCTACGTAGTCGAGGAACATGATCGGATCAGCGCCGCAGGTCAGCACGTCATTGACGTTCATCGCGACTAGATCTTTGCCCGCGTTTTCTAGTAGATCATGCTTCAGCAAAAGCTCCAGTTTGGTCCCTACCCCATCGCATCCAGTAAAGATCACTGGATGCTTGTATTTGCTGAGATCATAACCGGCAGCAAAGAGACCAAAGGCGTTGGCGAGCTTGCGCTTTTTCTGAGTCGCCTTCACCAGCGCGCCAATGTCATCGACAAAGGAGGCTGCTTCATGAATATCAACGCCGGCTTGTTTGTAAGTGTGCTTGGACATGGAAAGAATGCCCCAGGAGAGGGGTAGAGGCTCAGAGTGAAGCCTCACCCCGCTGGATGCAAGCACCAAGCCGCATCTAGGATTTCAGAATCCCCAGGTGACACCTATCGACTGCCTCTTTATTTGCGCACCTCTCATTCTCATGACGACTGCCCCCCCCCAACTTTGCAGCACCACTGGAGGCCTACCCTCTGCCGTACGCTGGGCACATTTACTCATGAAAGATCGCCTAAGGCCAGGAGATGCGGCCGTGGATGGCACTGCTGGCAATGGTCACGACACGCTTTTTTTGGCCCATTTAGTAGGTAAAGAGGGAAAGGTCTGGGCTTTCGACATCCAGGCTGCAGCAGTCACTGAAACTCGCCGCCGACTCGCTGACGCCGGTGTGACACAGGCCGTCGTCTTTCATGCAGGCCATGAAATCATGGCCGACCATGTCCCTCAAGAATGGCAGGGAAGGCTGAAAGGCATCATGTTGAATCTGGGCTATTTGCCAGGCTCGGATAAAATCATGACCACCCAGGTGAAGACAACACTTGAAGCGGTTCAGGCGGCGGTTCAAATGCTGGCCCCAGGTGGATTGATGACCATCGCCGTTTATCCAGGGCATGAAGATGGAGCCCTAGAGCAGTCTGCCATCGAAGCTTGGGCTTCTAGCCTGCCAACCAAAGAATACGAGGCGCAACTCATCCGTCCCATCAACCGGCAGTCTCCTCCACCCGAGTGCTGGGTCGTCTGGAAGCGTTAAGGCTTTTTGCCGGCAGAGAGAACCCGAGAAACACAGTCTTCAGAAGCTTCTGGCGCGAAGCGTGCTTTAAAAATCGCCATGGATAACCATAAACGACGACCTGAGCCTAAAGTTTAATCTTTCCCAAATAAACAAGGCATTGCCACCTCACGACAAAGAGTCCTCTTGTCCAACTTTCACACGAAGTGATCCACTGTCACAGTAGACACTCGCTCTCCATCTATCATAATCTCTATTCATGGAACCGACGTCTTCTGGCTCCCAGCCTACGATCCCCCCGTCTTTTGCAGGTGGGACAGGATACCACCCTACCACAAGTACGATGAGTGGAGAGGATTACATGGACCGGACGATCGTGATGAAGGTGCCAGGCTCGGGCATGACGGTTTTCAACCGCTACAAACTTGAGCGCGTTTTGGGACGAGGTGGCATGGGGGTAGTCTGGCTCGCGGATGATTTGAAGCTCGAACGACCTGTAGCCCTGAAATTTTTACCAAGCTTGATTGGACTTGATCCAGCGGCTGTAAAGGAATTGAAGACAGAGACCCGCCGTGGACTCGAGCTCTCTCACCCGAACATTGTTCGAATCTATGACTTTGTTGATGATGACGATACAGCAGCCATTTCAATGGAATTCGTCGATGGCAAAACGCTATCGGAACTCAGGTTAGGCGTAGAAGGCGGCGTATTCACTGTGGCTGAAGTTTCGAAATGGTTGCTCGGCGTTTGTGAGGCTTTGAACTATGCGCACTTTCAACGCAAGCTCGTCCACCGCGACCTAAAGCCCGCCAACATCATGCTCACCGCACGCGATGACGTGGCTAAAATTGCTGATTTTGGAATCGCGCGCAGTCTTTCTGATACCATGAGCCGCTTGTCTGTGGCCAACATGGGAGCCAGCGGCACTCTACCCTACATGAGCCCCCAACAGGCAATGGGAGAGCGCCCACTTCCCACGGATGACGTCTATTCCCTGGGAGCGACACTTTATGAACTCTTCAGCGGCAAGCCTCCTTTTTATCGCGGTGATCTGCCGATGCAGATCAATTCCAAAATTCCTCCCACGGTGGCAGAACGCCGCCGCGAGCTAGACATCACCGCACGCGAAGAACTGCCTCAGCTTTGGGAAGAGGCCATTGCCGCCTGCCTGAGCAAAGATCCCAACATTCGCCCCTCCAGCGCAGGGATTCTTGCGGAAATGCTAGGCTTGAAACCCAGCACGGTGACGAGCCAAAACATCAACTTTAGCAGCACCCAGCGAACCAAGAACCCGCCTCCTTTAGAGGCTCCGAAGAAAGAGCGATCCTCCCTACCCTGGATCGCTGCCGCAGCCAGTGCAGCAGTTCTCGCAGGGGGCTCTGCCTACTACTTTGGCACCCAACCGCAGGCTACCCCAATGCCTAGCTTGGCATCGAATTCAAACTCATCAGCGAATGACAAATCTTTACAGCTATCCAAAGCCCCCGAATCGATAGTAACGAAAAAAACATCCGCAGTCGACACCACAAAGTCAGCCAAAATGGACGCACCGGCCAAGCAAGATGCACCGGCCATGCAGAGCGCACCAGCCAAACAGGATGCACCCACCATGCAGGGCGCACTAGCCAAACAGGGTGCCCCCACCATGCAAGGCGCACTAGCCAAACAGGATGCACCCACCAAGCAGAGCGAACTAGCCAAGCAGGATGCACCCACCATGCAGGGCGCACTAG
>JBIKYV010000186.1:0-6741 GCA_044355075.1 Prosthecobacter sp.
TGGATGAAAACCGAGCGCACTATGTCTACCGCGACCTCGAACGGAAATTCGAGATTCCTGATACCAACTGGGAAGTCAGCTTTCACGATGCCGGCCATATTCTAGGATCAGCAGGCGTCATGGTGCGTGAGTCAGGCAGCAACCTGTTTTACACAGGAGATGTAAACTTTGAGCCGCAAACAATCTCCATGGCGGCTAATTTTCCCACAGAGAACATCGACGTCTTAGTCATTGAGACCACCCGTGGCACCTACGCACGGCCAGCTAGTTATACCCGCAAGGGAGAAAAAGAGCGACTTGCAGCGCTTATTCGTGATACCTTTGATGCCAATGGTTCGGTGCTGATCCCCGTCTTCGCTCTAGGAAAAACTCAGGAGGTGATGCTTATGCTTCATGAGCTGCACGAAGAAGGCCTCATCCCCGAGATGCCCCTGCACATCGGCGGCCTAGGCACCAAGATCACTGTGCTTTATGATCACTACAGCGATCGATCCAGGCGAAATTACCCCGGCTTTCAGCTGCTAGAGGATATGAAGATGCTCATCCGCCCAGAAAAGCGTGGACGCAGGGGCGGTCCAAGACAGTTCGTTTATCAGCCTCGCACCATCTATTGCCTCTCGAGCGGTATGATGACCGAGGGCACCACCTCCAATCAATTTGCTTGGCGCTTCATCGATAATCCACGCAACGCGGTTGCCTTCGTTGGCTACACCGATCCAGAATCTCCCGGCTTCCGCCTGCGCCATGCCAAACCTGGAGAAAAAATCAAGCTCGCGCCCGACCTCACCCCGGTTGAGGCCAATGCCCGCATCGAAAGCTTCGACCTCAGTGCACACGCCACACGCGAGCAGATTGCAGAATACGTCGAAAAAGTTCGCCCGAAAAAACTTCTTATGGTCCATGGCGAGGAAGACTCTCAAGCTTGGTTCCGCGCGCGCTTCAGCGAATCATTATCCGGCACAGAAATCATCCAGCCCAGCCTGCATCAGCCAATTGATCTCTGGTAAACATCAGCCCTCGCCATGAGCGATTCTCTCTCTGGACAAACTCTCGGATTTGTTGGCCTTGGCAATATGGGGCGAGCGAATGCGCGCCATCTCCACGCTGCTGGTGCGAATGTCATCGTCTGGAATCGCAGTCCCGGCCCGGCACTTGAGGCTGAACAAGTGGGTCTGAGTCGAGCCCAAACGCTGCCTGAACTGGCCCAACGCGTCGGACCAGGAATCATCTGCATCAACCTCACGACCTCCACCGTCGTGGAGGAAGTCGTTTTTGGCTCCGAAGGCCTACATCAGGGGCTACACCCAGATGCCCTGATCATCGATTTCGGCACCACCAGCGTGACCAAAACACGAGAATTTGCTCAGCGCATCGCTTGGGTCGATGCTCCGGTTTCCGGCGGTCAAGTCGGAGCCGAGGCTGGCACCCTGACCCTCATGGTAGGAGGCAGCGAAGCGAACTTTCAGCGAGCCCTACCACTGTTCCAAGCTGTTGGAAAAAACATCACCCACCTGGGCCCAAGCGGCAGCGGCCAAGTCACCAAACTCGCTAACCAGCTTATCGTGGCGCAGACCATCGACGCCGTCGCCCAGGCACTGCGTCTGGCTGAGTTATCGGGTCTCGACCCTGTCCTCGTCCGCCAGGCCCTGCTTGGTGGCTTTGCCGAGAGCCGTATCCTTGCCTTGCATGGCGACCGCATGGCCCGTCGTGACTTTACCCCAGGAGGGCGGGCAGAGCTCCAGCTCAAAGACGTGCGCCTGATGTGTGAACTCGCCGAGAGCGTCGGACTCGATTCCCCGACTTTACGAAATTCCCTAGTACAGTGGGAAACCTTTGTGCACGAAAAAGGCTTTGGAGATCTAGATCACTCCGGTCTTTTCAAGCTCTACGAATGAGCCTCAGGCACCCCATCAATTCCCCTCGATCGCTATGGCGTGATCGGATTCAAGGTCGTTTTTAAATAACAAAAAGTTTTCTCGATGAGCGATGTTCTTTTCAAGATCGTCGGCTGCGCAGCAATGACATGCTGAAGAACCTAAGGCTCATTGTTTATATGCCATGCTGATCGAAACGTCATACTACAGAGTTCACTCCCTGCGGCCAGACCAAGAAGCAAGCCTAACTCTCCTCATGAACAACAGCCTTTGCTATCTTAGTGAAGTTAGCCAAACAAAGCTACTGACTTGAAACTAGACATGATGCGCTCTAGCCGACTTGTGAGTCACAATACGCTTCTGCTCCTGCGCAGGCCTATTCATGCGCGTCACGAATGCATGACCTGACCGCCATCAATATTGATAGTTTGGCCAGTGATATTGCGTGCATGAGGCGAGGCTAGGTAGCAAGCCATGGCACCATACTCTTCAGGCATCTGCCAGCGACCGAGCGGAGCCACTTTAGCGATCTTTTCCGCAGCCCAAACCTCATAACTCTGCCGCTGAGACTCAGGCAGGCTCTGCTGACTAGCCTTCCATACGGTCTGATTCAAATCAGTCTTCACCATGCCTGGGGCCAAGGAATTCACGCGCACCTGATGCTTAGCTAGATCCTTAGCAGCACATTGCGTAAAATTGATAAGCCCAGCCTTCGCGGCGCTGTAAGGTGGATCAGTCTGCGAGCCGATCTGACCGGCGACGGATACCAAGAAGAGTAGAGAACCGCCCCCAGAAGCGATGAGACCAGGCGCAAAGGTCTGCGCAACGCGCACGGCACCGACGAGATTTAGATCCAATACACGTGCCCAATCCTCGGCATCTACATTCCAAAATGGGAAACCGAACTTCCCCGAAGAGACACCGACGCTGTAGATAACGTGATTTACTTGTGGGAAAGAGGCTGCAAAATCGCGCACTTGTTGAGCACAAGCCACGTCGCCAATAGTCGTATCAATGCCATCGACTGCCACCCGATCAAAGCCACGAACATGACAGCCTTCGTCGATGAAGGCATTGGCAATCGCCCGGCCAATACCTTGTGATGAGCCAAAAATGGCAATGTTTTGTCCATGAAGTTGAAGGTCCATGCAATGGAAGAGAGAGCATCGCGCTACGCTGGCAAGCTTAGTCGAGCGAAAAGCGCGAGAGCCTAGGATGTTGAGTCGTCTTCCTGCATCAGCTTGGAGGCTAGGCGACGCATAGTATGACGCAGTGGTAGGTTATCGCTGCGGTCGCAGGCTTCGTCGAGATTTCTGAGGATACGGAGGAGGATTTGATCGACGCTGGCATGTTGGCGGATAACGTCTTCAAGGGCAGGATTGGCCGCAGGGTGGTGTTTGGCCACATCTCCAGCAAGCATGAAGCGTCCTCGATTGAAACAATCCACGAGCCACATGCGCCCTTGGACCTCGACTTGAGCAAGAAAATGCCCAGGAAAATTGCAGCCTTGGATATCAAGCCCGAATCGATGCCCGAGAAGACGATACAAACAGCAGAGGCTGATGGGGTTTCCTAAACCTGTATCGAGGACCCAGAAGAGATTGCTGTTGCTCGCTTGATAATAGCCTTTGCTGTTGCCCCGAAAGCGCACGGTGCCTTCGTGCATGGCAAACAGCCACTCGCTGAGTTCTCGGGCATCCATTTGACCATGATCGCGATAGGCTTCTTCGGCGAGTGCATCCAAGCGAAGCGCGAGATCACCGGGCTGAGTGCGCCAGTTACTGAGGTAGGCTGAGATCTGCGCAATTCCCTCCTCCAGCTGGGCATTAGGCTGATCGAGCCACCGCCAGCGGAGCCATGTTTCCTCGAGTTCTGCCTTTCTGGCGGGCTCAAGCAGGCGGGCTACGTGCTGTTCTTCTTCGGAGGAGAGTGGGCGATCTAGAGCTTTGAGCCGCTCTGGAAGATCTTTGCGAATGCCGGTGAGTTCACGGCGTAGGGCTTCTTGCACGACCGGAGATTCGTCATCAAGTAGGGGGATGAGATGTTCGAGCTGGGCAGGACCGGGCATACAGAGTGAATAGCAGAATCTACCCAGGCTTTCCAAGTGCAATCTTCAGTTCCCCACGCCATCATGTATGCTCATGCGTATTGCGATTCTTCACTACACCTTGCCCCCCGTTATTGGAGGAGTTGAGCGTGTCATCCGAGATCAAGCGGTGGCCCTAGAGCGACTGGGACACGAGGTTCATTTGATGGATCGGAAGGACTTTGATTACACCTTTGCTCAACCTAAACAAGGGACTCATAATCAAGGAGATACAAACTCCGCCTCCCTACCATTGGGCAACTATGATGCGGTGCTGATCCACAATGTAATGACGATGCCCTTTGACCTGGACTGGACTCGCCAGCTCCATTCACTCTCCAGGCAGCATCCTGAGATCAGATGGGTCAACTGGGTGCATGACATTTGTGCAGTGAATCCTGCTTACCAGCACATCACCTGGGCTGAACCACTGCCAGAGATGCGGCACGTGGCGGTTTCGGAGACGCGTAGACAAGAGTATGCCAACGTCACAGGCTTGCACGCTGAGTCGATTCAGCTCATTCCGAACGGTCTTGATCTAGCGGCTGTGTTAGGCCTAACACCACGAATTGCGGCCTTGCCCTTGGCTCAGGCTGACCTTGTGCTTTTGCATCCGGCAAGGCTAGTACGACGCAAAAACATCGAACTCGGGATGAAAATCACTGCCGGACTAATCGATCGCGGCTGCCGAGTGGCGTATCTCATCACAGGTGCACCTGATCCTCATCAGCCTGATGGGCTGGCTTATCACCAGGAGCTTAAGCAGCTGAGGCAGTTCCTTCAGATCGAATCGCAGGTGCATTTTTTGGGAGACCAGGGAACTCTGGGTGAGGACGATCTGCGCAGTCTCTATGCCGTGGCAGATGCCCTAGTCTTTCCCAGTAAAGGCGAGGGATTTGGACTGCCTCTTCTAGAAGCCTTGGCGCATCGAATGCCCATCTTCTGCTCGGATCTGCCGGTGCATCACGAAGTGCTAGGCGAATTAGCCCATTATTTTCAAACAGGCACTCAACCCGACATCATCTCGGCACAGATCATGCGTTGGTATGAAAATTGCCAACCTACTCGGCGTCGAAGACTCCTGTTACAGGCTCATGACATGGTCAGAATCTGCCAGGAACATCTTGAGCCTCTATTACTTGCAGCTAACGACTGCTTTTCCCATCCATGATCGCTCCGAACCCTCTGAACGCTGAGATCCAGGCCATTTTAGAAGCCCGCCATGGAGATCCTTTCGGCTTTCTCGGCAGACATGTCTTGCCCGATGGGAAAGCTGTGGTGCGAACCTTTCAGCCCGGAGCTCAAGCAGTGAAAGTCCTTCAACGTGGAGGTACTGACTCGTGGTCGCTGAACCTTATCGATGATCATGGTTTCTTCGCCGGAGAGATCGGTGATTGCGATCATGGCTACGATCTTGAAATTCATTCCCTGAGTGGGAGCACTCACCAAATCGCAGACCCCTACTCTTTCGGCACGCTTTTGGGAGAGCAGGATATCTACTTTTTCAAAGAGGGGCGTCATCAGCGCCTATGGGATTGCTTGGGGGCGCATCTCACGAATTTCGGTGGGGTGCAGGGCGTTCAATTTGCTGTATGGGCTCCTAATGCACGTCGAGTGTCCGTGGTGGGTGATTTCAATCAATGGGACGGCCGCATGCATCCGATGAGGAATCGTGAAGGCATCTGGGAGATTTTCATTCCCGGCATCACGGAACTGAGTCATTACAAGTTCGAGCTTCTGGGAGCTGATGGCGGTCTGCATGTCAAGAGTGATCCTTTTGGCTTCTTTGGCCAGCATGGCACCGAAACCGCAAGCCTTGTCTTCAATCTGGATCGCTACAGCTGGGGCGATCAGGAGTGGATGCAAAAGCGAGCGCACATGGATCTCTACCATGCCCCCATGAGTATCTATGAGGTACACTTGGGCTCCTGGAAGCGCATACCTGAGCAAAAAAATCGGCCCAAAAGCTACCGAGAATTGGGTGATGATCTGATCCCCTACGTGAAGAACATGAACTTCACGCACATAGAATTGATGCCTGTGGCCGAGCATCCCTTTGATGGCTCCTGGGGCTATCAAATCACCGGCTATTTTGCCCCCACGAGCCGATTTGGAAATCCTGATGAGTTTCGCGAATTCGTGGACCGATGCCATCAGGCTGGTATCGGCGTCTTGCTAGACTGGGTGCCTGGTCACTTCCCGAAGGATACCTTTGGCCTAGCCCGCTTTGATGGCTCATGTCTGTATGAACATGCTGACCCACGCCAGGGTGAACATCAGGACTGGGGCACGCTCATCTTCAACTATGGCCGTGCTGAAGTGAAGAACTTCCTCATCGCAAATGCTCTTTATTGGTTAGACGAGTTTCACATCGACGGCTTGCGAGTAGATGCCGTAGCTTCCATGCTTTATTTGGACTACAGCCGCAAACCGTGGGCCTGGGTTCCAAACAAGTATGGTGGCCGGGAAAACCTAGAAGCTATCGATTTCATGCGTGAGCTGAATCGATTGGCTTATGAAAAGCATCCTGG
The DNA here is from genome assembly GCA_044355075.1 of Prosthecobacter sp. GTDB lineage: Bacteria > Verrucomicrobiota > Verrucomicrobiia > Verrucomicrobiales > Verrucomicrobiaceae > Prosthecobacter. The sequence continues at coordinate 6,492 of JBIKYV010000186.1, forward strand.
CTGCACAATTATCGCAGAAGAAAGCACCGCTTGGCCCGGTGTATCGAAACCGACTGATACAGGAGGACTGGGATTTGGTTTCAAGTGGAACATGGGATGGATGAATGACACGCTCCGCTACATGGAGGAGGATCCCGTGCATCGAAAGTATCACCACGGAGAGGCCACCTTCTCCATGTTATATGCCTATGATGAAAATTTCATCCTTGTGCTAAGCCATGATGAAGTTGTCCATGGCAAAAATAGCCTA
>JBIKYV010000187.1:0-6695 GCA_044355075.1 Prosthecobacter sp.
AATCGTGCGCGTTGCCGTCCATGAGGCTGCTGGTGAGCAGGATCATGCTGTTTTCCAACAGGGTACGCTCGCCTTCGTTCGTAGCCTGCATCTTGGCGAGGAATTCCGCCCAGAGTTTGACCTGATGCTCATTCACCCGCTGATAAAGGCTCAGACGATGCTCGTCATTGGCATGGTGCGATAACTCGTGAATGCCGCCACTGACGCCGTCGAGGCTGGGGAAGCGCATGTTCGAGAGGTCATTGTTCATCATGAAAGTGGCGACACGCGTGCGATCCATCTGGAAGGCGAGGAGCATGATGTCGAACATGAGACGCAGATGGTCCTCGCTACTCGCGGGGATGCCGGCGGCGGGACGTCCGAGCGTGACAGTCTTCACGCTGGGCTGCCAGCCTTGGCCGTTGGTCTCGGCCTGACTGATTTTTTCGGCAAGCTCGACGCGCTGCTCGATCTCACGCACGGAGGTCAGATACTCGTCGAGTTTCTGTTTGTCGCGACTGCTGAGCTTGGTTTTGAGGCTGCTGGCGTCTTCGAGCACGAGGTCGAGGATGCTTTTGTCGCGCTTGCGGCGGCTGCCGTCGTCGAAGAGCTGGTCAAAAGCCTGCTGGGGGAAGATTTCCTTCGGCGCGGGCGTGGTGGGCGTGCTCCAGGAGATGTAGGCGGAGTAGATCGACGTGAAGCCGCTGTCGGTGCTGTAGCTGGGCCGCTCGGTGCCGAGCACGACGCTGGGCACGGGCGTGAATTTGCCGGTGTGCGCGGCGATGAGCTGATCCATCGTGGTGCCGACCTCGACATCAGTGGTGGTCTTTTTTACCTTCAGGCCGCAAAGCACGTTCATCTTCGGATAGTGGCCGCCTTCGCCTTCCACGGTCGTGGGGTTCCAGAGGCCAGTGAAGACGTTCACATGCTTCTTGAGTCCTTCGAGCGGGGTGAGCGACTTTTTGAAGACCATGCCACCGGACGTTGTTTCGGCACCCCAGTGGTGTGGGTTTACGCCATTCCCGGTGAAGCACACGGCGAGCCGACGCGGCGCGGTGTTGTTTTTGACCGATTCAGCTCCAAAAGCGCAGATGGACTCCAGCCACGGCAGGCCGAGCGCTGCACCGGTGCCACGGAGGAAAAGACGACGTGAAGTATTCATGGGGGGCAGAGGCTACGTTTGAAGAAGTGCGTGGCTTTCGAAGAAAGCTCTGTGCCAGCAATTCACGGATGCGTGCCTCCGTATGAGCTCTTGATCATGGTTGGCCTCTCAAATCTCTACTCTTTTTTTAGCAAAATCTATACACTGTGGATTTTCCTGATCGTGCTCGACTCTTGTGGCAGAGCCGCCGAACTGCCCTCAGCTATCCAAGAAGCTTCAACCGCGCCCAAGGAATGGCAGGAGAAATGGGGGCCCTATCGATCACCATTACTCTTTCGGGATGGCACCCGCGTCGCTAATGCCCAAGACTGGACACGTCGACGCGCTGAGATTCTCAGGGAATGGCAGGAACTGCTGGGAAAGTGGCCGCCTGTCTTGGAAAAGCCGACCTTGGAGATCCTGAGCAGCAGCCTACGAGAAGGGATCACTCAGCAAAAAGTGCGTGTTCAAATCGCCCCCGATCAACATGGCGAAGGCTATCTTCTCATCCCAGCCAATGCACGAAACTTAGCCGCAGTTTTCGTTCCTTTTTATGAACCTGAAACAAGCGTGGGGCTCGCAGGAAAACCATGGCGAGATTTTGCCTGGCAGTTGGCACGGCGCGGCTTTGTCACACTGAGCCTTGGCTCACCAGGTGGAGATGCCCGAAAGCCGATCATGAGTACACAGGCACAATGCCAACCACTCAGCTATCTGGCTTACGTTTCAGCCAATGCATGGCAGGCACTGGCGAACTTACCTTACGTGGACTCTCAGCGCATTGGCATTGTGGGGCATTCTTATGGCGGAAAGTGGGCGATGTTTGGCGCTTGTCTATGGCCTAAGTATGCTTGTGGCGCCTGGTCTGATCCTGGAATCGTGTTCGATGAAAGCCGCGCAAGCATTAACTATCAGGAGCCATGGTATCTTGGTCTTGATTCGAACTTCACTCGACCCCCTGGCTTAGTTAGCTCCGAACGTCCGAGGACTGGAGCTTATCGAACCTTGATCGAGAAAGGTCATGACTTGGTGGAAGTACAAGCTCTCATGGCACCGAGACCTTTTCTCGTGTCGGGTGGAGCTGAGGATCCGCCGAAACGATGGATGGCGCTAAATCATGTGCGAGCCGTTTACCAGCAGCTAGGCCATGAACATCGTGTCGCGATGAGCAATCGTGAAAGTCACGATCCTAATGAAGCCTCAAACGAGCTTATCTATGCCTTTTTCCAGCATTGGCTCAAAACCAAACCATCCAGGGACTAATCCTGAACCGCGGCGCGAGCCTGTGATATGAGTGCCATGAAAAGCTCACGCTCCATGGCCAAAGCGGCAACACGATCCCCCTGCGGCAACTTGGCTGCCTCCAGACAAACATGTCCTGTGTAATCAGCCCGAACCAACAGTCGAGCTAGCGTCTCGTAAGGATATAGACTCTGACCGACGCCGCGGATGTGTACGGTTTGCCCTAGGTAGTCTTGAACTTTGGCAAAATTGGCTTCCAAGCCATCACCGATGAGATCGGTGTCATTTGAATTCCAGCAAACACGCACATTTTCATGAGAAGCAGCCTCCATGATGGAGCGGATGCGAGGCAGTTCTGAGGTTTGGCTACCATGCACCTCCAGTCGAATCTGCTGACCAAAGCCATTGGCATAATCTCCCAATTCAGCGAGCGCTTTGCCAATTTGCTCGAGTGTCTTTGCTTCAGGCACATCTTTAACCAAGGCATTGGGTTTCACTTTCACGCCGGTGCCACCGATGTCATGGCTAAGCTTGATGTAGGACTTGGCTAGTTCGATCTGCTGGCTCACCACCTCAGGTTTAGAACTGTGAAACTCACAATTTGTGCCCATGCCAAGAACATCCACGGGCGAGTCATCGAAGCGCTTGCGGACCTCGAGACGCTGGGCCGCTGAGAAGCTCGGGCTCACCGCATGGGCATGCTCAATGCGCAACTCCACAGCCAAGACCTCTGCCGCTTCGCAATTCGCAATCAACGTAGGAAGATCCCAGTCTGCACCCCACATGTACGTCACCAAACCAAAATGAATATTTTCGCCCTTGTAGCTCAGTTTAGGCTGCTGTCCCCATAATGAAGACGTCATGACGCTGGCGATTGAAGAAGCAAGAAAGCGGCGGCGAGGAAGCATATTGAAGCTGTAAACGGTCGCTTCACGAAACACCATGCAAGATCGAGGAAAATCATCACCTTAGTCAGCACAGGCTTGTTATTATGGGCCTGATCAGGATGCTGGGAAAATGAGCCTTCAAGAACAGCTAACCCAAATGGCCCAAGAACGACTACCGGCCACCCTCGCTTGGTTGCGTGAACTAGTCGCCGTGAATAGCCTGACGACACACTTCAAGGGCGTGCAAGAAGTGGGGCGCATTACTGCGGAGGGCTTCGCTAAGCTTGGTTTTGTGCCGGAGTGGATTGCATCCAGCAACCCCGAACATGCTCATCATCTATTTCTAAGAAGAGGACCTTCACATCAGAATCCTATTCTGCTCGTGACTCACCTCGACACCGTTTACTCCGCCGATGAGGAAGCCAAAAACCGCTTTCATTGGCAGGAAGAAGGAGATCGCATTTACGGACCAGGAACCGTGGACATCAAAGGCGGCACAGCTTTGATCCACCTGATGTTCGAGATCATGCAGAAGCTCATGCCTGACATGCTGGAAACCCATACATGGATGATTGCAGCGAACTCAGCGGAGGAAGCCATCAGCATTGATTTCAGCCAGCGTGTGCATCAGCATTGCCCCCTAGGAGCAAAAGCCGTACTGGTATTTGAAGGTGGCCCTAAAGATCAAGATGGCTGGCATGTGGTGAATGCGCGCAAAGGCAGAGTGGAATATCGCCTTGAATGCGAAGGACGCGGCGCTCACGCAGGCAGCGCCTGGGCTCAAGGAATCAACGCCGTCGTTGAACTAGCCACACTGCTTCCACGCATTCATGCAATCACAGACAACCCACGCAGCCTCACAGTCAATGTGGCCAATATGCAAGGCGGCAGTGTGCTGAATCGAGTACCTCATGAAGCCTATGCTGAACTCGAGATGCGTGCCTTTGATCCCAAAGTTTTAGCCAGTGCCGCTAAGCTTATTGAAGACATGGCAGGAACAACCACAGGCGGCGCTAAAATCAATGTCAAAAAACTAGGAGAAACCCCAGCTTGGCCAGCTTCGGAAAATTCAAACTCTCTCGTGACCCATTGGCAACAGGCCGGAGTCCCACTCGGACTGAAGGTCGTTCCACGAAGTCGTGGAGGCCTGAGTGATGCGAACTACCTCTACGACCTTGGCCCAACCCTGGATGGCCTAGGCCCCTCCGGAGGCAATGCCCACTGCTCAGAGCGAAGCGCGGATGGCAGCAAGCTGCCTGAGTATGTCGAACCCAGTAGCTTTGTGACTAAAGCCGTGCTCAATCTTGTAGCCCTTTCGACTTGGTTGAATCAACGCTGACAACGAGGACAAAAGTATGTGGAGCGGTTGCTCATGACGATGCGCTGAATCAAAGAGCTACATTGGCAACACGGCTCTTCTTCACGATCATAAACCCGCAGAGTCTGCTGAAAATAGCCAGGCTCTCCTTTTTCGTTCACAAAATCGCGCAAAGTTGTTCCTCCCATCTCGATGCTCGCTTGCAGCACCTCACGAATGGCATCCACCAACTTCGCAAGACGTAAGCGAGACACCTTTCCCGCCTCTCGATCCGGCCTTATGCCAGCCATGAAGAGTGACTCACAAGCATAGATATTTCCTACGCCAACCACCGTGTGAGAGTCCATGATGACGGCCTTGATTGGGGCACTTCGGCTTCGACACCTCTCCTGCAAATAATCGACATCAAAGTCTTCCAAAGACAGCGGCTCAGGGCCTAGCTCCGCCAAGAGTGGATGTTCACTGGGGTCTCCCTCGATCCAAAGCGCAGCGCCGAAACGGCGAGGATCATGCAATCGCATTTGCATTCCTTGATCAGTGGTTAGGGCCAAGTGGTCATGTTTTTTCCAGGGCTGATCTGGCGAACTTACCCGCAGACTACCCGACATACCCAGATGCAGCATCAGTGTACCCGCTTCAGAGCTCAGCAGAATGTATTTCCCACGACGCCGACCTTGAAGGATTCGGTGGCCTTCAAGCTCATGAATGGAATCAGGAACAGGCCAACGAAGGTTGCGATTCCGCACGATGACCTCGCGAATCTTTCGCCCGACAAGGTAGGGCTCAATGCCGCGTAGGGTTGTTTCGACTTCTGGCAGTTCTGGCATGAGGATGGACAAGAACATCAAAGCGCATCGCCCCGATGTCGATGAAGTTATGACTTGGTTTGAAACCAACGGCGGACCTTTGCAAACACTCCAGGGCTCGCATTCCTATCGTTTGAACGCACAGCAGGATCTGACTGCAATCCGGGGAACATCATAGCCTGTGACACATCCCACCCCCCTCCGATGGCCTTGATCAAATTCACCGTGGCTGCCAGACGCTGCTCGGATGTTTGAATGGTCGCCCGCTGAACCGTCAGCACGGTTCGATTCGCTTCGATCACATCAAGGTAGGGGCTTGTGCCTGCTTCGTAGCGAGTGCGTGCAAGTTGAGCTGCTCTTTCGGCACTGGCTCTTGCACGCTGCTGTGCTGACGCCTGCAAAGCATAATTTTGGATCTGCGAAAGACTGGTCTCCACATCGGCAACTGCGGCCAAGAATGCCTGCCGATAACCTGCTAAGGCCTCTTCATGCATCGACTTGGAGCGAGAAAGATTGAATCTATTTTTGTGCCCCGAAAACAAAGGCAAACTAAGCCTTGGACCAAGCGTCCAAAGCAACGAGGTTGGCTCAAGGAGAAGATCCATATCACCACTCTGGAAGCCTCCATTCCCCATCAGCTTCAAACTCGGAAAAAACTGCGCTTTTGCGACTCCAATTCTAGCCGTAGCAGCCGCCAACTGCCGCTCGGTCTGCGCCAAGTCAGGCCGCCTTTCCAAAAGATCCGTGGGCACTCCGCCGCGAACAGAGGGTGGGCTGCGCAATTCATTCGCATTGACCAGCAATCGAAAAGAAGCGGCATTGACTCCGAGCAAAATGGCTAACCTATTTTCCAATTCATCTCGACTAGCCTGAAGCGCTGAAATTTCAGCTTCTGCACTTGCGACCTCAGTCTCCGACTGCGCTTGCTCCAACTCACTTCCCGCACCAGCCTGAACTCTAGCTTTGGCAATTTTTAATGCTTCACTGCGCCAATCAACCGCCTCACGAACCACGCGCATCTCTGCATCGAGCGCACGAATCTGAAAGTAGGTGGAAGCCACCTCGGCCTGTATGCCCAAAAGCACATTATGCACAGCATCCGCCGCAGCTTCAGCTGTAGCGCGATCAGCCTCCACTCCACGCCTCACTTTACCCCACAGATCAATCTCCCAAGAAAAGTCCATCAGAGTATTGTACGCAGGCCCATGGTATCGCATGCCATTCAGCGGAAATGGCGAAGGCATGTTGCCAGAAGTTCTCTGATAATCACGGGTGAAAGATGTGCCAAGCGTCGGAAAGAGATCACCCCGTGTGATCCTAGC
>JBIKYV010000052.1:0-21790 GCA_044355075.1 Prosthecobacter sp.
CCGCGCCGTTTGATGGCGTCGTCACACGCAAGCTTGCCGATGTGGGCGACTTGGCCATGCCGGGCAAACCACTGCTCGAAATCGAAGCCCCGACTTCGCTGCGCTTCGAGGCGGATTTGCCAGAGGCCATTTTGGATCGCGTAAAGCTTGGTGAAAAGATGTTCGTGCGTCTCGCGAAGGTTATCGAAGGCACGGTGAGCGAAATCTCGCCTGTGGCCGATCCGGTGAGCCGCACCTTTAATGTGAAGCTCGATCTTCCCGCGATGGAAGGTCTGCGCACCGGGCAGTTTGGACGGGTGTCCGTGCCGGTGGCGGAGACGAAGCTGCTGCTGGTGTCGCAGAGTGCAGTTTTGAAGCGCGGACAGATGGAGATCGTATTCGTGGCGAAGGATGGAAAAGCTACGCTGCGGCTCGTGAAGACCGGCAAGGTCATCGACGGCCGTGTCGAGGTGATTTCCGGTATCGAGCAAGGTGAACAGGTCATCGTCAGCGACATCGCTCGTCTCGCCGACGGCCAACCCTTGACCTTACAGCCATGAGTGGTGCCCAAATTCATTCCCTCGGCATCGCAGGCCGCATTGCGGCGGCGTTCATTGATTCGAAGCTGACGCCGTTGGTGGTCATCGCGTCTGTTTTACTCGGCGCAGCAGCGGTAGTGCTGCTACCACGTGAAGAAGAGCCGCAGATCAAAGTGCCAATGATCGATGTCATGGTCGCCATGCCCGGATCGAGCGCAAAGGAGATTGAGGAACGGGCCACGCGTCCGATGGAAAAGTTGCTGTGGGAGGTGCCCGGCGTGGAATACCTTTACAGCACCTCGCGCGACAGCGAGAGCCTCGTCATCGTGCGCTTCAAGGTGGGCGAGGACCCGGAACGCAGCCTAGTGAAGATTACCGAGAAGCTGCGCTCAAATTTTGACCGCATCCCCATGGGCGTCACGATGCCCATCGTGAAGCCGAAGAGCATCGATGATGTGCCTATCCTCGCGTTCACCTTTCACAGCACACATTACGATGACCTCACGCTGCGCCGTCTCGCTGCCCAGGTGGATGAATCGATCAAACAGGTGCCGCTGGTGGCTGAAACCACGCTGCTTGGTGGTTCACGACGTGCCGTGCGTGTGATGCTCGATTCTGTGAAGCTCGCCAGCCGTAATCTGAGCCCTGCGGGCATCATTCCCATGCTACAGCAGGCGAATCGCCAATTCCACGCCGGTGCTCTCACCGCAGGCAATAATGAAGTGCTCGTTGAAACCGGTGCCTTTCTCAAAACCGCAGAAGAAGTCGGCAACGTCGTCATGGGTGTGTTCAGCGGCCGTCCGCTCTATCTCCGCGAGGTCGCCGAGATCGTCGATGGAGGCGAGGAACCGACGCAGTATGTGTTTCACGGCACCAAGATCACCGAAGAGCCAGCCGTGACGCTAAGCATCGCGAAACGTCCCGGTGCGAACGCGATCAGTGTTGCCAATGAGGTGTTACAAAAACTCGAGCTACTCAAAGGCAGCATCATCCCGGCGGATGTGAGCGTGAGCATCACCCGCAATTACGGCGAGACGGCGGCGGAGAAGTCGAATGAGCTGCTTCTGCACATGAGCATCGCCGTGTTCAGCGTGGCGATCCTCATCTGGCTCACGCTTGGTTGGCGGGAGAGCGGCATTGTCGCCGTGGCCATCCCGGCCACGCTGGCACTCACGCTGCTCGTTTTTTATCTCTACGGTTTCACGCTGAATCGCATCACGCTCTTTGCGCTCATCTTCAGCATCGGTATTCTCGTCGATGACGCCATCGTGGTGGTGGAGAACATCGTGCGACATTTTCACCTGCCGCAGAACAAAGGCCGCAGTTGGAGCGCCATCGCCGTCGATGCCGTGGGCGAGGTGGGGAATCCTACCATCCTCGCGACCTTCGCTGTGATCGCCGCCGTGCTGCCGATGGCCTTCGTCGGCGGCCTCATGGGCCCCTACATGCGCCCGATCCCGATTGGAGCCAGTGCCGCGATGTTTTGGTCATTGTTGATCGCGTTCATGGTGACACCGTGGGCTTCCATTCGAATTCTTCGCTGGGGAAAGAAGTATTCGACACTTACCGAAGGCAAAGCCTCGGCCACTGATCTCGCTCATCACAATGCCTGTGAGCACCCTGAGGACTTCTTCACGAAGCTTTACCGCAAGATGATGGGGCCGCTGATTCATCACACCGGCTGGCGCTGGATCTTCCTCATCGGCATCACGGCGCTGCTGCTGGCCAGCATGGGCACTGTCGGCATGGGCTGGGTGAAGGTGAAGATGCTGCCCTTCGACAACAAAAGCGAGTTCCAGGTCATCCTGAACATGCCGGAAGGCTCCTCACTGGAAAAAACGACTGCTGTAGCCCGCGAGATGGCCGCCGTGATCCGCACCGAGCCGGAGGTCACAGATTACCAGGTCTATGCCGGTGTCGCGTCACCTTATAACTTCAACGGGCTCGTGCGGCACTATTTCATGCGCCGTGGAGCCAATGTGGCGGACATCCAGGTCAATCTGGTGAACAAGCACGAGCGCAAAGCACAGAGCCACGCCATCGCCAAACGTGTGCGTCCAGCATTGGCAGCCATCGCAGAGCGTCATGGTGCCCGCGTGGCCATCGCCGAGGTGCCGCCAGGGCCGCCGGTGCTACAAACTCTCGTCGCGGAGATTTACGGGCCCGATGACGACGCACGACTCAAGCTCGCCGAGAAGGTCAAAGCGATCTTCAAGTCTACTCCGGGCGTCGTCGATATCGATTGGTACATTGAGGCCGATCAGAAGAAGGCCCGCTTCATCATCGATAAGGAAAAAGCCGCCCTGCACGGCATTAGCGCCGCCACGATCTCGCAAACGCTCAAGATTGCCGTGGATGGTGAAAGCGTCGATTTGCTGCATCAGCCCGCCGAGAAGGAAGACGTCAACATCCGCCTCGAATTGCCGCGCAGCGCCAAGACGATGCCCGAAGAGCTTTTGGCACTTCGCGTGCGTTCAGGCGATGCCAATGCACTGCCCGAACCCGATGCCAGCGGCTCGCCGCTCGTGCCGCTGCGTGAGCTGGTGAAGGTCGAGCACGTCACCGTCGAAAAAAGCCGCTACCACAAGAACCTCATGCCCGTGACCTACGTCATCGGCGATGTCGCCGGTGTGGTAGAAAGCCCCGTCTATGCCATCTTACAAATGAACGAGGCGCTCAAGAAGCTCAACACACGCGAGTTCGGCGGCAGTGGCGCGCAGTTGAAGATTCTGAACGCTTCGATGCCCTTCAGCGACGACGAGCCTGCGATGAAGTGGGACGGCGAGTGGCACATCACCATCGAGGTCTTTCGCGATCTCGGCGCAGCCTTCGGTGCGTGTTTGATCCTCATCTACGTTCTCATGGTCGGCTGGTTCCGCAGTTTCATCACACCGGCGATTGTCATGATCGCCATTCCATTCTCACTAGTAGGCATCTTACCCGCGCACGGGCTGCTTGATGCCTTCTTCACCGCCACGAGCATGATCGGCTTCATGGCTGGCGGTGGCATCGTGGTTCGGAATTCGATCATCCTCGTCGATTTCATCGAGCTGCGCGTGCGTGAAGGTATGCCGCTAAGCGAGGCAGTGATCGACGCTGGCGCGGTGCGCTTCCGTCCGATGCTGCTCACCGCTATGGCCGTCGTCGTCGGAGCTGCCGTCATTCTCGCTGATCCGATCTTTCAAGGCCTCGCCATCGCCCTCCTGGCGGGCGAAATCGCCAGTCTCTTGATCAGCCGAATGGCAGTTCCGGTGCTCTATTACATGGCTAACAAGAAGCGATGATTCACACCTTAGTGCTGACGCTTCTAAGGCTACTCATGATGGAAACGACATTCATTCCTGACACCATGCATGGTCATTCAGGCTTGCCGTCCGTGTTGAACAAAATGTTCGTGCAGTTGCCCGAAAAAAAAATCGAAGTGATACATGAGAAATACCTCGGGACTAAAGTGTTCGATCATACTCGCCTAAAGTGTCGTTTCTACCTGAGCCAGTACGTCTGCAAAAGGTAGACGCTCTAGGAGGCCAAAGGTGTCGAGCTGAGTCAGGCGCGCCCGGCTGGTGGCGGGGCTTGTCAGCCCACAGAGGAATCGCGCAAGCTGCCTGGGCGCGCGTAGGGCTGGGTGCCGTTCTTGGGTCAGGCGGCGAATGGCCTCGAGTTCTTGGGGATGAAAGATCAAGGTCGGCGTGCAGGGGATCTCACGCGGGCTTTCAGGCTCTGCGGCGTCGGCTTTCGTCTCCTGGCAACTCGTGCATGTGCCACAGTCGCTGCTCAGTTCCTCGCCAAAATAGTGCAACAGCCAGCGCGTCAGACAGCCACGGTGCTCGGCCAGGGCTAACACCTCATCCAGACGACGTAGGTCACGCGTTTCCCGGTTGGTGAAGAGGGCCTGCATCTCTTGGCTGATGGTTTCAGGATCGCGATGCTGACGCTCCTCGCACAATCGATAGCGCTGACGGGGTTTGCTAGGCTTTAGCTCGATCTCCCCGGCTTCTTCCAGCCAAGTCAGTGCCTTTAGGATGCGGTCTCGATTTTCCCCCATTTTCTCGGCAGCTTCGTCTGCATTCAGCGTCGTCCATTTGGTGCCCTTGGCTCCAGCAGCGAAGAGTTGGCGGAGAAAGGCCTGCCTTTCGGAGTTGTGGCCCGCCAATACCCGTGCCTCGGGCTCTAGCAGTCGGAATTGGTAGCTCGCGTAAAAGGTGCCCAGTGGTCTTAGCACGCCACGGAGCTCCAGCTGCGTGAGCACAGTCTCGATGACCAGTGGGCGGATGTCCGTTGCCTGGGATAGTTCATAGAGGGAAAAGTCGAATTCCTGCCCCTGACGCAACAAATGATCCACGAGTTGGCGCAGAGCCAGTGGTGTGGGCGTGTCTCCGTAGGTGAAGTTTTCCAGCACGATTCGATCATCTCCACAGGCCAGCATTTCACAGATCGCTGGCTGACCATCGCGCCCCGCGCGGCCTGCTTCTTGCAGGTAGTTTTCCAACGTCTTGGGTAGGTTGTAGTGATAGACTGCGCGGATGTCCGCCTTGTCGATGCCCATGCCGAAAGCGATTGTGGCTACGATTACCTGCGTTTGTCCGGTCATGAAGGCATCCTGCGCGGCGTGGCGGTACTCATCTGGCAGGCCGGCGTGGTAGGCCAGCGCGTCGATGCCCTGCTGCTGGAGATGTGTCGCCACTTCCTCCGCAGTGTGTTGTAAGGTCACGTACACGATGGCTGCCTCTGGCCGGGCCTTCAGCAGGCGAGTCAGCACGCGCTTGCGCTCTGCCGCTGTGCAGGGTGTGATGCGAAAATGTAAGTTAGACCGATGAAAAGAAGTCTGCACGTGATCGCCCTCCGCGATGCCAAAGGCGCGGCGGATGTCCTGGGCTACGTCCGGCGTAGCAGTGGCAGTCAGCGCTAGCACTGGGCGGATGCCCAACTCCGCAGCGACCTTAGCCAAGCGCAGATACTCAGGGCGAAAATTATGTCCCCATTCTGAAATGCAGTGTGCCTCATCCACGGCCATCAGGCTGACCTTCAGGCGCTTCAGCCTCTCGATGAAGGCCTCGTTCATCAGCCGCTCTGGGGCGATGTAGAGCAACTTCAGCTGACCTTGCTGCAGGGAATCGAACACCTGCTGCACCTCACTGGCACTGAGAGAGGAGTCTAGCCTTGCTGCCGCGATGCCACGGCGTTGCAGCGATTGCACTTGGTCCTTCATCAGAGCGATCAGCGGCGAGATCACTAGTGTCATCCCTTCCATGAGCAGGGCTGGCAGTTGGTAGCACAGACTTTTCCCCGCACTGGTCGGGAAGAGCGCTAGCGTGCTCCGACCCTCCAGTAGCCCGCGCATCACCTGCGCCTGTCCAGGGCGAAAGCCCGTATGGCCAAAGGTGGCTCTCAGCGTCGTCAGCAGCACATCATCCATGGACGTTTCATGCCATTCTTTGGCGGCAAAAGCACCCACTTTTCCCAGCATTGCTTCCCGCCTCTGCTCTTGCCCTGCGCTCAGGTTTCGCGGATGGTCGATCATCACCATGAGTGACAGCGCCCCCCCCGAATCGCCCCAGCCGCCGCCAAAGCCCCTCCCTGCCCCTGAGGAGATCACGCGCAAGCTGGAGGACTTCATCAAAAACAGCCTCGGTGGCCAGGTCATCTTCTCTCGCATCGAACCGCACGACCTCGGCACCGGTGCCCCTGAACCAGGCGGTTCTGAGATGCCGCCTGAGCAGCCAGAAAAAGACAGCCGCGCCACCTTCGAGTTCCACCACAAGCCGGCGGATATCAAAGCCCACCTAGATCGCTACGTGATCCGTCAGGATGAGGCCAAGAAGGTCCTGGCCACCGCCGTCTGCGACCATTACAATCACGCCCGGATGATCCGGGAAAATGAGCAACGCGAAAGCGCAGATCCGCTCGAGTTCACCAAGCAAAACATCATCATCACCGGTCCCACCGGCGTCGGAAAGACCTACCTCGTGAAGCACATCGCCGATCTCGTCGGCGTGCCTTTTGTCAAAGCAGACGCCACCAAATTTAGCGAGACTGGCTACGTCGGTGCTGATGTCGATGATCTCGTGCGCGATCTTGTGGCCAAGGCCAATGGCAATGTCGAGCTCGCTGAGCATGGCATCATTTACCTGGACGAGATCGACAAACTCGCCACTGGCGGCGAGGGCCGCATCGGCCGTGATGTCAGCGGCCGTGGTGTGCAGACCGCGCTGCTCAAGCTCATGGAGGAAACCGAGGTGCCGCTCTACGCTCAAAACGACTTTCGTAGTCAGATGAAGATGATGTTCGACATGCGCCAGGGCCGCAACAGTGGGCGCGAGGTGGTGAACACCCGGAATATCCTTTTCATCGTTAGCGGTGCCTTTTCCGGTATCGAAAAGATCATCGAAAAGCGCCAAGCGCGCGCCACTATCGGCTTTGGGGCTACTCTAATCGAACAACCCACGACGGAAGATCTGCTGCGCCAAGTCACTACGCGCGATTTCATCGACTACGGCTTCGAGGCAGAGTTCATTGGGCGTCTGCCCGTGCGGGTATTTTGTGATGCGCTGAAGGTGGGAGACCTCTTTCAAATCATGAAAAACAGCGCGGGCAGCCTGATCCGTCAGTATGAGCGCGAGTTTCATGCCTATGGGGTGCGCGCGCTCTTTCAGGATGATGCCCTGCGGCTCGTCGCCGCCCAGGCAGCGGAGGAAAAAACCGGCGCGCGCGGTCTTGTCACCGCTTGGGAAAAAGTGCTCCGCGACTTCAAGTTCGAGCTGCCCAGTCTCGGCTTGCCCGAGATCGTCATCGATGCCGCGCTCATTACCGATCCGCAGGCCGTCCTGGAGCGCTGCCGCCTGGAGGCGGAGAAGCTTAAAATTGATGTTCGTGCTGAGGAGGTGCGCTCCTTTGCCGCCACTTTTGCCCAGCAGACAGGCTTTAGCCTGGATTTCGAGCCTGCCGCTATCGCTGTGCTGGTGCAGCGAGCTCAGCGCGAGGGCAGCGCCATCCAGGCCCTGTGCATTCGGCTTTTCAAAGACTTCGCCTTTGGACTACAGCTCATTTCTCGCAACACGGGCCAGACGCAATTCCAGCTAAATCCAGCAGCAGTGGAATCACCCGAACGCTACCTGAGTGACCTTGTCATCAGCTCTTACCGCCAGCCTGAACACCCTGTTTCTACCATCCCCGACGACCATGCATCGTAAACGTGCCGCCATTTTGTTCATTGGAGTCCTCGTCAGCGCACCGCTGCTAGCCCTCTATCAGTTCGGGGTTTTCCCCGAGGCGGCTCACTGGTTGGCAGGCCGCCTGCCTAGCCTATTGGTCTTGCCTAGCTCTGGTGCGTTGCGTCAGTCGCTACCGCTGCAGTATGCTTTTTACACCTGGCTTGCGTTTGCCTGTGCCTGGCTCGGCATGGCGCTAGAGGCTACTTGGAAAAAGTACCTCTTTTTACTCGCGCTCATTTTCCTCGTGTTGCTGCTCACCCCCGCGCTCGCGCTGAATGGGCTGCTCTTCGAGCCCTTTTCTGGCATCCTCGCCGCCGCTTTTGCGATGCTCATCGGCGTCATGGCAGCAGATCGTCGTGATCCTATCTGATTCGGGCTGCGCCTCCTCTGTCTTGCTGCTGGAAAAAAGAGCCGTTTGCGTGTGAGGCGTCCCGTGCTCCTTTAGCGGCGTTTACCCCCCTGAACACTCCTCATGTCTGCACCTTCTCCCCACGCCTCTGAAAACCAAGGTTCCATCTGGAGCTTGCTGAATGTTTTGATCGCCGTCGCTGTCGGTGGCTTTGCCTTTTTCTGGGCCACCGCCTTCCTCATCGGTGGTTTCGCGGAAAGCACAGGCCGGCGCGATGAAGCTGCTGCGGAAAAAACGCCCGCTGCCCCTGCTGCCCCTGCGGCTAGCGCAACGGCTGAAGCTCCCGCTGCTGCGGCAGCCACTCCAGCAGCCCCACCGGCCGCTGCTGCGGTTGCGGAGATCGCCATCAAGCCAGACACCGCCAACCCCCTGGCTTACGACACCAAGGAATTCAAAGTGAAGTCGGGTCAGAAAGTGAAGCTCACCTTCAACAACGTGCATCCAGCGGTTCCCCAGCCACACAATATCGTCATCGGTGCCGCCGGCGCGAAGGACAAGCTCATGAGTCTGGCCATGCAAGCCGCCATGGCTCCTGATGGCATGGCCAAAGGATTCATTCCAGAAGCACCTGAGGTACTCTTCCACACCAAGCTGCTGCAGCCGGGACAGAGCGAGACCATTGAGTTCACCGCTCCTGCGGCTGGTGATTATCCTTACCTTTGCACCTTCCCTGGCCATGGCGCGATCATGAATGGTGTCATGAAAGTCGAGTAACGAATCCGCCCTTACGCTTCTCATTCATCCAGGCCGCAGGGAATACCTGCGGCCTTTTGTTTGCATGGAGGATGCTCAAGCCTCAGGCCACGCGCAGGTATTCCAGCAGCCCCTGTGGACCACCTTCCCTGCCGAAGCCTGACTCTTTGTAGCCGCCGAAAGGACTGGCTGGGTCGAACTTGTTATAGGTGTTCGCCCAGACCACACCCGCGCGTAGCTGGCTGCTCATCTTCAGGATCAGGCTGCCTTTGTCAGTCCAAACGCCCGCGCTCAGGCCATAGGCGGTGTTATTCGCCTTTTCCACGGCCTCCTCAGGTGTGCGGAAGGTCAGGATACTGAGTACCGGGCCGAAGATTTCCTCTTGGGCGATGCGGTGACTCATGCTCACGCCGCTGAAGACCGTGGGCTTGAAAAAGTAACCGCGTGCAGGCAATCGGCACGCACTCTGGTGCATCTCCGCACCTTGAGTTACGCCGCTTTTCACCAGCTCCTCGATCTTCGTCAGTTGCTCGCGGCTATTGATGGCACCGATGTCAGTATTTTTGTCCAGCGGATCGCCCACGCGCAGCACCGCCATACGGCGCTTCAGGCGTGCCAGCACGTCGTCGGCTATGCTTTCCTGCACCAGCAGACGTGATCCTGCGCAGCAAACATGGCCTTGGTTGAAAAAGATGCCATTCACGATGCCTTCCACCGCCTGATCCAGCGGCGCATCTTCAAAGATAAGGTTCGCTGCCTTCCCGCCCAGCTCCAACGTCACCTTTTTTTCAGTATCAGCAAGGTTGCGTAGGATGGTCCGACCGACCTCGGTGCTGCCGGTGAAGGCTACTTTGGCCGTGAGTGGATGGTTCAGGATGGCTGCGCCTGTCTCTCCACCACCGGTGACGAGGTTCACCACGCCTGCGGGCAAGGCAGCCTGTTGGCAGATTTCGGCAAACTTCATGGCCGTGATGCTCGTGGTCTCAGCGGGTTTCAAGACCACACAGTTCCCCGCAGCCAGCGCGGGGGCGATTTTCCACGCCAGCATCAGCAGGGGAAAATTCCACGGGATAACCTGCCCCACTACACCGTAAGGAGCCACCGTACGCCCAGGAGCCAGATGCTCCAGCTTATCGGCCCAACCCGCATGGTAAAAGAAGTGTGCGGCCGCCATCGGCACATCAAAGTCACGCGCTTCCTTGATCGGCTTGCCGCCATCCATCGTCTCCGCTACGGCGAATTCGCGTGAGCGATCCTGCAGTAGCCGGGCAATGCGGTAGAGGTACTTCCCGCGCTCTTGGCCAGACATTTTGCCCCACACCCGCTGCTGAGCCCGCTGCGCGGCCCGGCAGGCGGCGTCCACATCGGCTGCGCTGCCCTGGGCCACGTCACAGAGCTTTTTTTCGGTAGCGGGATTGATGCTGGCAAAGCATTTGCCGCCCACAGGCGGTACGAACTTACCGTCGATGAACAGATCGTAGCTTGACTTGATCTGTGGGTCTGCCGTCTCGGGTGCAGGATCATATTCCCAAAGGTCGCCAAAGACGAGTTCGCGGGCAGGCTGGCGGCGGGCAGATGGTTTCGGAGCAGCAGGCATGACAGGCGGAGTGTGCGGGCAGCCCCGTGCTTTGCCAAGCAATGACTTCACGCGCCAAAGCTTCGCTTTCACATAGGCATGCTTGCCGGACATGGCGGTGGCTTCTACGCTGACCCATGCAACCCGACTCGATTTCTTTCTCCGACATTGGTCGCCGTTTGGCAGGGCAAAGCGGCATCCAGGAACTGATGGATGACTGCGGTGAGGCGCTGACTCTTTACCCAGACATGCGCATGCTCGGCGGCGGCCAGCCCGCAGCGATCCCGGAAGTGCAGGCTCTTTGGCGTCAGCGCATGACGGAGATGCTGGCCGATGGTACGAGTCTAGACAAAACGCTGCTGAACTACGACCCACCCGCAGGCAATCCCGCTTTTCGTGAGGCGATGGCAGGCTTTCTGAAGCGTGAGTGTGGCTGGCAGGTCACACGTGAAAACATCGCCGTCGTACCTAGCAGTCAGACGGGCTTTTTTCTGCTCTTTAATCTCCTGGCTGGACCCAGCGCTGCCGGCCGTCGTCGCATTCTTTTCCCCCTGCTACCTGAATACATCGGCTACGCCAATCAAGCGCTGAGCGAGGGGCAATTCACTGCTGTGCCGGCGCGCATCGAGTCGCGTGGGGAGCATGAGATCAAATACCACATCGATTTTGATCGCCTGCATATCACGTCTGACATCGCTGCACTCTGCATCTCCTGCCCGACGAATCCGACCGGCAATGTCCTAACGCCGGAGGAATTTCAGCGTCTGCATGAGCTCGCCCAGCAGCACCATATCCCGCTGATGCTCGACAACGCCTATGGCCATCCCTTTCCCGGCGTGCTGCATGGCGACTGGCGGCCCCATTGGCAGCCTGGCATGATCTTCAGCATCAGCCTCAGCAAGGTCGGCCTGCCAGGCGTGCGCACGGCTGTCATCGTCGCAGACCCCGGCATCGTGAAAGCACTGTCCAACATGAATGCCATCGTCTCCCTAGCGAATGGCAATCTCGGCCAAGCCCTGCTTACCCCGCTGCTGGCCGATGATCGTCTGCTGCGTCTTGGCAGTGAGGTCATCCGCCCCTTTTATCGTGAGCGTTCTGACTTTGCCAAAGGTGTGCTGGCTAGCGCTCTCGGCCCCCATCTCCCTTGGGCGTTGCATGTGCAGGAGGGTGCTTTCTTCCTCTGGCTTTGGTTGAAAAAGTTGCCTATCCCTGCTGCGCAGCTTTATCAGCGATTGAAGGCGCGCAAGGTCCTCGTCATCCCAGGGCACTACTTCTCTTACGGCCTAGAGCAGGCGTGGCAGCACCCGCAGGAATGTCTGCGCCTTACCTACTCGCAGCCGCTGTCCGTCGTTCAGGAAGGTCTTGAAATCCTGGCGGAGGAAGTGCGTGCCCTGAAGGCGTAAAGCATGCGTTGATGCTTTGCGGGTATCAAGCAGAGCGGCATTGCATATCCTGCGTGACTCGATCACGATGGAGATCCCATGAAACTCGGATTCGTCACTGCCGCCCTGCCTGAACTACCGCTGGAGAATGTCCTCGCCTTTGCTAGGCACGAGGGCTTTTCGACGATCGAGGTCTGCTGCTGGCCTGTCGGCAAAGCCGAGCGCAAGTATGCGGGCGTCACTCATATCGACGTCACCACCCTGACTCGAACGAAAGCCGAAGAGGTGCGCGCCCTCTGTCAAGACCATGGCGTTGAGATCAGCTCACTCGGCTATTACCCGAACATGCTAGACCCGAACCCGCAGACAGCGCGTGCCGCCGTGGCCCATTTCAAAAAAGTCATCGTCGCTTCCAAGTTGCTCGGCCTGAACTTGGCGACCGGCTTCGTAGGCCGTGACTGCCAAAAAACGGTCGATGAAAACTGGCCGCGCTTCTTGAAGACATGGAAGCCACTCATCGCCTTTGCGGAAGATCATGGTGTGCGCATCGGTATCGAGAACTGTCCCATGTCCTTCACCCGTGATGAATGGCCTGGCGGCAAGAACCTGATGACCACACCGGTGGTCTGGCGTCGTGCCTTTCATGACATCGACTCGCCTAACTTTGGGCTGAACTACGATCCTTCGCATTTCATCCTCCAAGACATGGACCCGATTAGCCCGCTTGCGGAGTTTAAGGATAAGCTCTTTCACCTGCATGCCAAAGACGTGCGCATCGACCGCAAGGCGCTGAATGAAGTCGGCCGATTCGATTACCCACTGCGTTGGCATCAGCCGCGCATTCCGGGTTATGGAGACATCGATTGGGCCAAGTTCATGGCTGAAGTCATGCGTATCGGTTACACAGGGCCTGTCTGCATCGAGCTTGAAGACGACACCTTCGGTCGGACATTGGAAGGCAGGATGAAGGCACTCAAAGTTGCGCGTAATATACTGGCTCCCTTCTTCGGTTGAGGTGCTTTCTTGCGCTTGAGTCTCAGAGGCACTGCTTTTGTATGATGATTTGGTAATCAAGTGCATAAGACCTAGCAATCATCCGTGAATGTGCGTTGATATCAGACACGCAACATGCGGCAGCGCCTTATCCATCGACTCATCGCAGTTCTTCTGCTCACGGCTTACGGCGTGGTCGGTACTTCAGCACTGCCTGCGGTTTTGGCATTTGTGGCCGCATGGGATAGCAGTCATCAGCTCGTCGTGCGCGAGTCTAAAGATGGCTTTGAGATTGCCCTGCATCACCAGAGCGGCTGCATGACCCCAGACGTGAGCGATCACGATAGTGACATTGCCAAATGGTTGGTTAGTTTGTCGAAACCTACGCAGCAAGGTGATCACCTCGTTGTCTGCCCGGACGCCATTACAGCTACGACCGCGCACGAATCTCTTCTCAAAGCCCGTGTCCTCAAAAGTGCAGCTTTGGAAAATCTTTACGCCACGCTGGAGCAAGCTTTCCAGCACCGCATGGTCTCTCGGCAGTTGCTTCAGGCACAGCCGCAAGTCATGCGTGATCCGCAGATAAAGCACGATCTACCGACAGAGGCTGGCTTTAGGATGTTGATATGAGACATCTGCGCCGGAGCATGATCTCCGGTCTGCCATCAGCCCGCTGAGACTGACGCCGAGCGTCTATGTCTGCGGAGCTAAAACCACTTCCAAGGCATTTCTATGCCTGTGCCTACCCACCCCCTGACCTTATGAAACTTGTTACACTCTTTCTTTCCAGCTCTTGGATCTTCCTCATCGTCTCTACTCCGCACGCCGCGACTGCCCTTACGAGTACCGATCTCGTGGCAGAGGCTATGCTCAAAAACCCTGAAATTCGCTTCTATGAAGGTGAAATCGCTGCTGCGCGTGGAGGGCGTCAAGCTGCAGGCCAGCTAGTCAATCCAGAACTAAGCACCTCCATGGGCGGCATGGCCATCGTCTCGCAAGTCGATGGCTTTGCCTGGAGTGCGACGGTTTCCCAGGTCTTTGATTTTCCGGGTCGTATGTCTTTGCGCAAAGCCATCGCCGACCGCGATATCCAGCTAGCAGAGATGGGCTTGTTACAGTTCAAATCGCAGCTAGCCAATGAAGTCCGAGCTCGGGCTGGGGACGTCATCCTACTTCGGCGCAAAGAAGAGGCAGCGCGCAGCGTGCGGGAGCGGCTTGAGGCCTTGGTCAATGTACTCATCCAACGCGACTCGGGTTCCGTCAGCGCGCTGCTGGAGCGCCGTATCCTGGAGGCATCTCTGTTGACGAGTGACCGTACACTGACGGACGCTGCCAAAGCGGTGCGTGAGGCAACCGCTGCGCTTGCTGTGCTCTGTGGTCGTGCACCAGATGACCGAATCAATTTAGCCGGTGTGGCTACTAGCTTCCCTACAGTTCCAGATCTCAGCGTTCTAAAACAGCAAGCCGCACGAACCAATTTTGATCTTCAACAAAAGCGCCTGAATGTAGCTAAGCAGGGCTTGAAGGTGGATCTGACGCGTTCCGAACGTTGGGGAAATATTACTTTTGGTCCCTACATGGGTGGGCAAACAGCCGGTAATACTCAGCTCGAGGCGGGTTTCGTGTTCTCCATCCCGCTCCCGCTTTGGAACAAAAACAAGGGTAACATTGAGGCCGAAAAAGCTCGCACGCAGCAGGCAGAGGCCTTGCTCGGTGCCACTTTGCGCGATTTGGAACGCGACCTTGCCGTGGCACGAGCTGCTTATCTGGTAGAGCTGGAGGCGCTGTCGCGGTGGCGGCCCGAGAGTGAGAGCCAGTTCGCTGAAGCGGCTAAGCAGGCAGATGAGCACTTCCGCCTCGGCGCGGTACCTGCAGCGACTTACGTGGAGATGCAGCGCGGTTATTTGGAAGCCATCGACAGCCTCATCGAATCTCGCCGCAATGCCTGGCATCACCGCATGGAGATCGAACGCCTGACGGGTGCTCCTCTCACGGGCGAATCCGTGACACCGAAACTTACCCACCGCTAAATCATGAAATGCATCCTGCCTCTTCTGATTAGCCTCATGGTCCTGCTCGCTGGTCAAACCGCCTGTGCTAGCATCGCCTACGGCAGCATCAACAACTTCGACACGGTGAACGATACCGGGCATGTCTGCCACGGCTTTGAGCTCGAGATCGAGGAGTGTCGTAGCATCGACATCACCTACACTTATAATTACAACCACTACGGAGTGCCGCGTATCGAGCAGGACGACACGATCCCTGGTCATCCGAAGTGCCGCATCCGCTGGGAAAGCAAAAAAAATGCGGATGGCACCTGGGCCTCTTACACGGCAGTGCCGAGCGGCCCCATCGCACCTACGAACGGCCACATGTTCACCAATCCGAGTGTGAACTTCGGCGGCGAGCATTTCGGTGTCGGCTACAGCAAAGCGGTTGGTGCCATCAAATACAACTGGTTGATCGATAGTGGCAGTGGAACGCTAGTCTATGGTGGCGCGGTACAGGTGGCGACGCCTGTGTTCACCTATTTCCCACCTGTGGCTGCCGCGCCCGCACAGGTGCAGGCTGTGATCCAGCCGCCGGTGCCGCCCGCGCCACCGGTGAAGGAATTCGGCAAAGCCGTGTGGGTGAAGGAGATCAAGACCACCACGCATAACAATAAGGAAATCAAACTACGCGAGCTGGTGAGCGATGATCCTGCCGATGCGAACGATAAAAATTGGGCGAATGGTGAACCCGACGAGATCGAAGTGGAGTGGCGCATTTTGCAGAGGAAGACTAGCGCCGCCGATGGCGGCCCGAACGGTGAGCTGGCCGCAGCGCCGGAGGATCTGCCCGGCGGTGACGAGGTGGTAACGCGTCGCTACGAGTTTTACAAATACACCGGTCCACAGGATGCCGAGACCGGTGAGGCGATGGCCGATGCGGTGGCTGCGGATGGTGTTCACGGCACGGGCAGCCGAACCTATGCGGATCATTTTGATAACGCGACGGGCGAGTGGGTGACGGTGACGAAGGACATGGCGACATTTGAGATCGTGGGTGCCTTTACTGGCTCACAAATGGCTGCCGTGGATGTGGATGCGCCCGTGGGGCTGATTGATCATGTGAGCGAGGGGAGGATCAACACCGGCTACGCTGCTCGCAAGGTGGTGGTGCAGGGTGCGCTGCCTTTCACTGCGGTCAAAGAAGGCTCACTGCCTCCTGGTATGGCCTTCGACGAGGCCACGGGCGTACTTTCCGGCACACCGACAGCCAGCGGCACCTATCAGTTTAAAGTGACGGCGAGTGACGGCTTGAATCCTGATGTGGCCAAGCGCTACACGCTGAAGATCACTGCTGCAGGTGTGGCTGCTCCTCCAGCGAGTTTGCTGGATACGACCATGATGCCTGCGGGCAGTGGCACAACGACAGGCGATGGCTCGTATGCCGTCGGCGCGAATGCGACGGTCACGGCGACGCCAGCGGCGGGCTTTTTGTTCCAAAACTGGACTGATAACGGCACCATTGTGAGCACGAACAGTAGCTACACATTGGCGATGGATGTGAATCACTCATTGGTGGCAAACTTCGTGCCTGATGTGGTGCAGTGGGCGATCACGACGACCGCCGCACCGCTGGTAGGAGGCACGGTGAGCGGTGGAGGCCTCGTCGATGACGGCACGAGCACCACGGTGATCGCGACACCAAATGTAGGCTACATCTTCAGCAACTGGACCGAAGGCATGAATCAAGTTAGCTCCAGCGCGAGCTATACCTTCACCGCCAGTGCGGATCGCGATCTCGTGGCGAATTTTACACTCGCTCCGACCTATACCGTTAGTGCCAGCGCTGCAGCGGGGGGGACAGTAACGGGCAGCGGCAATTTCCTCAGCGGCGCGAGCTGCATGCTGACCGCCACGCCCAATGCAGGCTACGCGTTTGTGAACTGGACGGACGGTGGTGCCCAGGTCAGCACGAATGCCGCCTACACTTTCAATGTGACTGCGAACCGCACGCTGGTGGCCAATTTCATCCCGCTCGGTGGCACGACCTACAGCATCACCACAGCGATTAGCCCTGTCGCAGGCGGCACGATTAGCGGCGCGGGCACTTATGCAAGCGGCTCGAGCGTCACCGTCGTGGCCATACCGGCTGCGGGTTACCTCTTCTCCAAATGGAAGGAAGGCGGAACGCAAGTGAGCAGCAGTGCCAGCTACACCTTCACCGCTACGGCGAATCGCACGCTTACCGCGACCTTTGTGCGCGTGTATTACATCACCACGAGCCCGTCGCCGGCCATCGGCGGGACCACGGAGACAGACAGCAGCAGCTACAAGCTCGATGAAAATGCGAGACTGGATGCCTTCCCGAACGCGGGCTACCAGTTCGTGAGCTGGACGGAAAACGGCAACGTCGTGAGCAATGCGAATCCTTATTCCTTCAAGGTGGCCGGTGATCGCACGATCGTGGCGAACTTTGCGGCGATTGGCGGTGTAAGCATCACCACAAGCTCCGCGCCCATCCAAGGCGGCACAACGACCGGCGGCGGCAGTTACCTTGTTAATGATACAGTAGCCGTGCAGGCTACCGCGAGCAACGGCTACGTCTTCTCGAACTGGACTCTTGGCGGCGTGGTGGTCAGCACCGATTCGACCTACAGCTTCACCGCCAGCCTGAATGCCGCGCTGGTGGCGAATTTTGTTCCTGGGCTCACGGTGACGACGAGCTCCGCGCCTGTCGCAGGAGGTAGCACGAGCGGCGCGGGTTCTTTTGTGAGCGGCACCAGCGTGACGCTCACCGCGACGACAAATCCTGGCTACACCTTTGTAAATTGGACTGAGGGGGGTGTGTCCGTTAGCGCAAGCCCGGTTTATACCTTCACAATCAGCGTGAATCGCACGCTCGTGGCCAATTTCGCATCGGGCTACATCATTAGCACCAACGCAAGTCCGGCAGCCGGTGGTGCAATCGGCGGTGGTGGCACTTACGCGCCCGGCGCAAACGTTACGCTCACCGCGACGGCGAACCCTGGCTACAACTTCATCAACTGGACCGACTCACTCGGCACAGTCGTGAGCACGAGCACCAGCCATAGCCTCACCGCGACTGCGAATGGCATCTACACCGCGAATTTCGAACTCATCCCACTAGGAATCACGTTCGACTTTGATACCGCCGCACCTGTTCCAGCTGCGAATACGTTACTCCCTCTCATCCAGACGAACGTAGGCTACACTGCCACTTTTAGCTCGCCAGTCGCAGAAGCGTATCAAATCACTACCGAGTCCGCGAGTGGCCGTGTGCTGTCTAAATTCAGCGGCCACTACCTCGAACCACTCGCCGATAACGCGGTGCTCGTCATTCAACTCAATCAATCAGTGACGGGTGTGAGCCTTGATTTCGCCACCGTGGAGGCGCTCACCGTCGATGTCGCTTCGAATCTGCAAATCACCGCCTATGATACCAGCAGTGGGGTTCCGGTGAGTGTTGGCAGTGGCATCGCGCACGGCACCGTCAGCGTAGGCGACACACTACCAGTCGGTACGCTGAACTTCAATTCGGCAGCTGGTAGCTTTGACCAAATCGTGCTACAACTTCCGGACGCGCCCGTTGGTTCGTTACGTTTCCTCGTCGATAACATCAAGGTGAGTCCTACGGCTAGCACTGGTGGCTCCATGCAGCTCGCTAATCCAAACTGGAACATCACACTGACCGATTTCGGCTATTCCGACTTTCTCCTCGACAACACGCCAGGTTTTGAAGGCCGTGAATACCTTAGCGGTGAATGGGGCAGCGCCGTGGCCTACACGCGTGGCAATGGCCACCACGTTCCGCCGACATGGCTAGAGCCAAATTTCCTCTTCCCCGACTGGAAGACCAACTCCGACTATCATGTCGTGCAGGGCATCCATGTCATCGGCAATAACCTTGATGGCCTTCCCATTGCGCAATCTGTGATCTCCAATGGCGAACTGGAGATCACGTTCCGGTTTGAGATGGTCGATACAGTCACTGGCACACCCATGGGCGTGAAACCGGCCAGTGCGGCGGGTGGCGGTCTTTCCGTGAACAGCAACCGCTATGTCATGAATCAGACTTTTACCGTCAAAAACATCACTGCGTCCGCGATCACGAATGTGCAGCTCTTTCACCTCCTGCACGGCTTTATCTCGCAGCGTGGTCAATACGACAATCGCAGCTATCCCGGCAAACTACCGCAGTATCAGTACGACATAACTATGAGCGGTATTGATGGTGGTGCCGCAGGTAACCAAAGTTCAAGCATCGGCCTCGAAGATCTCATCGGCTTCCACTCGAAGATGGCACCGAGTTCCTTTGAGATCGGTCACTACGGCATCGAGGGCAATGGCATCGACGATCACTCGTCAGGCAAGCCCAGTGACGGCGTGCATCTCTCCATTGAGGACAATTGGGAGAACGCTCCCTATTTGGCGCCCAAAAATCGCGACAGCTTCGCCCCCACCAACCGCTGGATCGCTGGAGCGCAACGCTGGGAGCTCGGCAGCATCGCCGCAGGCCAGAGTGTAAGCTTTGACATCGTGCTTAGCCTTTTGACGGGCACCAAAGTCGTCGTCAATAGCATCAATGGCGGCACCAGTGGCGGCGGCAGCTGCAATGGCGGCTCCGGCCATACCGGCGGTGTCGATTTTGAATTCGAGGACATCGACCAGGAAGGCACTTTCTTCGGCGAATACAGTGAAGCCGACGATGACGAAATAAACGAGCGTGAAATCGAAGGCGAGTTCACCGCACCTGCTTTTCAACTACCGAATGGAACCCGCAAACAGCGCTGGAATCTAACCTATAGCGGTTCTCACACGGGCAACATCAAACTCAAATTTGCCTACAACCCCGCGCTGCTACCCGCCGGCTACGACGAGAACCAGCTCGTCATCTACCACTTCCACAACAGCCAGTGGGAAAAACTCATCTGCAAAGTCAATCCGGCGACAAATGTGATTGAAGCCATGACGCCAAGTCTCTCCCCCTTCATGCTCGGCGTGAATGATCTAGTCGTGAAGCCAGAAGTCGCTGTCTCAGTCAGCAGCCCTGGTTCTTTGGATGTTTCATGGGCTGAATCTTTCCTTGGCTGGCAGCTTCAAGATAGCAGCGATTTGAGCACATGGACGAACACCGCCCGTCCTGTCGTGAATGAGAATGGTGTTAGCCATGTCTCCTTCCCCTCCAACGGTGGCATCCATTTTTTTAGACTTATTCGACCATGATCAGCCTGTTTATTGACTTCTCGTTGAGGAATCGTTTCCTCGTCATCATTGGCTCCTTGCTGCTTCTAGGGGCGGGCATATTCTCCGCCATGCATCTGCCAGTGGATGCTGTGCCGGACATCACGAATACCCAGGTACAGATCAATACGGCCGTGGCGGGTCTCGCCCCGGAGGAGACGGAAAAACTGGTCACTTATCCGCTGGAACTAGCACTCGCAGGTATCCAGGGCGTGGAGGAGTTTCGCTCCCTCACAAAATCTGGCCTTTCACAGGTCACGCTCGTGTTTCGCGATGGTTTTGATATCTTCCGCGCACGTCAGCTTGTCAGCGAACGCCTCGTGCAAGTGGAGCTGCCGTCTGGTATGACACCGCAGATGTCGCCTATCAGCACAGGTCTTGGCGAGATTCTGTACTACACGCTCGATTATCGGAAAGAGGCGTCCGAGCGCAAACAGACACGTGAGCGCCAGCTTATGGATTTGAGGGATGCGCACGACTACATCGTGAAGCCATTTTTGCGCACCATTCCCGGCGTGGCGGAGGTGAATAGCAGCGGTGGTTACGAGCGCCAGCTTGTCATTCTGCCCAAACCTGAAGCACTGGTGAATGCGGGCATGACCTTTAGCGAGCTTGCGGACATCATCGGCCAAAACGTGGACAATGCTGGAGGCGGCGTCATTGAGCGTGGTTATGACCGTGTGCTCATTCGCGGCGTCAGCAAGGTGGCCAGCGCCGAGGACATTTCCAACTTGCCAGTCAAGTTCGCTGCTGGAGTTGAGCCCTTGCGCGTTAAAGATCTCGCCGAGGTCGGCATCGGTAGCAATGTGCGCACCGGCTGCGCCGTCGAAAATGGTGAGGAGGCCGTGCTTGGCACGGTGATGATGCTCGTTGGTGAAAACAGCCGCATCATCAGCAAGCGCGTCGAGGAGAAACTCGCCGAGTTGCAGACCAAACTGCCGCCAGGATTGGAAATCCGCATCCAGTATGCACGCAGTGAAGTCGTGGACCGCACCATCGACACCGTGAAGCACAACTTGTTTGAAGGAGCTGTGCTTGTTGTTGTCGTGCTGCTGCTTTTGCTTGGAAACTGGCGTGCGGCCCTCATCGTGGCGCTGGCGATCCCCCTTTCCTTTCTCTTTGCGCTCATCGGCATGACTTTCGGCGGTGTGTCAGGTAACCTAATGTCGCTTGGCGCCGTCGATTTCGGCCTCATTATTGATGGTGCCGTCGTGATGGTCGAAAACATCGTTCGTGTGCTAGGAGAGAAGCAACATGAGCTTGGCAGAAAATTAAATGCGAAGGAGCGCCTCGCTGCGGTGCGCGAGGCAGGTGAACAAGTCGGGAGCCCGATGTTCTTTGGCGTGCTGATCATCACCCTCGTCTATTTGCCCATCCTCGCGCTCACCGGCATTGAGGGGAAAATGTTCCACCCGATGGCCATCACAGTCATGCTGGCACTCGGCGGCGCTTTGGTGCTCGCCTTGACCTTGATGCCTGCGCTATGCTCGTTGCTTCTGCGCGGCAACATTAGCGAAAAAGACAACTTCCTCATGCACTGGGCCAAGGCAGCTTATAAGCCATTGCTAGGCCTGGCGTGGAAACTGCGCTGGGGTGTCGTCGCCAGTGTCGCAGCCCTGCTGGTCGGCACAGTGATGATTTTCATGAGCCTGAAGCAAGAGTTCGTGCCCACACTGAATGAAGGCTCCTGGACCGCGATGGTCTATCAGCCAGCAAACACCAGCCTGAAGACCTCACTCAAGCGCTGTATTCAGA
>JBIKYV010000188.1:0-6653 GCA_044355075.1 Prosthecobacter sp.
AAAATCCCTGGCGCTCAGAGCCGGGATAGTAGTGGTGGTTATTGTGCCAGCCTTCTCCGAGCGTGAGGATAGCCAGGATGAAGGAATTTTTGCTAGATTCACCAGTCTCATATCGGCGCTTGCCGAGCAGATGGCAGAAAGAATTGATGGCAAAAGTGGTGTGATAAAGAATCACCGTGCTCACGCAGAAACCCCAAAGGAAGCCAGTCCATCCAGCTATAAAGTAACAGACTAAGGCAAGAACTGCGGGCGGAATGAAGTGATATTTGTCGATGAAGACAAGTTCAGGAAACTTGGTCAGATCTTTCACGCGCTTGGCATCATACTCATTGTAATCAGGAGCTAGAATCCAGCCCAGATGCGCCCAGTAGAAGCCTTGTTGCTTCACGGAATGAATGTCATCGGGCTGATCCGAATGCTGGTGATGATGGCGGTGATGGGCGGCCCACCACAGAGCTCCTTTTTGAGCCGCCATACCGCCGAGCCATGCCAAGGCAAACTGGAACCAGCGGGATGTCTTGAAGGAACGATGCGAGAAGTAGCGGTGATAACCACCGGTGATGCCGAACTTGCGAATCACAAACAAAGAAGCGCAGAGAATGACGCTCGTAATGTCGGGCTTAACAAGAAACACCGCTAAAATTGCTGCGATGTGGATGGCGAAGAAGAGCAAGGCTCCGGGACTAGTGTAAGAGGCGGTAACAGTTCTGGACACGAGATTAACTTGGCTAAATTTAGCAAATAGAGGCGGATAACTAGCCAATCTACGGATAAAAAGCAACACCTGGATTGATATGAGATTGAGCCAGTATTGTCACACCATGTGAAAATGAGAGGCAGTAGACTAAGGCCTATTTTTTTAAGAGATTTCGTCACCCAAGCGTTTATCTCCGGCAAGATAGCCGCAGACATAATCACGCACAGCCTCTCTCAGCGTGTACATTGGCTCAGTGTAGCCGGATTGTCGTAAACGCTTGATGTCAGCGCATGTGTAGTATTGATATTTCGCCTTGAGATGCTCTGGCATGGCTACGAAATCAATTGCGGGCTCTTTTCCTAGGGCAGCGAAGATAGCGCTGACTAGCTGCACCCATGTATGAGCTTGACCGGAGCCAAGGTTATAGAGACCGCCTGCGGTCTTAGTGCAGGCAAGATGAAGAGTCATCTTGATGGCGTCTTTTACGTAAAGGAAATCGCGCATCTGCTCGCCATCTCTGTAATCCGATCGATCTGACTTAAATAGATTCACCTTACCAGTTTCAAGGATCTGACCATAAGCCTTATGAACAACACTACGCATGTCGCTTTTGTGGTCTTCGTTAGGGCCATAGACATTGAAATACTTTAATCCCACGATCTTTTGATCTAAGCCCAAGCGCTTCGCATGTAGATCAAACAGATGCTTGGAATACCCATACATGTTGAGCGGACGTAGCTGATGAAGGTCCTGAAGGTTATCATCCATACCGAGGCTACCGTCTCCATAAGTAGCTGCTGATGATGCGTAAACGAAGCGGCTCTGCTTTTCTAAAGCCCAAAGAGCCAGCACTTTGGTAAGCTCGTAATTATTGCGCATCAGGTAGTCTGCATCACGCTCTGTCGTCGCTGAGCAGGCACCTAAATGAAAAATCACATCAAAGCTCCCTAGCTTGGATGGGCTATTCTGAACCCATTGCACTAGATCACCTCCGTCTATGTAATCATGAAACTTCAAAGGTACAAGATTACGCCACTTTTCATCGCTGCACAGTTTGTCGCTGATGATGATGTTTTCGCAGCCGCGACGGTTCAACTCCCAGACCAAAGCACTGCCAATAAAGCCAGCGCCGCCAGTGACTAATATGCGCGTATTGTGGGTGAGGTTCATACTTGGCTGTTAGCGGCTGCCGTCATAAATGCAACTTCACTAGCGAGCCCACTGCATCGTTTCATGCTAAATGGGAGAAATGAGGGAAGGGGACACCAAGGTGGTGCTGTAACCGACGGCAGCCCAGCTAACGCTTCCGGCATCAGTAAGCGTTAATAGAAAATGGTATGATGCAGATGCCACGCAACAAACCTTAGATGACCATCTCGGCATTGCTGCGCCGAGTTGTTTCATGCACCAACGGAGCCAAAATTTCTTGCACAGCGGATGGGGCAGTACCCTGGGGCAGGGTAAATCAAATGTGATCAATAGCTTTCTAAAACGCTGTTGATGGAAGCTTAAGCAACCATGCCAAAACTGGTAAGTCTGCCGGGGCAAGCTCGATATGTGAAAGCTCTTGAGGAAGTCGCCAGGTCATCTCTGTGTGCTCAAGAGCGACTGGTTCGGGACTGGCTAGATGCAAAGAGCAGATGAAAGGATGCAGCAAAATCTCCCCCCATTCATAGCGATAGAGTACGGCAGGGCCTGGATGAAGCTTTTCAATCTCGCAGCTTAGCTCTTCGCGGATTTCTCTGATCAGAGCAACTTCAGCGGTCTCGCCCTGTTCGATTTTACCACCGGGGAATTCCCAGTATCCAGCTAGTCTTTTGCCTTGTGGGCGTCTGGCGACGAGTACTCTCCCCTCTCTCATAATCAAAGCGCAAACGACAGGGGTGGAGCTTGGCATAGGTTTGGTGAAGTCAATCAGTGCTCCTTCGTGTGGCTAGGCAATAAATCAACATAGCTAGCCTGCGTGCGGTGCAATTCGCTCAGTGTCATTTGACGCATCCGTGTCAGCACAGCCTGCTCATGGTTTGTCATTGCCAAGTTGGTTAGCTCTTCAGGATCTGAAGATAGGTCGTAGAGTTCCTCGGGAACGCCAGGCTTCAGATATCGGATGTATTTGTAACGGCCGTCATTCAAGGCTGCATACCAGGGCACATGATGGTGCTCCGCCTTGTGCGGCTCCTGCCGCATGACTAGAGTCACATCTTCGCCAAAATGATCGCCTGTTGCTTCAAAGAAACAGGGGTGAGGCCATGGCGCATTTTCGGGATCACGAAGCAAGGGTGTCAAATCTCTACCATGGATTTCCCAGGGAATCGGGATCTTTGCGATCGCGCTGAATGTCGCGACTAAATCCGTGCCATTCACGGGTCTCTTGCAGACTTTGCCTTGGGCGATCTTTGATGGCCAGGAAATGATGAGGGGGCTGCGATAGTTCGCATCGTAAGGAGCAAGTTTGGTGCGAAATCCATGCTCTCCAGTGGCAAAACCTTGGTCCGAGGTGAAAATGACCATTGTGTTGTCGAGTTGTCCACTGTCTCTCAAGGCAGCTAAAACACGACCTACGCCTTCATCCAGTGCTTCCACGCACTCCAACAGTTGGTGAATGCAGTCCTCATAGGTCTTGCACCGTTTTCCTGATTCATCGCCGAAGGATTCGCCACTTTTTTGAGCGACGATTTGTCCCTTTGAATTCTGAGCCCATGCCTGAGTCGCTTCAAGGTAATTGGGTTTTCCTGGCCGGGGCCCTAGGATGTCATGCGGTCGTTGTATCTCGTCGCTGCGGTGCTTTCCAAGATGACGTTTTGCAGGAGTCGTGGGGCCATGCACAGCCCCATAACACAACCAAAGGAACCATGGACGATCAGGGGTGCGTCGAGCGCCGTTGATGAACTCACAGGCTTTGTCGGTGTAATAATCTGTGGAATAGCTACTCACTAGCTCAGGCTTGCCATTTGTGTAGAGAAGCTGATTTTCGTAATAGTTGCCTGCGTTTTCAGGATGGCGCGGTCGGTTCCAGACGATTTGATCATCCCAGTCTCGTCCATATCCCGAGTCTGTGCCGGTATGCCATTTGCCGATGTGTGCCGTGAAATAGCCTTGTGCGCGGAATACAGCAGGCCAAAATCGGCACCGTGCTGGGTCGTATTCGCTGCCTGGGTAAGGTCCCTGCATGCGCATGGTTTCGATCCCATGAGGGTGACGCCCCGTGAGAAGTGTGGCACGCGAGGGCATGCACCAAGCGCCCATGTATGCATGGGAAAAGCGCACGCCACACTTGGCCAGTCCATCTATGGCTGGTGTGTGCGCGCCTGGCAGCGCCTCTGGATAACAGGAAACCGTTTTGTAGGACTGGTCATCACTCAAGATGAAAAGGATATTGGGTCTTTCTGCTCTGCTCAAAGCAGTCAACAAAACGAAACAGGAAAAGAAAAGGCCTAGTATCGATCGCGTCATGATTCTCGGAAACGCCATTTCCTTGAATATCTTGTCATCAAGGGCGATTCACGCGACTGCCTGAGGGATCAACAACCTTCACGGACACAAACATAACCAAGTTCTTGGTTCGCTTCTGCTCGACTTTACTTTGGAAAAGCTTGCCTACGTAGGGCATGGATCCAATGACCGGGACTTTATCATCCATCATGATGCTCTGATCAGAAACCAGTCCACCCAGGACTACAGTCGCTCCATCGTAGATTTTGACAGAAGTGGTGATCTTCTTGGTGGAAAAAATGGGTTGGCTGATGATGTTTGGCGTTAGTTCCAGCCGACTAGAAGGGATGGTGCCCAGAAGGTTCCCGAAGATGTCCAAAATGGGCACGTTAGGAGACACGCTATAGATCGGACTGCCGTAATTCACGAAGCCATCAAATTCGGTGTATTCGGGTGTTAGGGTTAGGTCGACGGATCTTCCATCGTCTGAGATCACAGGCTCGACGTTCAGCCTGACTCCGACATTACGGGTCTCAAAAGCTGTGGGTGTGGTCGGTGTCACAGGGATCGAGACAATGGTGGTCCCGCCACCACCACCACCACCATTGTTATTTCCGCCACCCACGTTGGTCGGAATTTGGGGTGGGTCAAACTCAGTCGGATAGATGAATTCACGCACGACCTCGACTGTGGCTTGTTGACCACTTTTCGTGATAACTGAAGGGCGTGACATCAGGTCCACACCTGTCTTTTGCGCCATGCCACGCCAGACGACCTGAAATTGTGGATCAGTCAATACACCAGCGAGAGAAAAGACACCTGGTGAACGCCCTGTCGATGTGTTGACTGCGCCCGACAAAACATCGTCAATGGTGCGATTGTCGATGAGGTCAGGAGTCGATCTGAGGCCTGAAGTCACCGGCCCCATCTGTGTGCGATTCAAAAGAGAGTTGGTAGGGAATTCCGTGTCTGTGAAATTCACTCCCTGTTGATTGCCAACGGTGCCTCCGCCAAGTGCCAAGCCGCCATGCCGGAAACCTCCGAGCAGCCAATCGAAGCCCATTTCATCTAGCTTCTTGCTGCTTACTTCCAAGATCTTCACCTCGATGACCGCCATTTTGGGGGAAGTGTTTAGTGCTTGGTCAACGAGACCATCCACCAGTTCGAGATTCTTGGCTGTATTGCGAACAATCAGCATGTTGGTCACCGGGTTATAGTTCGCTCCTGTTCCCTCCGGAAAGACAACACCACGGCTTTGAAGAAATTCTTTTGCGCCAAGTCGGCGAAGAGGTGTGGCACCCGTGGCAGCAGCTCCAGCAGCCTGTTGCGCGAAAGGATCAGCTGGTGCTATGGCAGCCGGATCGAATGGTGCAGCGCTGATGAAGTCAGGTGGCACACGATAAGTCTTAGAGATTAACGTTTCATTGGTGTCCGTGATCGGCACTAACCGTACGGCAAACTCTTCCACCCGGTAGCTAACGCCCGCCGCATCGGCCGCATAACGCAGAACCTCTTCCAGTGGCACATCTAGCAAGCTCAATGAGATGGATTTGTTGGCGATTTCGCCGCCAAGGTTGAGAACGAAATCGACGCCGCGCCCTTCAGGGTCAATATCTCTCGATCGCACACGCAGATACTCAATGACCTCTTCCAGAGTCGCTTCTGTAAAGTCGATCTTTGCAACACGGAGCTGTTTTAGCTTATCAGAAATACTGTCTTTGCCGCTTTTCCGCGCAGCACTAGCCATCGTATCGGCTGGCCTGTCAGCCGCGAGCTTTGCTGTCAGGTCTGCCGCAGAAAGAGGTTTGTTTTCCCATAGCTGATCGACTCCCGATAGCATTCGAGAGCGCTGATGGTCATAGGCACTCCGGAAATAGCGTGCTCGTTCGCGCTCCAGCTTTTCCAGGCCACGGCGAGCGGCCGTATTGGTGGGATCAATGCGGAGCACATCCTCGTAAGTTTCCACTGCTTTATCAAACATGCCAGTTTCGTGCTGAGATGCGGCCAGGATGAGGAGCTTTTGCACCTTCTCGACACGTTCGATATGCTGCGGTGTTAGGGCTGGTGGGTAACGATCTGCATCGCGCATGCGACCCCGTAGAGCGGTCAGCTTGGCTTTGCCTTCCAAGGAAAGGTTTGGCTCAATTTGATCCAGCAAACGTGCCGCTCCCACGGCATCCCCTTGGTTCACTAATTCCTGGGCGCGTCTGAGTGTCGCCGCCAGCCAGCCTTCCCGAGCTGTCTGCTTGAGTTCTTGGGAAAGGGGAGTCGCCGGAATCTCCGGATAAGTCTTTTCGTAGATCGTTAGCGCCTCTGCGGTCTTTCCCTTGGTGAGAAGCTCTTCGGCTTCAGATAGTTGGGTAGCCAGCTGATCCAGTAGGATACTGCGGCGCTGGATTTCGCGTTGCGCCAAATTGATGGTTTCGGTTTCTCCGGCCAGACTGCTGCTGGGCACATGCATCATAGCGATGACGGCAAAAAGAATGGCCGTTGTCTGCGGATGGAAAGAGGCAGAAAGTGCTCG
>JBIKYV010000189.1:0-6591 GCA_044355075.1 Prosthecobacter sp.
TGTAAAAACTACGCAGACCTGTTTCTGGGCTGGGCTTATCAGGATAAATCTGACGCGCAGGCAGCGAAAACAACGATGTCTGACCCTCGGCAGGCAGCTGCCGAGTGAAGCGTAAACTCCAATCTAGCGTGGCACTTCCCTGATTGCGCAATTCCACACGGCGAGTGCTTTTACGCCCAGAATAGAGGGTTTCATCCAAGCGGTTTGGCGTGATCAAAAGCTGAGGAACACCAAGGGAAAAATTCACATCGGATCGATCGGGTGGCACAGTCACCGCCATTGGTAGTGAGGTTAAAAAGCCAGCAGCTTCTGCTACTGCCTGATAATTCCCATTTGTGACTAAACTTCGATAGCGCCCTTCTGCATCCGTCGTGGCCGTCCGTGTTGATGGCCCTGTGAGTCTGACTGTAGCGCCTACGAGAGGCGCTCCTGTCGCAGCGTCAGTCACCCGCCCCTGGACATGCGATGAAGTCAACAAGTAGAGTGAGTAACGCTGAAACAGCGTCTGTATGGGCATGCCGTAACGCACGATGATCTCCAACTCCTCTGCCAAAGGAGTTAAAGTATTTGCTGCTGAGCGGACCTGAAAAGGCGTGGGGGAAACAAAGCTAGCCCCTGACGCAACGGTACCCACAGGCAACTCTCCACGCAGCACCGTAAAGGCTGAATTTGCGACCAGAGGACGAATCGTGATGCTAACATTTTCTGCCTGTTCTGTGCCACGATTCGTCACCTGAAAAAAGAGATCTAATGTCTCGCCAGGATTTAGCACGCCATCGCCATTTCCTAGTCCATCTGCTTCTGAGACCTGGATAATCTGCACCAGAGGTCTCGGCCCAGTAGCCTCTTGAATCAAGCGAGCCACATTCAACCTACCGCGTGATACCGTCGTGGTCAAAAAGGAGGGCAATACATCGACCGTCGCCATGAGACGCGATTTGAGTTCCAAGACTGACAAACTGGGATCCACACTCAGCAGCAGGGCAGCAGCTCCTGCTACATGAGGTGTCGCCATGGACGTTCCATTGAAACTCGCGTAACCACCCCCACGAATCGTGCTATAAATGTTATCTCCTGGTGCAGCGAGATCCACCGTCGTAGCACCATAATTGGAGAAGCTGGCCCGGCTATCTTGGTCCGTGCTGGCAGCGACGGCGACAATGTTTCCCGCAGCATAACCTGAAGGATAATTCGGCATGACATCGGAATTAAGCCCATCATTACCCGCTGCAGCGACAAAGAGCTGACCCGCCGTCTCAGCCTGTTGAATGGCCATCAGCAACAGAGAGCTGTAGCCACCACCGCCCCAAGAATTTGAAGTTAAATCCACCCCCAACAAGCGAGCATAATGGATGCTATCCACCGCATCCGATGTCGTCCCACCATCAGGACCTAAAAAACGAATGCCTACCATCGAAACCTGCCAGCACACACCCACCACACCATTTTGATTATTTCCGACGCCACCGATCGTTCCGGCGCAGTGGGTGCCATGATTATTTTCATCGCTTGGATCGCTATCGTTGGCGAAAAAGTCCCAACCATTCAAATCATCGACAAAGCCATTCCCATCGTCGTCGATACGATTATTGGGAATTTCCCTCGGATTTGTCCATAGATTTGCAGCCAGATCAGGATGTGTGCGGTCGATGCCAGTATCAATCACTCCCACCAACACCTGCCGAGAACCCGTCGCCAAATCCCAAGCTTCAGGGGCATCAATGTCAGCATCCACGATCCCACCCGTCTGGCCTGTGTTGTTCATTCCCCAAAGCGAATTTAGAGATGAGTCGTTCGGCATCAGAGACGGAAAAAGAAGGAAATCACGCTCAGCCACAACTCCAACTGCACTCGGGAAATCTAGCTCAAAAGCCTTGATGATTTTGTCTACAGAATCGAGGTTAGCTTCCGTATCAGCTACCAACCACAAGGGTGTGGCACGCAAACTGTGACGCAGATACAATCCATGCTTTTTAGCCCAGGTCTTAACCTCTTCCGCAGTGAATCTTTGCGGAAATTTCAACATAGCATGGTCCGCTACCGAGAACTCACGTCGCAGGACGACCTCTTGCCCATCTGCAGCCTTACCCAACCAAGTTTCCTCACGCAATAAAGGGTACTTGAAAGAGCTGCGCCACAAACGCAATTCACGTGCTGGAGCTGATTCAGACGGGGCTATGCGCCTTTTCTCCAATAGACTCGATTGGCGAATCAGTTGCTCTTCAAAGGGGTTGAGCTGAACCGTCATAACAGGAACCTTTTTCCAATCGATCAATGGCTTGTCCTGTTTCGAAAAAGCGACCGGGGGCACTCCCTCGGAAGCTAGTTTGGCCGTGTTAACCTTTGGCTGAGATTCGTTAAGGTGGGGCGATTGAGGCATCTCATCATGGCCACTCGGTCGGCCTGCCAGCCACCAGGCGGTCGTCACCGTGATGACAATGCCAATACAAAGGCCAATCGGGCGGAATTTACCAAGGGCAAAATTCATCGAGGTTCTACTTACCAGACAACGCACCAAAAAGAGGCGCTCAAATCAAGGCTGAAATCAGGAACCTACTTTTTTCGATTTCCTCATGGGCAGAGACTCTTGTCGTCGCTGATTCACAACAAAAAGCGGGAATGAATCTCTTCATTCCCGCGAAGTTTAAAAGCTGTGAATCCGATTGGCTAAATCAGTTCTTTTTGGCATCTGCAGGCTTCTCAGGAATCGCAGGCACAGAGACGGGAGGAGTCGTGACGCTCACAGACGCAGGTGCAGGAGAGATGGCTGGCGCTGAAGCATTGCCTGGAGGCTGGGATGGAGCAGCCTCAGCAGGTTGGGTGCCCTCTTGGGCCTTTGGCACTTCAAGTTTTACGATCTCACTGCGTTTTTTCAGCAAATTGTTCACGGTGTATTCGCTGACTTCATAGACCCAGCCCGCAAACTTCTGCTCCTTTGCCAGCTTTTCTTCCTTGGATTTTTTGTCTGTGGCAAAAGCTTCATCCGCCTTTTTTTTATCCTCTTCTTTCTCATCCTTTACCGGAGGGCGCTCTTTCGAGATAACAGCTGCGACATTGACAGACAGATAATATTTATCGCTACCGTCTTTACTCTGCTTGGCAACCTGTAGATCATAAGTGAATCCGTCAAAGGTCGTGATCTTGACCTTGGTTGCATCCTTCAAAAGTTCAGCGGCTTTATCTTTAGCACTCACGTCATTGAAGCTCGGTGAAGACAATAGAGTCCCAGCCGTGATTTTGGTGTTGTCGAGACTCTCTCCACCACGTGGCTGCAACAGGGCAAAATCAGTTTCCGAGTCTTGCTTACGGCTGATAGTCCATGAATCGTCTACTTTAGGAGCAGTGACGGAGATCTCTTTGATCTTCTGCACATCAATGAAGGCTTTGTCCAACCAGTTCTCGGGCTTTGCCTCTAGATCGAAGAAAGTGTTGCTGACCTGCCAAATGGTCTCACCATCTTCGACGGTACGCACGAGACGTTGGCTCGCGCCACTCATAGGATTGGGATTTCCTGTGCCAGTGATGTCGGTATTACTGCCTAGAATGAGGGTAGCTAATGCATTATCGGCACCATCTTTCATCTCGATCTGAGTTCCGATACCTTCACTGCCATCACCTGGAGCTTTGAGGTTATTTTTGGCCCAGGCGGCTTTGCCGATCTGCACCTTACTGGAGATTTTCTGCTCACGCAGATCACTCATGGTGGTGCTCAGTTTTTCCATGGAAGCTGGATAACCTGCACGTTCAGAAACAACGGCTGATTTTAGATCATCACTGACTGTGATAGAGACCGTACTTTTGTTGTCTTTGACGATGAACTTGCGCAGAGCTTCGATTCTCAATCCTGGCAAAAGATACTCGCGTAATCTAACACCCCGATTGGCTGCGGTATTCAGCGTGGCATTTTGTTGATTTTGATAATAAATGGCAAAGCCAATGATACCGCCAAGAACGGCGAGACGAATGATAAGCTTCTTCATGGCTGATGATTCTTGTTTAATGGGTTCAGTCAGAGCTGATGATCAAATAGCTGCCGTCACTGCACGGCGCCGTATGGCCAGCGTAAGTCCGATGGCTACCACGAGCAGTGGCACGCCAAAAACGTTAAGAAGTGTGATGATATTCTGGGTGAAGTCGATGTCCTTATTTTGATCCTTTTTGATCTCTCGAATTTCACGTTTGATCTGTGTCTGCTTGTCCATGAGTTCCTGGAGCTTCTTGATCTGTGCAGGATCGACAAGCTGTCCATTCTTCACCCGCAAAGGCCCCATATCAGCAGCGATTTTATCCATCTCTGTCTGCTTCTGTGTAAGACTTGGGCGGAAGTTCTTCTCCACGTTCTCACGTAGCTCATCCATTTTGGCAAACGGACGACGTGTGCTGGCACGGCTAC
Source organism: Prosthecobacter sp. (assembly GCA_044355075.1). GTDB lineage: Bacteria > Verrucomicrobiota > Verrucomicrobiia > Verrucomicrobiales > Verrucomicrobiaceae > Prosthecobacter. The sequence continues at coordinate 4,394 of JBIKYV010000189.1, forward strand.
GGACCTGGAGTAGATCCCCCCCACCACTGAGGATTTCTACGGTATTCAGGAACATTGGAAGATTGCCATCAACGGCGACAAGCCCACCTGTCATGGGGTCTTGTTGGACCGTAAAGGCATCGTACATCATGTCGGCATCAGCAAAGACCACGACAGTCCCCTCCGCATTTTGAGACTCTAGAATGGTCCCATCGGTAGGCTTGGCTGACTCTGAAGGTTTAGCGTCCTTTTTGACTTCTTCTTTCTTGGCTTCAGCCACAAGCTCAGGCGTTGCATTGGTCTTAGGCGCTGCCACGTCCACTTGGGCTCCCCCCCCCTCGGTTTTGGCTTCCACAGGTGCTTTGGGCTTACCATTCGGGAAGGCCGTTTTGAATTTTCCTTTTAGCATAACCGCCAAAGTTTGCTTCTTGCCGCTGGCATTGAAGTTGGAGACTGGCTCACGCATAAGCTTTTCAGCGGTCGTGTTGTCGATCAGTTCGCTGGACTCTGAAGAAGCCGCAAGTGTGGTGGCTGTGATGCCGTCTTTACCCACGACATCCAAAGTACCGCTCATCATGAACAGCAAGCTTTGAAGATCAGCGGTAATACGCTCTTGCTTGTTCAGAGCATCTCCTGGAAGACGAAGGGCCACTGGTGTCTGGCGTCCCATAAGTTGCGTGCGATAATTCACGTCAGCCACGATGTCTGCCTTATTGTAGGTGATGCCCCAAGACTTGAACAGATTGGGCAAGTCCGAAGTCGGGTTGATGACACTTCCTGGCTGACCAGTCATCGGGTTCTGCTGACCGCTGTAAACGCGCTGGGCAACAAGGCACTGTGGATCGACTAAAGCGATGACTTGACCACCTTTCATGAGGTATTGGTCAATGGCATACTCTGCTTGCTCTGTAACATCAGCTGGGTGCACCACTACTAGGACATTAACATCACTGTCGATGCTAGAGGCGCTCATCTGAACTTCGCGCACTTCATAGTCCATCCGCAGACGCTGAATCAACACCCAAGGCTGCTGACCTTGCTGGCGCTGAAATGGAAACATGGGTGAGCCAATGATCGGCATTGAGCTCATGACACCGACAACGGTCTTTTTCTCCTTCGAGACTTTTTGGATAGCACGAGCGATGTTGTACTCCAGTCCGGTTTCCTCATTCGGATTCAGGAAGGGCAATACCTCTTTCTGCTTTGAGCACTGAATCGCGAGACCAAGGTATACGTTGTCACCTTCCGTATTCACGGGCACCCCCTGAACATCGTCTTCACGGGCTTTATCCTCATCTTCCGTGTTGGGATTCGGAGCCAGCTTTTCGAGAATGACCTTACCTTTGGCCGCTTTCTGGAATTCAAGAATCAAGTCCTGAACCGTGCGTGAATGAGTCTTTAGGACTGGCGGCATGACGCGATCCTCGGACGTCACATAATAGCGTATGGTGACTGGCTCATCTGGATTCAGACGATCTAGGATATTTCGCGTGCCCTGCGATAGGGTATAAAGTTTATCCTCAGTAACATCAAAGCGTCCGTTCAGAAAGCCTAGGCCACCGACCAAGAAATTCACGGCAATGACGATGGCAATGGTGAGCAGGGCCGTGATGCCTGCGCTACCTTCTTTGGTATTCAGATTCATGGATATATTCGCGTTTTGTAGGTTCTCAGTTCGCGTAGTTTCGATCAAGCTCGCTTCGAGCGGAGACCAAGGTGAGTAATAATGAGGGCTACCACGATCACGGAAACGAAATAAAGCACGTCACGGATAACGAAGATGCCTTTGGTCATTTCATAGAAGTGATCCATGAAGCTCAAGTAACTGACAAAACGAACCAGCTCTTCCAGTGAGCCGGGCAATGTTCGCACCACACTGTCCACAATACCTGGGTAACCAATCAACGTGAGCAAGATGCATAACGCCACACTGACGATGAAGCAAACCACTTGGCTGCGTGTGTAAGCGCTCGCTGCGCTTGTAACGGCGAGACAGCCCAGTGCATACATGTAACTGGCAACATATCCCGTGATGATCGGCCCCGGATCAGGATCGCCCAACCAAGAAACCGTGATGACGATGGAAAAAGTCAGTGCAAGTCCGATGGCCCAAACCAAGGCAGCAGCAACAAACTTACCAACAATGGCCTGCCAAGGAGAGAGAGGCATGGTCATGAGTAGCTCAAAGGTGCCGAGGCGATGCTCTTCAGACCAAAGTC
>JBIKYV010000190.1:0-6588 GCA_044355075.1 Prosthecobacter sp.
GCTAGCGACGGATGTGTTCTTTTGTGCACTTAACGAGACTGCTTCAGGTAGGCGATCAGGTCTGCGAGTAACTGCGTTGTCATTGCTTGCTCCAGCCCCTCCGGCATCAGAGAGATGCCTGCGCTTTTTAAGGAGACCACTTCACTGCGCAGCACGGATTTGGATATGTTTCCAGCCATCTTTAGCGTGAGGCTGGCGCTCGTTTCAGTGGCAATGACGCCGTAAAGCTGCTCGCCATTTTTCAACGTGCAGTGGTAGGCCATGAAGCCGGGTTCAATGATCGCACTAGGGTCCAGAATGGAGTTGAGGAGCTTTTCCGCATCATGCTCTACTACACTACGAAGGTCCGGCCCCAGCTCCAGCCCTACACCGTCGAGTTTATGACAACTGATGCACACGCTCGCGAAAACAATCTTCCCTCGTGCTGAGTCTCCTTGAAGCTTCAGCGCCGGTTTAAACTTTTGCACCACGGCCGCCCGCGTAGCACTGGTGTTATCCGCAAAGACCTCCTGCGCTAGGTTGGCGATATTTTTCTTCGGATGCTTTATCAGCCGCGCCCGCATCGCTGCATCGCAAGCCTTAGCTTCCGAGCGTTTTAAAAGTGCCAGAGCCCATTCGTCATTCGAGAGTAACGTTTCGAGAATCTGCGCGCGCAGCGCAGGCGTGCGCTGATCCCAGCCTTCGAGCAAAAACTGCTCTCCACCCTTCGGTTGCAGCTTCGCGACGAGCCGCAGCACCTCTGCACCGCCTGTTTTGGCCCAAAGCTCCGGCAACAGGCCTTTCACCGTCTCGCGATGCCCGCGATCTGTCGCCAGCAACGCCATCGATTCCATTGTCGGAGCCGTGTTGAGCGCTTCTGCCGCCCGTTTCAGCTGCATAACCATTTGATCGACCGCTGCCCGCGCCTTCGCGTCCGTGACCTGCTGCGCGAAATCAGCCAGCGAGAGGTTTTTCTCATCCAGGACGGCCAGAAGCTCCTCGAAATGAATTTTGGCCTCTACTTGTGAGAGCAATGCAGAAATGGCTTTTTCGTTCTTGGTCGCCAAAGCGCAGCGGAAGAGCATTCCAATCGCTTTGTTGTTCTCTGGTTCGCCACCTTCAGGAAACAATGCGCAAACTCGCTCCAAGTGCGGCAGCACCGAACTCATGGCAGCGCCTTGAAGCAGTGAACCTGCCGGAGCTGCGTCCAACAACTCCGCCAGCAAATCTCCCGCCCAGTCGAACTTCAACTCACCGAGCGTGCAGGCCAGTTGCAGCCGCACTTTGGCGTCCTTGTCCTCAAGACGTGCTTCAAGCGCCATTTGTAGCAGACGTATGTCGTCCCCCTTCCAATCAATCTTCTCTGCCATCTGGAGAGCTTGTTCACGAACACGTGATTGTTCTCCATAATCATCGTTCAGCAGCACAAGGCAGTCCGAGGCACTGAGTTTGCCGAGAGAAAGTGCAGCCCACGCGCTTTGCATCGTGCCAACTCCGGAAGCGACTGGCTCAAAAGTCGGAGACTTTCTGCTCCACAACGCCTTCATCTGCGCCTTGTCCCTGCACCACCCATTCGCGCTTGCGAAAGTAGCTTCGGCTTTAGCCGAATCATTCGCCCCAGATCGAGCTGAAGCTCGAACTACTTTCCAAATCCGCCCCTTGTCGTCGCCCTCACGGTAATGCGGGAGAAGCTCCTCCTTGCCATTCTGCGGCAGCCACTGCGGGTGCTCGATCATGTAGCGATACATGTCCGCCACCCACAATGCGCCATCGGGGCCCGTGCGGACCATGACGGGGCGGCACCAGCGGTCTTCGCTGGCGAGGAAATCCATCTTGGACTCGGCGGGATCGCGCACGGCTTTGAAGGTAAGACCATCGTCTTCGAGGATGTGATGCTGCACGACGTTGTGGAAGGGCTCGCAGGTGAAGGCGTGCATTTTGCCGTCGGTAAAGAGCACTTGATCGCGATACACCTCAATGCCGCAGGCGCTGGTGAAGCGTCCGGCTTGATCAAAGCTGTGAAAGCGCTTCTCCATGCTGCTGGCGGGATGCACGGGCGGATTGCGTGAGAAGAGCTGCTGAATCGGGTCCGGCGGGATGACGTGCGGATTGCGGCGCAGGTAGTGATCCTGCAACACGTAGTGCCAGAGCGGGAAACTGTTCTGCACGCCGAACCAGTGGCCCCAGTCATCGCGGGCGCGGCCGAACTGCGAGGGGCCGCTCTGCGGATCGAACTCGCCGGTGTCTGGCTTGAAGCGGAAATCGCGGCTGCCGAGGTCGATCTTCTCGCCGGTGAGCTTGCACTCGATCTGCGTGCCTTTGTTGTAGCCGCCGTGATGCGCCCCGGCGGCGCAATACACCCAGCCGTCCATGCCCCAGCGCAAGCCATTCACGCGGAGCTGCTGGTTGCCGGTGCTGAAGCCGGTGTAGAGCACCTTCTTCGTGCCATCGGGCGAAATGAAAAAGATGTCCGGCGCGGCGGTGACAATCACGCCTTCACGCCAGGTCAAAATGCCAGTGGGATAGCTCAAGTCGCTGACGATGACACTGCGCTTATCGTAGCGGCCGTCGCTGTCCGTGTCCTCCAGTCGCACGACACGCCCGCCGGCCTTGCCATGGCCATCCATGCCGAGCGGGTAGTCCGCCATCTCGATGACCCACAGGCGGCCCTGTTCATCCCAATCAAACGCCACCGGATCGAGCACCACCGGCTCCGCCGCGACGAGTTCGATGCGATAACCTGCACGCACATGCCATTTCTTCGCGGATTCTTCGGGGGAGAGGGGTTGCGACGCCAATTCAACCTTTGGCACTGGCATTAGTGGAGCAGATTTTTTCAGGCCAGCCACTTCCACATTCTCAAACGATCCTTCCAGCGGCGCGAAGTCATCGCAGCGTCGGCCAAAGAACAATTCCCTCGCACCGGGCGCAGTGACGGGCAGTTCGGCGTCGATCTCGACCTTGCCGTTGAGCGTGACCTTCACCCGCGAGCCGAGGCGCTCCAGCTTCACGTCATTCCATGAACCGGGCTCGATGACCGTCTTGCCGCGCACGATTTGAGAGGCTGCGTTGCCGTTGAAGACGAAGAGTTTGCCGGGTTCGGAACCTTTATAGTTCCCGCCGATGCCAAGGTGGTCGCCCGGCGCTTGATGATCGCCCTTCGGCCCGCGGGAGATGAGGTAAGCAGTCACGGCGCTGACGTTGTTGGCCTTCATATTCTTGAAGCGCATCGAAGCGGACCAATTTTCATGCACCTTCTGCAAGGTCGAGCTCTGCGCCTGCACCCGTTTCTTCCGATCCGCTCGCGAAACAGACCGCCTAGTATTCTCCTCGCCCACTTTCGAGATGTTCCAAAGCTTCGCGATGAGCGCGGGCTCGATGACGCGATCCCAGATCGTGATCTCATCCAGTCGTCCTTCGAGCTCTTTGCCGAAACGCACTTCATTAGCCGTTTTCCCAGCCTTTCGGGTCAAAACGGGTTTCGCAGAACCGTCGAGATGCACACGCACGTTTTCGCCATCTCGGATCAGCACAGCGAAATGCCAGTCGTCGGCAAACAAAGTGGTTTCGGCTGAAGCCGAAGCCACTTTATCCCCCCATTCGAGCCTCACCGTGTGATCCGGGAACTGATGTGCCTTCAAGCTAACACCCAGCGCGTTAATCAACTCGCCCGCACGATCACTCGCGCCGCTCTCGTGGCCGAGCCAGAACCAGAGGGCAATGGAGGACTGTGTTCCAAGTTTGAGGTTGGCAGTTTCAAGATGGCCTCCGGCTAGGTGGATTGAACGGTTGATGCGCTTGGAGCTGGTGAATGCAGAACCGGTGAGAGCAGATTCGCTGTCGTAACCGAGTCCGCTACCAACTCCGGGCAGATAAAAGGCATGAGGACTCACTAGTTTTGCTAGTTGTGTCTCGTTGTTGATCAATGAGACCAATGACCCGCCGCCTGTTTGGTCACAACCGAAGTGTGCCCTAGGATTGGTTGAATTAATTTCCACCGCGTATGAACCGGCTAATTCATCTAATTGGCGAGTCTTGTCATTTGTCAGCGAGGCGATGGATTTACTGAGCTGATCCACCATTTGCGGCTCGGCTTTAATCTCAAGCCCGGCTGTCCTCGCAGGCCATGTTGTGTAGCCTCCGAGTGTGTGCTGCTCAGGTGGTGGAATGTAGCCTGTGGCCCCATTCGCTAGCTCAATATTGAAGTGGATTCCAAACGGAGAGGCTTCCCTCAACTTCAACCCCGTAATCGCATAAACCTCGTTTGGCAGCGTCGCGATGCTCAGATCGCCAATCCGAATCGCTTGCAGCTTCACACTTGTCTTTTGCCGCTCGTGCAGGATCAGCGCCTCTCGCGCATAAACTTCTTCTTTGTTCTTCGGCACGTCATTTTCAATCTTCGCGGCGATGGGGCGAGCCCAGGCGAGGCGTTTTTCATCGGGGACGCGATACTTGAACTCCAGGGTCTTCTCGATCATGCCGAGCGGAGCGTGATCGACGTATTTCACGGTTTGCAGAGCCTTCATCGCGCTGTCGGCGACCTCGGAGGCGTAATGGTCGATGGTGATCGTCTTTTTCTCCGCGCCGTAGTCCATCCACATCTGGTCGCCACTGGTGCCTTGGCTCATGGCGCAGACAAAGGGGCCGTTGCCATCGCCCTGCTGGCCCATTTTGGCGGCGAGGTGCTTGCAGAAGTGCCCATAGTAGTCGGCGGAGATCGGGCCGGTGCCGAAGTAGTGCTGCGAGTAGTTCGCCAGCACGCCGAGCGGTTTACCATCGAGCGTTTGCAGCGCAATGACGCTGAGCTGCGGATCGACGGGGCCGCTGGGGCCGACGACGTCCTTGCTGAGGTAGCCGGGGTGCATGTTCGCGCGGCCCGTGGGCTGACCGAAGGGATCGACGACCTCCTTGCCGGGCAGGCGAATCCAGCGGCGGTTGTGCGTGTGCTCCCAGTCATCGAACGAGCCCCAGCCGATGCGGGTCGGTTGCAGCGCCGCATTCGCCGCCACGATGGCCTCGGCGATCTTCGGCGTGAGGAATTTCGCATAAACGGTGTCCTTCCGCGTGCCGAGGCAGCCCATGGCCGCCGGCGCGGAATGCGTGTGCGTGGCGCTGACCATCATGCGGTCCACCGGGATGCTGCATTGCTTTGATGCGATCGCCTTGGCCTCATCAATGAGCGATTGCTCCATCATGCACGTGTCAACAATGGCGAAGGCGATCTTCATCTTGCCATCATCGAGCACGAAACTGCGCACGAAGAGCCTATCCGCGAGTCTTTCGCCCCGTCCTTCCAGAAACCCACCCGCGATGATGCGCGGGAACTCCTTAGGCGAGATGTCCACCGTGGCCACTCCAGCACGAAAGGTGGCCGCGGAGACCAGCGAAGTCAGAAAAATAAGGCAGATGAGAACAATCTTCATGGTTCCAGAGAGCATACGCTCTCGACTTCGCCGATTACTCAATCTCCTGGACTCGCGTTGTCGATATTGACACGCAAACCATTGAAACGCCTAGATCATGTTTGATGATCTTATGAAAAACCTGACTCAGGTGCGCACACTATTTCCGCAGTTGGCTTAACAAGCGATCTAGAATAGCGCCATGAAACGAATCTTTATACCTCACGGAGAAATAAGCGGAAGCCAGGTCTAGCAGACTGCGCGGAAGATCTGTGAGAAACCAATAGACTCAGAGTAAAGCATCTGGCGGAAATGAGTAGGAAACCACTGCGCAAGCAAGATAGCGTGCTAACCAAAGCCATGAATTGGAAATTTATAATCATTCTACCGATCTTGTCTGCGCCAGCGGCAGACACGATCTTCGTGGATGCGAAGGCCGTTGTCTCGGCCGAGTGGAAGGGACGGCAGACGCGCACGCTGGCTGACTTCGAAGTGCAGCCTCTGCCAAAGGAGGCCTTCACGCGGTTTGGTGGATTCGCGGCGGATAAAAAAGAGGCCAGCGGGTTCTTCCAGGTCGAAAAAATCGGCGAGCGCTGGTGGATGATCGATCCCGATGGCGGACGCTTCATCTTCGCGGGCGTTTGCTCGTTGAAGCCCGAAACCAAGCTCGCGGCGAAGGAGCCGTTTGAGCGGCTTTTTGATTCCAACCAGGTCTGGTCGGAAAAAACGCTCGAGCTGCTGCGTGCGCATGGATTCAACGGCTGCGGCGGCTTTTCCGATGTGGAGGTGCTACGTTCCGCAAAGGCTCCCCTGCCCTACACCATCACGCTGGGATTGATGAGCGGCTTTGGGAGAAAGATCGGCGTCACGCATTCGGAAGCCGGTCACGCGGGTTATGCGGATGATGTCATCCCAGTCTTTGAGCCGGGTTTTGCTGCGTATTGCGCGGAGCAATGCCGCGAGCGGCTTGCGGCGATGAAGGATGATCTATGGCTTGTCGGCGTCTTTTCGGACAACGAGCTGCCCATCAAGCGGGACATGCTCGACCGCATGCTGAAGCGCGGTGGTGCCACGCAGGCTGAGGCGGAGGCCTTCATGGCTGGAAAAGGCGCGGTGACGGATGAGCTGCGCCGCGAGTTCGTGCAGCACGTCTTTGATGCCTACTTCCGCCTCACCACGCAGGCCATCCGCGAGGTGCTGCCACGGC
>JBIKYV010000191.1:0-6546 GCA_044355075.1 Prosthecobacter sp.
AGTCCCTGAGCATTGCGATAAACTCGCTTCAATGTGGCCTCTTCCTCAACGACGACCGCAGCGATCACCCCATCCGTCCAATCACGTTCCGCAGAGAGCACGGCAAGATCGCCATTGAAAATGCCAGCTCCCGTCATGCTGTCGCCTTTGACCCGCAGAGCAAAGAGGCTCTTCCCACGAAACAGCTTCTTCGAAAGAGAGAGCTGCTCTTGCTGGCACTCCAGTGCGAAGGCAGGATTACCCGCAGGAATCCACCCCACCAGCGGCACTCGGATGAGATCGTTCACCTCATCCTGTTCACCGGGGGCTGTTAGTTGGATAGAGCGTGCCTTGCGGGGGTTGCGTTTGATGAAGCCCTTCTGTTCCAGCAGCCGAAGATGCTCCTGCACTGAATTTTGGCTGCCAAATCCGAAGTGCTGGCGAATCTCCTCCTGCGTCGGGCACACGCCGAGTTGTTCCCGCTGGTCGAGCAGGAACTGATATATCTCGTTTTGTCGCTGTGTGAGGCCAGAACGCATTTCTTTGGTGATACTGGTTTTTTAAACAGGCATCAAGCGCCAAAAGGGGGGATTTTGAGGCGGTTGAGCGTTTGCGGATGTGTGGCAACCTTGGCCCAGAAGGAAAACCGCCATGCCTGCACTCTTTAAAGCCCGTGTTCTCACGGAACGCGATGTGATCGTCGCGACGGAAACGCAGCGTCAGATGGGCGGCATGAGGATTGGGAGGAAGGTGCCGATGGAGGAGGAAGTCTCGCCGCAGGAGGCGGCGGAGATCTACAAGCAGCGCGAGAAGGAAGCGCGGCTGGCAATGCTCGACGAGCTTGCCGCCGAAGGGCAGCGGCTTAAAATGGGGTATTGATTCCCAGCCCACCCATCGTCTTGGTTGCTGCCTGAGTCCTCTACTCTACCCAAGTCCGCCGAGGAGTATCTGGAAACCCTGGAGCAACAGCGGCTGTCGAGGTCCGTGCAGGTGTTGAGAAGACGCCTCGCTGAGCTTTGACGGCACAAAACATTGCAGCTTGTGCAAACTTTTGTGGAGTCTGGTCAGTGATCACCGCACCCAAGAATGCAGATAGCGAATGCCGGAGCGCTGCACACAGTGACGACATCAAACTCATGCGGCAGGCACTCCGACTCTTCATCGCCCTTCTTTTCACCACGCTGACAGCACTGCACGCTACCGAAGAGCCACCCATCGTCGGAGCCATTCGCTGGGACGGCTGGTATGGTGAGGGTGGTGTGGTGAAGGCGGTGGAGGCTTCGTTGGGGCCGCCGAAGTATCATTTTCGGCTGCCGTGGTTCGCTCGCGTCATGGGTCAGGGCCAAGTGAGCATCAATGGCGACTCGCAGGTGATCATGGAGCAAGAGATCGCGTATGCGGCGCAGGCGGGGCTGAACTACTGGGCTTTTCTCGACTACCTGGATGAAGCGCCGGGCATGAGCATCGGCTTGAATCGCTATCTCGCGGCGAAGGACAAAAAAGGCCTCCGCTTCTGCCTCGTCGAAGAAGGAGCACGACTCGACAAAGCGGGCACGAAAGCCTGGAGCAGGCTCGTGGAGCACTTTCGCCATCCTGACTACCAAACCGTGCTCGATGGCCGTCCGCTGCTGTGTTTGTTCGCGAAGACCACGAAGCTCGGAAAGGCCGAGTGGGATGATTTGAAGCGCCGAACCATCGCCGCAGGCGTGAAGGCACCGTATTTGGTGCTCATGGGCTGGGAGGCGGAAAAAGACCGCGAGGCGCTCGGCTTTGATGCCATCTCTGAGTATGCCTGCTCTGGCAAAGGCTACACGACCGATCCCGAAACCTATGCGCGGCTCACCTCGCATCATGTGAAGGAGAAGCTCTGGGAAAAATGGAGGCGCGAGCGCACCCCGTGCATCACCTTTGCCACCTCAGGCTGGGACACACGCCCACGTCAGGAGCATCCGCCGTCATGGTGCTCCTGGGTGACAGCCACGCCCGATCCCACTCCGCCCGCGCAGCAAAAACCGCTCATCGACGCCACCACGGCCAGGCCGGATGAAATTGCCGCGCATGTTCGCGATGCCATCGCGTGGACTCAAGCCAATCGCGATCTCAATCCCGCCAACGCCATTCTTATTTACGCTTGGAACGAGCACGACGAAGGCGGCTGGCTCCAGCCTACACTCGGCGCGGATGGCAAGCCGGATGCGTCACGCATCCAAGCGCTCGAGAAGGTTTTGAAATCATCGATGTTGAAAGCGGAGTCATCGAAAGAATGAGTCTTCGCGGTGTCCTGTAGCGAGCGCACCTATCCCTGATGTCGCATCCTAAACTGCTTCGGCGTCAGGCCGATGCGTTTGCGGAAGTGTTGGGTGAAGGCGCTTTGGTCGCAGAAGGCATGGGCTTGGGCGATGTCGATGACTTTGTCGGTGGTTTGGATGAGGGCTTCGGCGGCGGACTCGATGCGGATGCGGAGCATGAGTTCATAGGGCGTGACGCCGAGGGCTTGGTGGATCTTGCGATACAGGGTGCGCTCGGAGAGGCCGCATTCGCGGGCGAGTTCGGCGGTGCTGAGGATGCGGCTGGTGTTCTTCTGGATGTGGCTGACGATGAGCGTGACTTCGCTGCTGGGCTGATGACGGCTGCGACCTTCGTCACGGCGGGTGAGCCCCATGAGGCCGATGATTTTGCCGTTCTTGCCTCGCAATGGGACTTTGGTGGTGAGAAACCAAGTCAGCGTGCGCTGCTCGTCATACCAAACTTCGAGGCGATTGATCAACGGTTTGCCCGTGCGAAAGACGAGCGCGTCATCGGCTCGGTAGGCCTTCGCGGCTTGCTCGGGATAGAAGTCTTCATCGAGTCGGCCAATGACGTCGGCTTCACCTTCGAGGCCCAGTCGGGTCCACATCGGCTCGCTGGCGGCGATGAGGCGGCTCTCACGATCCTTCACAAAGAAGAAAACGTTGGGCTGCTGATCAAACATGAGCCTGAATGCCTGCGGATCGGTCATGTTAGCAAAGAAGGCGCTCTGAATGGACTTGAGTGACATGGCAGGAAGATAACAACTTTTGGCAGAACTAGGCCATGTATTTTCGAAAGGAAAGGCGTTTTACTTTTGTCATGAAATACCGCTATTTCTTCTCCTGCCTCACTCTATGCCTTCTCGCCAGCACGGTGGCCTCGGCCCACAATACGGTGCTCACGCTGCGTCAGGATGATGCGACGAATACGATCTCGGTCTATCGCGAGAACGGCAAGGAAGCGATCCTCACGCAGAATGCGCGGCCGGATTTTCGGCCTTACCTTCATCCGATTGTGGCACCGGATGGAAAGGGCTTGCTGACTGAGTACAGCCCAGGGCATCACAAGCATCAGACGGGACTTTACTGGGGACTGAAGCAGGTGAATGGGCGCGACTATTTTCACAATCCGGGCGCGGGCTTCTGGCGCAAGGTTTCGAGCGCGGTCCTCGTTCCGAAAGGCGAGTTGGTAAAGTGGACGACGGTGTATCAACTGCTCGATGCCGAGGGCAAGCCGGTGATGAACGAGACGCAGGTCTGGACGATGCGCGATAATGATGGCCGTTACTTCCTGGAGCTTGAATGGAAGGGCGAAGGGCTCGTGGACTTGAACATGGCGAAGCAGCCTTACGGCGGACTCTTTCTGCGCATGCCGTGGAAGCCTGGCATGGAAGGCGGCGCGATGAACAGCGTGCGTCAGGGTAACGGGCGTGCCGAAGGTCAGCGCTCGATCTGGGTGGATGTCGGCCTGAAACTGGATGGTCGCGAGGACCAGGCGCACATCGCGATTTTTGATCATCCGAAGAACGCGGGTTACCCGCAGCATTGGCGTGTGGATGGGCAGATGGGCGTGGGGCCTTGTCGCGCGATTACGGGCGATTGGAAGATTGCCAAGGGCAAGTTCGAGACGGTGCGGCATCAGTTCTTCGTCTATACGGGCAAGCTCAATGATGTGGTCGTCACAGAGGCGTGGAAGGCCTACACGGGCCAGGGCTCGGACTCCGTGATGTGGGGCATCGCCAAGGCGGCGGGTAAAGAGGCGGCATTTCTTACCGGCGAACAAGCCGTGGCGAAGATGACCGTCCCTGAAGGTTTCGAGGCGAAACTCGCCGCGGTGGAGCCGATGATCACACAGCCGATGGCGTTTTGCTGGGATGATCGCGGTCGCCTTTGGGTCGCGGAGAACCGCGACTATGAAACACGCAGCGCAGGTTTCTCTGCCGATGGCAACAGCCGCATCCTGATCCTCGAAGACACGAATGGCGACGGGAAGTTCGATACGCACCAAGTCTTCCTCGAAGGCATTCCGTTTCCATCGGCCATCGCCGTGGGCTTCGATGGATTGTGGCTCGGTGCGCCGCCGAATCTGCTCTTCGTGCCCGACAAGAATCACGACGACAAAGCCGATGGTCCGCTTGAGGTGCGACTCACGGGCTGGGGCATTCAGGATCGTCATGAAGTGTTCAATAGCTTCAGTTGGGGGCCTGATGGTTGGCTCTATGGTTGCCAGGGTTTCGCCACACGCTCGACCGTGGGCAAGCCTGCGGATGGCGGCAAAATCTTGCGCAAGGGCGATCCATTCCCCGTCGAGATGCCGGTCAAAGATGGCCAATACATTGATGGTGGTGTTTGGCGGTATCATCCCACGAAGGATCGCTTTGAAGTCGTCGCGCACGGCTTCAGCAATCCATGGGGACTCGACTTCGATGACCACGGCCAGATCTTCATCACGGCCTGCGTGATTCCGCATCTCTGGCATGTGATCCCCGGCGGCATCTATCACCGCCAGGGCGGCAGCCACATCAATCCTTACGTCTTCGATGACATCAAGACCATCGCCGATCATCGTCATCGCTCCGCGCACGGCGGCGCTCGTGTGTATCTCGCGGATGAGTTCCCGAAGGAATACCGCGACCGCATCATCATGGCGAACCTGCACGAGCATGATGTGATCACCGACATCCTCAAGCCCAGCGGCTCGGGCTTCATCGGTCATCATGGCAATGAACCGCTCTTCGCCAATGACAACGCCTGGGTGGGCTTCAGCATGGAGATCGGACCCGATGGCGCGGCGTATGTGCTCGATTGGCATGACACCGAAATCTGCGGCAATGCCACGCACGACAAAGACACGGGCCGCATCTACCGCCTCGCGCCGAAGGGCCTGCCTGGGAAGTCCGGCATCAATCTCGCCGCGCAGACCGATCTCGAACTCGTCAGCCTGCTGACGCATCGCAATGACTGGTATAGCCGCCGTGCTCGCGTGCTGCTCCAGCAACGTGCTGCTGCGGGTCAACTCAATGCCGCAGTGCCCGCAAAGCTGTGGGAACTCTTCGCGCAATCCAAGACCTCCGCACATCAACTTCGCGCACTCTGGGCTCTGCACATCACGCAGAATCTCCCTGCGGATCGTTTGTTGCCGCTGCTTGATCATGCTGAGCCGTATGTTCGCGGCTGGGCCATTCAGTTGCTTGGTGAAGATCGTGCTTACAGCCCGGCAGCTTTGGCCAAGCTCACTGCGATGGCGGAGAAGGACAGCTCGCCCATCGTGCGGCTTTACCTCGCGGCGGCGCTTCAGCGGATGAACGTGGCGGAGCGCTGGCCCATCGCGCAGAACCTCGTCGCTCATGCCGAGGACGCTGCGGATCACAACTTGCCGAAGATGATCTGGTTTGGCATTGAGCCGATGGTCGAAGCCGACGCCACGCGTGCGATGACGATTGCCACGCGCAGCAAGATCCCGCTGCTCGCGCCATACATCGCCCGCCGCGCCATCGCTGCCAAACAACTCGAACCCGTGGCTGCCACACTGCTGAGCAACACCGATCTCGCCCTGCGTCTCCAGCTTCTCGAAGGCGTGCGTGATGGACTCAAATCGCTGGGCCGCAATGTGGTCACGAAGCCAAAGAACTGGGACGCAGCCTTTGCCGCGCTCGATGCCGCAAAGGATGCAAAATTGAGCGACTTCACCGCGCAGATCGGTCAACTCTTCGGCGATGCCAAAGCCGCCGAAGCGCAGCTTGCCGTGCTCAAGGACACAGCGGCACCTATTGAGCGCCGCCGACAAATCCTGACCGCCTTTGCCCGCGATGCGTATGCTGCCGCGCTGCCCGTCGTGCTGTCGCTGCTCAATGAACCTGCCGTGCGCCGCGATGCCATCCGCGCGCTGGCTTCGTTCGATGCCCCGCAGATCGCGCCGACCTTGATCCAGCGCTACGCCAAGCTTGCCGCCGCCGAGAAAGCCGAGGTCGTCACCACGCTCTCCGCACGCCGCAGCACCGCGCAAGCCTTGGTCGCTGAGCTGAAGAAGAACACGATACCGAAGACCGATGTCACCGCCTTTGACGCCCGCCAACTCTACCGCGTGCTCGGGCCATCGTTCGTCGAGTTCTGGGGTCCCATCACCCAGCTCGCCAGTGATAAGCAGGCTGAGATGGCAAAATACAAAGCCATGCTCACCGATGCCGTGATTGCCAAAGCCAATACCAGTAAGGGTCGCGCCATCTTCGAGCGCACCTGCATGGGCTGCCACATGCTCTACGGCGCAGGCGGCATTGTC
>JBIKYV010000008.1:0-53779 GCA_044355075.1 Prosthecobacter sp.
TGAGAAGCGCTCACTCGGCCACTTCCACAGGGAAAGGAGAAGCGCGAGGCGTTGCGGCGGTTGAATCCCCCTCCCCGATGAGGTGCGGGAGGAGGCCTGGCGAAAAGTGCTGCGCATGGCCTGATTCAATCGCCTCGCTTCTTCGGCTGATGGGATGGTGAAGCACAGCCTTTTTGAAGGGTTGGTGGTGGGCATGTCGTTGATTGACTGTCGCTTGCGTGGTCCGTCTGAGAGGGTTCCCCCCACTTTTTCCGCCTACAAAACGCCAAAGGCTCTATCGTGCTCTGATCACATGAAACTCCACTCGCATCCTCTCGCCCATCTTCTGATCGCGCACGCATGGATCGGACTCATGCTCTTGGGTTCATGCGGGGCTCGCGATGGTGAGAGGGTGGAATGGGTCATCGGTTTCAACCAGCATGGCGCAACCGCCATCGGTAAGATCGAACCGTCAGCCCGTGTGATGCAGGTGATTGAGGCGGCGAAGAGGGGTGCCTTTGCCGATTCGGAGGATGCCGCTGCGTGGCAGGAACGGGTGCTTGGCTTCATGAATGATGGACTCATGACGGGCCGCAGTTCGCAGGTGCTGTTCGCACCGGGGATTGGCTTGCCTGCCAATCAAATGAATGCTGAGCAGTTCACGGAAGTCATGAAGCTGCTGGCGCAGATCAAAGAGATTGAGGAAGAAAAGATTTTGGCCTTCGTCACCAGCGGTGATGGCGAGTGGGAACTGTGGACCACTGAAGCCATCTACGCCCATGGCTTCGGGGGCGGCATGTCACGCGTGCAGAAAACCAGCTATGGATGGAACTTTCCGACGCTGATGTTCGACGGTGAGAAGGAGCATCTGGAGGTGCTGCGCTTCTGGGACCTAGCGCTGAGCAATGATACGATGCAGGAGATGGAAAGACCCAAGGAGATGGGCCCGGCTATCGGCATGCAGATCGTGAAGCTAGTCATCGATCGAACGATTGAACCGAAAGCGGTGACGACCCTCTTTGCCACCGAACCGAAGCGCACCGACCACGTTCTCTTCATCCAAAATGAATGCCGCCGCTTCATGAGTTCGCGTGTGGTCAGGGCCTTGCAAAAAGATAAGCCGATGCTGACGAATCATTCTGGGTTTCGATGCGCGAAATGGGGGGCAAATTTCAACGAAACGTGCCATCTGCTTATGCCTTTTCTCTTGCACGACAATGAGCAGCCTTTCGTGAGTAGCCGTCCGACTCCAGACGTCGCTAGTCTCTACTCCTCGCATTCGGTTAGCACAAGCTCAGTCGCGAAGACCATCGACGCCGCCCTATGGCCTTCCGTGCTGGAACTTCAGGTGCAGCAGATCACGCAGGACCCTACGACACAATTCGGCATCATCCAAGCCACGCGTTCCTTTGGCGGACGAGCCGGGCTGCTTGAGGAGTTCATCCAAACTACCGGCATTCCAGTGGCACCCGATTTCGACTATTGGAGCTATGCCACGCCTCTGGGCCGCTACACGGCGTGGTTTATCGATGATCAGTTTTACGGGATAGAGATCGAACCCTCCACGGATGCTGCCAAGCACCTAGAGGAGGTGATGGCAGATCTGAATAGGCGCTATGGTGAGTTTACCGACCAACCTGGTCCATGGGGCAAAAGCCGCTACATCCACGAGGACGAGAGTGGTGGCACGGTCGTGATGTATGAGCCTAGCGGCAATAAAAAGGAGCTGAAGCGCATCTACCATTACTCGCTGAAAATGCGTCCTATGGTGAACGCTAAGCTTTCCATGCTAAAAGCTGAAGCAGCCAGGAAGCTTAACGAAGAGAAGGCTGCAACGATGAAAAAAGCATCCCAGTTTTAGCAGCCTTTCGCTTTGCAATCAGGTATTCAACTATCACTCTGAAAGCCGTGCAAACGTTTGTACCTCTCCGCGATTCCTCCCTGATCACCTACACGCATGTGATCTATGCCCTGCACCTGACCTCCGTCATGATCGGTGTGCTAGGGGCAGCAACCATCATCGGCAGCTTTCTGCTAGGGGTGCCGTCCATCGTCGGCCTTGTGATGAACTATGCCCGCCGCCGGGATGTGATCGGAACCGTCCTGGAGAGCCACTTCAGCTGGCAGATCCGCACTTTTTGGTGGGCAGTCTTGTGGAGCCTTCTGATCATGGCCATCTCAGCTCCCCTCATGTTGATCATGGTCGGCTTTATCACAGCTCCTGTCGGCCTCTTTATCCTGGGAATCTGGGTTCTCTACCGTGTCCTGCGTGGCTGGACCTCGCTGCGAGCCCTTCAACCCCTGCCCTAAGGATGGTGCATTGCCAAGATAGGCTCCTCCGTTCAGCGGCTTTTAAAGAAGGATCTCTTGTTCCGAGGGGATGATTACCTGAGGTCTTGATCGACTTGACATCGTCTCCATCGATCTTGAGTCAGGCATCACTACCTCTGCATGGTGAACGATGCATTCACATAACTGAGCGAAAGGCTGGATCTGAGGGCGGTTACGATCCATTCGGTGGGTTGGAGCGGGTTCACCAGATCTCATGCACGGCATGATGCTCATGCCGACTCCACGAGGCCTGGACGACGCTGATGTTGCGTGTGGCGAAGGCGGACTCGCAGTACTTGAGATAGTAGTTCCACTTGCGAATGAAAGTCTCGCTGAAGCCTTGCTGCCTGACCTCGTCGAGCTTGGCATTGAAATTGAGATACCACTCGCTCATGGTGCGCGCGTAGCTGGCACCGAGATCTTCGAGGGCGAGCGGGCAGAGCTTGCTGGTGCGTTGGATGGCTTCATTGACCCTACCGACGGCGAGGAGGAGTGAGCCTGGGAAGATGTGCTTTTGAATCCAATCGACGCCCTTAGCGAGCTGGCGGTAGTTGTGATCGGGCACGGTGATCATCTGCACTGCCAGGATGCCGTGAGGCGCCAGCAATTCGCCGCACTTGGCGAAGTAGGTTTCGAGGTATTTTTCCCCCACGGCCTCCAGCATTTCGATGGAAGCGATTTTATCAAACTGCCCCTGAATGTGGCGGTAATCCTGCAAGCGAACCTCGACACGGGATTCGAACCCGGCTGCTTTGATGCGCTGACAGGCCTCGCGATACTGCTCCTGAGAAATGGTCACAGCGGTAATGCGGCAGCCATACTTCTCTGCTGCGTAAAGGCTGAAACCACCCCAACCACAGCCGATCTCAAGGACATGATCCGTGGGTTTAAGCTTCAGCTTTTCGCAAAGAGCTTCATATTTAGCGAGCTGCGCTTCCTGAAGGCTTTGATCCTGACGGGTAAATTTGGCAGAAGAGTAGGTCAGAGTCGGATCCAACCAGAGCTTATAAAAATCATTTCCGAGATCGTAGTGCTCCTGGATGTTTCGACGGCTAGTTTTGACCGAATTGGGTCGCAACAAATGCTGAATGCGATTTGCCACGCGAAGGAAACCGATGAGCTTGAAGCGCTGCGATGAGCCTCTGAGCTTGGGTGAGGACTGGATGTTGATGATGAACCAATCGAGCACCGCGCGAAGATCCGAGGTTTCCCACCAGCCCTGAGTGTAAGCCTCACCCAGTCCAACACCGCCATAGCGAGCGAGATGCACAAAGAAGGACAAAGGTTGACGGATCTGAATGTGAGCCTGGGGACCTGAATCCGTGCTCTGACCAAAAACGAGCTTTTCGTCATCAGGCAAATGCATGACAAGGCAACCTTGGGTGAACTCGCGCAGGGCTTTCACGACTAGCCAGCGATGCAGACAGCGGCGAGAAACGGCAAGGGCAAATCGGCTGCAATGTTGAGTCATGTCCAAGGACGCCTCATCGGCCGGAATGGAGAGCGTGGGATTCATGGCGGGCTGGATGGAGCGATACTAGAGTGGGGGCGATAAAGATCACGTTGAAGATCAGGCCTGGCGCTTTTTCGATGAAAGGCAATCTTCTGCTTCCACAATAAAAAGGCCTGCCAGTGTATCTTGAGAATGACCTGGAAAGTCAAGGCTGGATAACGACAACAGAACCATCCTAGACGCAAGTCAGTCAACGAACGGCGAACGCCGTGAATCCAACTGGCTAGAATTCGCTCTCCGTCTTGGAGGTCATCAATATGGATTTTGATGTGGTCCCCGGGGACCTGAATTTGAAAATGAAAAGAAGTCTCTAGGGAGGAGAATGGCGACACATAAAAATGCTTGGGAAGGATTGCCTCAAACTTTCCTGGACGGGTAGGATTCACCAAGAGGTAGGGTTTCAACTCCTGAAACGTATTGGTGACCTCACAGAGCGCATGGCGCACCTGCCCCTCAGCGTCATAAAGAAAGTAGAAGCAAACGGGATTGAAGATGTAACCCAGCACTCGAGGAAAGGTAATCAGGCGAATGCTCCAATCTTCCGGCAGAGGCATCCCGTGCTTTTCGCGTAACCATTTTTGCAGATTTAACCGAAGATTACCAGCTCCTAAATCGAGATGATCTTCATCATAAAACGTGAAGACATTTGGCCCTGCAAAACTGAACAACTTTAGCTGTCGATGCAGCAACGGTAGCTCATCTAGCCACAAGTCCATGAAGAAGACCTGATAGCGAAAGCCATGGCGCTTGGGCGCAAATCGCTGATGCACGACTTCGCACTCATAGAGACCTGATTTTAACGCAGCGTCCATGGATCACCTCCCAAAAGCTGGGCTGAGGCAGCGATGGCAGACATGAAGCCATCTTCATGGAAACCATAGCGGGTCCAAGCGCCTGCGAAGAGGGTTCTCGTCTCACGATAAGCCGCCAAAAGCTCAGGAACCCGCTTTTGGGAGTCAATCGCACTCAAATCAAACAGCGGATGCTCGTAGTCGATCTTCTTCAAAATTTTCGAAGGAGCGATCCTATCCTCACCATTGATGGAGACGAAGTAGTTAGTCTTATCAGACACTCCTTGCAGGCTATTCATCCAATAGTGCGTGCTCGGTTGAATACGTCCGTTTTTGTCTTCCTCGATCCTGTAGTTCCAAGACGCCCAGCACTTGGGAGTAGAAGGCATGACAGAAGCATCTGTGTGCAAAAGCGCTAGGTTGGGTTGGTAATGGAACGAGCCTAGGATATCCGATTCGAGCGCCGTCGGATCCGCCAAAAGGCGTAGGGAGGTCGGTGCATGCGTGGCCAGGATGGCGTAATCAAAGGTCTCTGACTCTCCGCAAACAGGCTGAACCACCACATGATCCGAATTCCGCTGAACACGAGCGATTGGGCAATTCAGGCGAATCTGATCGGCAAAAAGCGGTATCATTTTTTTGACGTATTGCTGAGAACCTTCACAGACGGTCCACCACTGCTTGCGGGTATTCATGGCCAAAAAGCCGTGATTGAACCAAAAATGCATAAGCGTTCGAGCGGGAAACTCGAGCATACGGTCAGGTGGCGTGGACCATACGGCACTGCCCATGGGGATGACATAGAGGTCGAGGAAATCCTGACCGTAACCACAAGCTTTAGCAAACTCACCCAAGGTCATTCTTTCAAATTTGGGATCGTGCATTGCTTCCATGCAATGCGAGTTAAAGCGATGAATCTGTAACACGAACTTCCAGAAGCGGTAGCTGAACAAATTTTTGCGTTGCCCAAACACTTTGGCTAACCCGCCGCCATTCCACTCATACCCACTCTTTTCATGGGACATGCTGAAGGACATGTTGGTCTTTTTGGTTTGAACCTGGAGTTCTTCAAACAGTCTACAAAGCTGAGGATAGGTATCATGATTGAAAACCATGAATCCCGTATCAATAGGCAGCTGAACGCCCTCTTCTTCGACCGTGACGGTATTGGTATGACCGCCCAGATAATTCGCTGCCTCAAAGACGGTGATGTCATACTTCTTGTGCAAAAAGTAAGCACAACCCAGTCCGGAGATGCCGGTGCCAATGATCGCAAGTCGAGGACGAGTCATGATAGAAAGAAATAAGGCCTCAGGAGTTCGCTTCTCGCAAGCTTCTGGACTCAATCACTTACTCGTGACAATCTTAACGCACGATGACTCACCTAGGTTCTTGCTTTACCCCTACAACAAGGGGTTAACTCATGATCACCAGATGCCACCAGTAATCCACCAACCCGAATGTGACCAAACTGCCCTAGTCGCGGTATCGGGGGGAAGAGATTCTGTCGCGCTCCTGCATTGGCTGTATCAGCAAGGCTGTCGAAAGCTGATTGTATGTCATTTCAACCACCGACTTCGAGGTCGAGAATCTGGCCAAGACGCTGCGTTCGTCCGACGACTAGCTGCACGCTATGCGCTGAGTTTTGAACTTAAAGCGCAAGATGTCGCTGCTCATGCAGCTCAGCAGGGGATCTCAGTAGAGACAGCGGGAAGGAAATTGCGTTACCGTTACCTAGCTGAGGTAGCCGTGAAACATGACTGTCAGCGTATCTATGTAGCGCATCATCTGGACGATCAGGCCGAGACTATTTTGGCTAATCTTTGTCGAGGAACTGGCCTGACAGGAATGTCAGGAATGACCATGGAGAGTCCGCTGCCAGCGACTACCTTTCATGACCTTTGCCTAACACGACCTCTCCTTAACTGGAGAAGAACGGACATCGACGCTTACGTTAAGGAGCATAAACTCCAGTTTCGTGAGGACTCCACAAACCGCCAAGGTGAAGCACGGCGCAATCGGCTCCGCCATGAAGCCTTGCCTCTTTTGTGCCAAATATTTGATCGAGATATCTCCCCCATGATCGTGCGGTTTGGCCAACTCGCAGAACGTGATGATGAAGCCTTGAATCAAATGGCCCAAACGCTACTTCAACAACACTTGACCCTTGAGGGACATTTGAAGATCACCAAGCCCCTACGTGGGGCTCATCCAGCTCTGCTTTCTCGCATCTTAAAATCATGGTTAGTCGAGATCTGCCAAATTCCCGACTTAGGATTCATGCACCTTGAGAAAGCTAGGCTTATGCTGAACCCCATGGGTGTCGCGAAGATCAATCTCCCTGGAAATTTCTTTCTAAGACGAAAGGCAGGCAAACTTTGGATCGAAGCTAATGCTTAGCTTCAAGAAGTCATCGCTTTATTTCATTTTCTTCAGCCCTTTCGTTCATCAATATCCTAAGATCATGGGTCTGCGTTCCATCCTTACCATCATTTCCTTTATCCTCAGCGTGGCGACAGGAATTCTCCTTTCGCACCGTGGCAACAACGACGCCGAGCGCCCTTCTCAACGTCCTATCATCGGTCTGAGCATGGATACTCTCAAAGAGGAGCGTTGGATCTCTGATCGAGATTTCTTTCTCGCCAAAGCCAAGTCTTTAGGAGCTGATGTGATCGTGCGCTCTGCGAATAGCGATGACACGCGCCAGCTGCGCGATGTCGAAAGTCTGATCACCGCTGGCGTCGATGCACTCGTGATCATTCCTCACAACGGGGAAGCGATGGCGAGAGCGGTGGAAATGGCACATCGGGAAGGCGTCCCCGTGTTATCCTATGATCGCCTGATCACTGGCGTAGACACGGATCTTTACATCACTTTCGATAACATCAAAGTCGGCGAACTTCAGGCGAAGTATCTGATCGATCGACTGCCTTCACAGGGAAAGATGCGCCTCGTGAGAATTTATGGAGCTAAGACCGACAACAATGCCCGGCTCTTCAAGCAGGGGCAAGACCATGTGCTCCAGCCTTTGATTGATGCCGGCAAGGTTGAAGTCGTTTTTGAAGATTGGGCCGAGGATTGGAAACCCGAAAATGCCAAGAAGATTATGAATGCCGCCATCACCAAGGCAGGCACCAAGATTGATGCGATTCTGGCCAGCAACGACGGCACTGCCGGGGGAGCAATTCAGGCTTTGATAGAAGAAGGCCTCAGCGGGAAAATACTCGTAACCGGCCAAGATGCAGATCTCGCGGCTTGCCAACGAATCGCCTCAGGCAGCCAAAGCATGACGATCTACAAACCCGTGAAACAGCTCGCCACCTCTGCAGCTGATCTAGCTTACAAGCTGGCCACAAAACGCCCCATCATAGCCAAGAACGAAACTCCGAATGGAAAGCATCAAGTGCCCAGTGTTTGGCTAGATGTCACAACGGTCACTCAAGACAATCTGCGTGCCACAGTAATCGCCGATGGATTCCGCAAGGAAGAGGATGTCTTCAGGAACTGATCCATTTGAATGCCTTGATTTAAAGTGGGCTTTAAAGACAAAGACGATGACTTCCGGGCGCTTCAATGCGGAATCGATTATCGTTAGCACTTCGGCAAAGGATCGTGACCGTCATGGGCAGTCGACACGCTCATTGAATCAGCAAAAGATGCACTGATCCTTTTGATATTGAGCCACTAACAAAAAACGGTAGTGCCAAGGCACTACCGTTTTCAAAGAAAACAATCGAGAGCTTAACTTACTTGCCCATCGCCACACCACCAGGAGCGGCTGTGGCGCCTGACCAGACAGGACTTGGATCAGACCATGGCTTAGGTTCTACGCCTGGCTGCTTCACGCTGATCATTTGGCGATCCCAGACAGCGAGTTCTCCAAACAATTTGCTTAGACCCTGACGGTTTGAATCATCGAGAGCCATGGTGATGTAAAAACCACCTCCGGGCTGGGTTGGGACGACACCCTCCACAAAAACTCTTTCCGGTGGAACGCTGGTGCTGTAAGGCCACTCAACACGGCGGCGCTCAGGGTCGGCGGAATCAAGAAGCAGATATTGCTTGGTATGATCAAGCCAGACGAGAATACGACCGCATGTAGCGACTTCATCTTCGAAGGATGCGAAACGGCCATCTTTACGGGAAAGATTAACGCCACGGATGTCGAGAGAAGCCACCAACAAATGATAAGGCATCCTGATCTTCGGATTGCCCAATCCTGGCTGACGATCAGCGTTCGGCTGGCAGGTCAGCAATAACTTTGAAACTTCGCCCGAACCGACAATCAATCCGTAGGGATTGCGCTTCCCAGCATTACCAAGGTTAGCATCATAAGCGTTGATCTTGGTATCGTAAGTCAAATCGCTGGCAATTCTGACTTTGCCAATCGCGCCATAACGGGAGCCATAATTATGGTAGTAGCTAGATGGACGCATCATAGCAGGCCCCCAGCCAAAACCGGCTGGAATGCCCCACTGAGCACTAGCTGTAACAGCGGTAAAGACCGTGGCAGCAAAGACGCAAACTGCGAGGATGGGAGATTTTGTTTTCATAGGTCTTGCAAGCTTGAGAATGACTTGAGTCGCTCTTCATTACAGCACGAGTGGTTCCAATCGCCAACTTCTTCTTTGAGATTTTTTCGCCTATTTTTTAGAAGCTAGCCTAGCACACAATGGTTCATTTATCTTAAATAGGAGGATGAAGTGCTCTAATCATTCGCGGGATCTCGTGGCATTTCCTCATAAAACTTCTCCAGGAAGCACCACATGCATGACTCAGATCCAACCCATTAATGTCATGCACGACCGATCCGACGTTTTCCATAGCCTAGCCGTACACCCCATTTGTTTGAATATCGCGGACTGAGCATCAACCCGGAATCAATCAGATGGGCAGGTTGAGGTGCACACAGCGTGCCCTGCTGTCGGCCAAAGGGAAACCAGGGGAACGGATGTGACACGAAGGAAGGGTCAGCATCCGCTCCTCAAATCTTATTATTTCGCCTTCAGCACCCCGCGCATGATGATGCCGTGGCCGGGGAAGGAGCAGACGAAGGGGTAATCACCGGCGGTGGGGAGGGTGAATTCGAGGGTTTCCTCTTTGCTCATGTCCAGCAGCTTGGTGTGGTGCAGCACGTCGTCACCGGCGGGGATGAAGCCTTTTTCGAAGCCGGCGGCGCCCATGACGATGGCGGCGTTCATGACGGCGTCGGCTTTGCCGGGCTTGGTGACGAGGAGGTTGTGGGGCATCACGTCGGTGTTGGCGAAGGTGAGCTTGATCTTCTTACCGGCCTTCACGTTGAGCTCCTTCACGTCATACATGAGGCGCTCGCGGATGGTGGCGATGCGGATGGTGGTCAGTTCGGGCGTGTCGCTGAGGATGCCGGATTTTTGGGCCTTCTCTTCGGCTTCTCCGGCGATGACGCCGCCTTTGGTGCTGGCTTCGACGTTGAACCAGAGTTGCTGCACGACGTTGGCGGCGTTGCGAGCGTGGAGTTCGGGGCTGGTTTGCAGTTTGGCGAGCAGCGCGGTGTCGTGGACGTTGTGCTGCTGGTGGAGCCAGAGAGCTTCGAGAAGGTGATGCGCGTCTTCTTTCTTGGTGGCGTCGAATTGTTTCATCCATTCCTTCGTGGCGGCGATGACTTCAGCGGTGGGGCGCTCGCTGAGTTCGACACGAGTGCGATGGCGCACGCCATCGGCGGGATGCCGCAAGTTTTCGAGCAATGCGGGGATGGGTTGGCCGTCGATGGCGACGGGCTTTTGCAACTCGCGGCCTTTGGCGGTCATGCGGTAAATGCGGCCGTGTTTGTGGTCGCGGTTCGGATCGCGGACGTTGTGCTGCATGTGGCCGATGATGACGTTGTGCCAGTCGGCGATGTAAAGGGAGCCGTCTTCGCCGAAGATGGCATCACTGGGGCGGAAGTTTTTGTCGCCACTCATGATTAGGCCGCGCGATTTGTCCTCGGTGATGCTGCCGTCGGCTTGCGTGACTTTGACGGTGAGTTCGGCGCCGGCAGGCTCGCCCCAGACCGATCCGGCCTCAGCATTGCGGGCCAGATCGTAGTGCTTGATGCCGAGGAAGCCGATGACGTTGCAGATGAGGAAGTCACCCTGCATGTCTTCGGGGAAGTGCGTGCTGCTGACAACTTCGCTCGCGGTGACGGGGCGCACTTCCTTCTTGAGCAGCTCATACATTTTGAAGCCGTTGCCTTCGGGCCGCACTTGATAAGCACGACCACCGGTGCCGTCGGTAGCATAAAGATAACCCCAGGTGTCGAAGGCGATGCCGTGCGGGTTCGGCGAGTTGTCGGCGTGCTTGGCGATGGTGAAGCGGCGCGGATCAAAGCGATACATGGCGCTGGTCCCGGTCTGTAGCGACGGGCCCCATGGGTGCTCATGATTGTGCACCATGAAAACGCCGCTCTGCCAGTAGATGCCGCCATCGGGGCCCATAACGAGGTTGTTCGCGCCGTGATGCGTATCGGCGAAATCGACGCCTTGCAGCATGATCGTGCGCACGTCGGCCACGTCGTCGCCATCGGTGTCTTTGAGGAAGATGATGTCGGGGGCGCAGGTGACGATGACACCGCCATTCCAGAACTCAAAACCGAGCGGATTCTGCACGCGGGCGAACTCGGTCATGCGATCCGCTTTGCCGTCTTTGTTGTCGTCGTGGCAGATGACGAGGGCGTCCTTCATATCCTTCAGGGGCTCCCACATCGGGTAGGTGTGCCAGACGGCAGCCCAGAGGCGACCTTTGGTATCGACCTGCATTTGCACAGGGTTCACGAGCTGCGGGAACTGTGCTTCATCGGCAAACAGGCTCACTTCAAAGCGCGGATCAAACGCCATGTGCTTGATGGCTTCCTGGCCGCTGATGTATTCCGTGCGACCTTCCTTCATGGCGCTCGATGACTTCGATTTGCCACCGACATTGGAAATCACCGGCACGGGCGCTGGCACGTTGCTGTCATCGACTTTGAGATCGCCGCCCTTGGAGCGCGCCCATACTTTGGCATCGCGATTGCCGGTCATGACATCAAGCATCGTCAGCTCATGCTGGAGCACCACGGCGTTGGTTTGACCATCAGTGAAGGAGAGCGTCGAGCGACCGCCCCACACGTCATTGCCATCGCGGGCACGGTAGCGTGCGTTCCAATGCACGTCCTTGTCCATCACGGCCTCACGCAGTTCTTCGAGCGAGGCGGAGGCGGTGACTTCCTTGCCGAGCAGGGACTTCGCGATGACTTCGGCGAGCTGGCGATTGCCCTCGGCGCTCATGTGCACGCCATTGATCGTCAGTGGCTCCCTTGCAGCTTTGAAAAGATCAAGCGAGGGATGGAAGAGATCTACAAAGCCCACGCCCGCTTCCTTGGCGGCGGCTTCGGTGGCCTTCGTGTAGGCTTCGAGCTGCGGATTGTGCTCCGCACCATTTGGCACGTTCGGGTTTTTCGTGTCCTCATGCGCGATGGGGCTGAAGAGCACGATGCGCGGGAAGGACTTCCCATTCGGCTTCGTGCCGCGCACATACTTCACGAAATCGACGAGCTGCTTTTTGAAGTCGTCCGGCTTGTTCTCAAAGGACTCGTTGTAGCCGAAGAAGGCGAACACGACATCTGGCTTCACATGACGCAGGTAATCCGTCATGTGCATGTGGCCGCTGCTGCGCGGGAAGGAGTTCGGGCGGTCGCCGCTGGCGCTCATGTTGCGGAAGCGCACATTTTGCTCCGGCAGAGCGCTTTGCAGGACGGTCTCCATCCAGCCATCGTGCTGCATGCGGTCCGGCAGGCCGTTGCCGAGGATCGCCACGGTGTCGCCTTTGCTGAAAGCGAAGGGCAGCGTGTCTTTGTAGTCCGCAGGCACATCCACGAGAGCAGGCTCTTTAGCGGCAGGCGCACCGCCACCGCCGCCCTTCACCGCAGGTTTACCCGGCTTGCCATCAAAGGTCAGGTAGGTGAGCTTACCGCGCCCTTTGACATCAATCGTCATAGATTGAGGTGCCTCGACATTCTTGATCTCAAACACAGGTTTCCGTGCTTCATCCAGCAGACTCAGCGTGAAACCGCCCAGACGATCTCCAAAGCCTTCACGAGCCCAAAGACCGATGGTTTCAATCTCATGCGCACCACCGAGATCGATCTCCCACCATGGATTTGGCTTGTTCTCAATGGTGTGCGTCATCCCCTTGCCGTAATTGCGATTCTTGTCGCCATCCATCGCACGACTCGCGTCGCCGCCGTGTCCCGTCGTCGATTGCTTGGCCTTGCCACCCTTCGCGATGTTTTTCCCGCCGCTCATGATCTCGATCTCGGCGATTTGAATGCATTTTTTGTCACCTGGGATTTCGATGCGGACAAAACGGGCTGGCTTGCCCGTGGCGATGCTCGGCTTGGCATCGACGGCCGCTGCCGTAGCAGCCGCAGCGGCTTGCTTTGCTTCTTTTTTAGCCTCTTTTTTCTTCTCGGACTTCTTGACGTTGTTGTTTGCGGGGATCGGGCTTTCAAAGCCGGCATACATTTCCGGTTTGATGCCGCGAGCGTAAGCGCCACCGGCGAAGGTATTCGGCTTAAAGGGACCGACGAAGGCGATGTTGAGGTCGGCTTTGATCTGCGCTTCGAGGCCGAGGGCCCAGAAGATGCCGTTCACGAGCAGGCGACGATAGCCTTCGTTCGTGATATCTTCCGAGGTGCCATACAGTGAGGTGAAAACGCGACCTTCTTTGCCAGAGGCAGATGTGTAGGCGCGAGTCCACTCGCTCGGCATCGGCGGCTTGGTGGTGTCGGCGGGGGAATCGGGCGTCATGCCATTGAGCGGCTGCGCCATGGTCAAAATCTCGCCGGAGGTCGGTTTGCCGACGTAGCCGCCTGCCTGCACCCAAACGTCCTTCACACCGCGCAAGATGGGATGTGTGACTTTGTCTGGCACGAGGGCGATGCGCGTGCTCTGCTTGTGATTCGTGCCGTAGTGGCCCACCCAGGTCTGTCCGAGCACCTGATGGCCGAAGCCAAGCTCGTAATCGCTGCCTTTGTAGTCGAAGGAATACTTCGCGTAGGGCGCGTCTTTCGGAATCTTGAAGCCGTGCGTGGCCGTGCGCAGGCCGACGACGGGGCCACCGCGCTTCAGGTAGTCATCGAAGTGCTTCATCTGCTCCGCGGGGAAGTTTTGGAAGCGCAGGAACACCACCGCGAGGTCCGCGGTGTCGAGAGCCTCGATACCAGGCATATTCGATTTGTCCCCCCCCACGATTTCACCGGATTCAGGATCAATGCCAAACAGCACGGTGCATTTGAAGCCCTGATGCTTCGCCAAAAGCCGCGCGAGTCCGGGCAGCGATTCCTCGGAGCGATACTCATGATCATCCGCCATGAAGACGATGTGTTTGCCTTTGCCAGGCCCATCGGCGCCTTCAAACACCAGCGGCGCGGCAGTCGCGAACGAGACAAACGTGAACAAGGAAAGTAGGATGCGTTTCATGCAGTTGGGAGGCATCTAAGTCGTGATTTCGATGCCGTATGTTGCAGAGTTACCACTGGAGAATGCTAATTTCTGCATCTTTGCACATTCAATCTTACCCTCTAGCAGTCGCATATCCTACGCGAATAAAGCAAATGCTGCTGGCACCAGCACGCAGTGTCTAGCTGTGGCAGTCAAGGACACGGGCCGCGCCTCTACAAACCACACAAGTGATATCAAGCGCACTTGTTTCCGCTAGTGATGATGAGCAGATGGCACCATCTCCATCCCTTAGGAAAAGCGGCATTTTCTTTTCGTAACTTTTGGTTTTTCCAGCTCACGAGTTTCTTTCCAAACCTTGAAAGGGCAGCAGCAATGGCCTTGTGAATGAGATCTTGCTTTTCTTTGACAGAGCTGTCTTTTCCAAAATGCGCACTAACCAGCAAGATCAGGCCGTGATCTTGATTCTTTTCCTAGTTAGGTGGTGTTTCTCGGAAAGCATAATCCGGAAGGAAGTGGTCTACTCCAATTTTTCAAAGGGGAAAGAACGCCGGTCTTGAAGATGCTACACACACTGCCCAAGGAGCCGCCCCCTGCGCAATGCAGAGTGATGCAGGTGATCAATCCACGCATTGCTCAGCTGGGGGGAATGTATCCTGTGATCTTCAAGAATCGCATTACATCCACGATGGATCTGCACCAGTTCGTAAATGCGAGCAATGTTTACAGGGCTCCTTCTTTGAACCACGATGCATCAGTCCCGGAGGTCGCTGCGACATGAACGCTTTTCATTGCACCTGTGGGAACATTCTCTTCTTCGAAAGTTCTCGCTGCCTTCGCTGCGGCCTAGATGTGGGTTTTGACCCTATCCAAAACACGATGCGAGTGCTCGATAGCAGTCTGAAGCTCTGTGCCAATGGAGTTCATCATGCCGTGTGCAATTGGTTACTTTCCAGCACATCATCGGAGGCACTGTGCGCCTCTTGCCGCCTCAACCGGACCATTCCCGACCTGAGTAGCGAGCGAAATCGTCAGCATTGGAGCCTTATGGAGGCAGCCAAGCGACGCCTGCTTTACACGCTAAATGCACTCCATATCCCGCTGCGTACGCTGGCGGAGGACCCGCAAAACGGCCTTGCCTTTGACATCGTGAGCACCACCCTTAATCCAGCCGCGACAACAGGCCATCTCCGTGGGGTCATCACCGTCAGTCTAGAAGAAGCCGACGACACCTGGCGGCATATCAACCGCCAGCAGCTGGGTGAGGCCTCGCGTACGTTGCTGGGCCACTTTCGCCATGAAAGCGGCCACTACCTATGGTATCGCTACCTCTCGCCTCTGAATTGGGAGGACCCCACACGCATCGCTTTTCGGGAAGTCTTCGGCAATGACTCCTACGACTACAGCCATGCTCTCGCTCTGTACTACCAGCATGGCCCGCCAGCTTACTGGCAGCAGAATTACATTTCTGCCTACGCAGCCTCCCATCCATGGGAAGATTGGGCAGAGACCTGGTCGCATTACCTGCAAATGATCGATGGCTTTGAGACCTGTGAGCACCTTGGCATCCGTGGCGGTGGCATCAATCTACCTCTCGTCATCCTGCCTCTGGAGTCCTGCGTCCTGCCCAGCTGCCTTTCGAATGGCATTTCCAGCGAAGACGCTGATTTTCACGCCTGGCTCCAACGCTGGATCTGCCTCGCCGCCATACTGAATGAGATCAGCCGCAGCTTCGGTGCGCCTTTTTTGTATCCTTACGTGATCTCTCCCGCTGTGGCTCAGAAGCTACGCCTCGTACATCATTTCGCCAACATCTGGCGTTGATGTCGGCTGGATAAGCAAAATTAATCCAAGCAGAAACCTGGTAAAGAGACTCCTGGGATTATGGCGGTTATCAATCGCATCCATGATGCGGTTAGCCAAAAACACTAAAATAAACTCTGCTAATTAAAATTTAATTTTAATACATCCAAAAAATAACCCACAAAAATACCTAAAATTGGTAGAGGACGGGTGAGATCACCAAACTCCAGCTTAAATCGAGAGAGCTAGAAAAAGTGAAACTCCATAAAATCCATGATTGAAGGGAGGTATGAAGTCTATTATTTAACTTTATTAAAACATTTAGCTTTGGAAAAAATCATGCTATAAAAATAAAACCATAATTTCTCCCTGCTTTAGCCATGTTTCCCGAGTGCGCTCTTTCTGGCCCGTTTTCCACGGTGTATTCTGGAATGTCCACGGGAATCTTCTTCCCCAAGAGTTGGGATTTCCGCCAACTATTCCAAGTTGGCACTTGGCCCTGGTTTGGTGCATCCGAGAGCTTGGACGAAAGCAAATTGCCAGCTGAATCCATGAATCCGAGGCATCAACCTCAAAGCCAGGGGCGGATCCCCGAATCTCCTGAGAGCAATGAGTCTAGCCCTAGCCCCTTGCCCTTTTACCACCTGCCGGTTTTGCTTCAAGAGGTGCTGGACGCACTCAAGCCTGCTCCTGACAAACTAATTTTTGATGGTACATTGGGCGGCGGTGGGCATAGCGAGGCGATTCTTCAGCGAGGTGCGAGTGTGGTCGCGATGGATCAAGATACAGAAGCTCTGACCTATGCGAAAAGTCGGCTGGCAGGTTACGGCGCACACTTTTGTGCTCTGAAAGGTAACTTTCGCAATTTCGACAGCGTGCTGAAGGAAGCCAGCGTGGGAGGCTTGGATGGTATGCTTATCGATATTGGCGTAAGCAGTCGCCACTTGGATGCGGCAGAACGTGGGTTCTCCTTTGGCAAAGACGGGCCGCTGGACATGCGGATGGACCGCGACCGCAACCTGACTGCAGCTGACATTGTCAACACTTGGTCACAGGAAGAAATCGCCAGGATTCTTTACGAAAATGCAGAAGAACCACAGGCGCGTCGCATTGCCCGTGCCATTTGCCAAGATCGGCTGAGCAAACCCTTCCACACCACCTCGCAGCTGGCGGACATGATCGCCCGCGTTTGTCCCAAGCATAGCAAAAAACACCCTGCTACGCTTACCTTTCAGGCACTGCGCTGCGAGGTGAATTCGGAACTACCAGCGCTGCGTGATTTTCTGGCAAAGGCTCCTCAATGGCTAAAGCCAGGCGGAAGGCTCGTCGTGATCAGCTTTCACAGCATTGAGGACCGCATCGTCAAACAAGCTTTTCAGCAATACGCCGCCCCTTTCATCGATCGTCCCGAATGGCCAGCTTCGAAACCGAATCCCCTGCACTGTCTGCATCTAATCACGAAGAAGCCATTGGAGGCTTCGGAGGCGGAGCTGCAGCTGAATCCACGAGCCCGAAGCGCGCGCCTACGCGCCGCCGAACGTCTACCATGAAGCTAAAACGCCAACATCACTACCGAAACAAGATAGGCCTGTCAAAGCTGACAGCCGTTTTGCTGGTTTGTGGGCTGGTACTCGTCGGCACTTTGAGTTTTGTCGTCTGCAAGAATAAAACAGCAGCCCTGGCCAAGGAACAGCTCAAGGTAGAGCATGAGATCAAACTTCTGAGCGGTGAGATCAGCCTGCTGGAAAGGAAAATCGATCAGATGCTCGATGGTGCGAGAGTGGAGCCCATCTTGGAAGCAAATGGGACGTGGCTCCAAAAGATCAATCCACAAATTCGATCCATTATCCGTCTAAAGCCGATCCCAACCGCAAAGGCGATCGCCCAGACTCAGCTTACCAAACCATGAGTCCAGCGCACCTGAATCATCATCAGATCCGTCGAGATCGCCCCCTCATTAGCAGAATGTTATTAGCGACATGCCTGCTGACAATGGGCTTTTCGATGGTTGCTTGGCGTTTGTATGATCTTCACCTGAAACGTGGCCCTGCCCTAGCGGAAGAGGCTTCCGAAAAGTTTAGAGATACACGTATTTTACCTGCTCATCGAGGATCAATCAAAGATCTGAGCGGCAGATACCTTGCCTACGATGAAGAGATTTTCGACCTGAGCACGAATCGCGTACACCTCCATGAGTTACTCACCGCAAGGCTAGCGATCTCTGAGATGCGGAAGAAGAAATACCCTTTCCCTTCGACAGTTGGCCTGACCAAAGAACAGATCATCCAAACCTATCAGCAGCACATTGCAAAACACATCTCGCCCAAGCTTGGCCTAACAGCAGAACAAGTCTTGATAAAACTACAATCAAAGGAGCAAATCGAAGTCCTGGCGGAGAAGATGACAGAAGATCAGGGCAAAGAATGGAAAGAACTTCTGACTCAGCATCACATTCGTGGCGTCTATGTTAATTCAACAGTGCGCAGGCATTACCCGACGGAAAACCGTGTCGCCCTAATTGTGGGTGGAGTGGAAGAAGGTAAGGGGGGGGCTCTCGGAATCGAAAAAACCCAAGAAGAGCTGCTGCACGGCACCTATGGCAGTGTCGAGATCGAGCATGACAAATTCGGCTGCGAACTTCCCTTGTATCGCGGCGAAACGCGCCTGCCTATTCACGGCCATGACATTCATCTAACCATAGACATGGCCCTGCAAGATGCAGTCGATCGGATCATCGAACAGGCGAACTTGCAATGGAAGCCTAACAAAATCATGGCTATTGTCACCGATGTGAAAGATGGCTCCATTTTAGCCATGAGCTTCCGTCCTGGGCATGATCGCAATGCACCCAAAGATACGAACTGGAAGAACCTTTGCATCTGCGAGCCTTATGAGCCAGGCTCCACCTTCAAAATTGTTACATTCACTGGAGCGTTAGACACTGGAAGAATTAACGCCAGAACGACATTGGATTGCGAATTCGGCAATTATGTTGATCCAGTCTTGGGAGGAAAAGCTCTTACGGATCTGAAAAAGATGGGCATTTCTCCCGTGACAGACATCTTCAAATATTCGAGCAATGTCGGCACTTACAAAGTGGCGAAGCGACTCGGTCAATCCGATTTCTTGGAATACGTAAAACGCTTCGGCTTCGGCAGAGTGACTCATATACCACTCACAGGAGAAAGGGCGGGCAATTATAATGCAGATCCAAAAAATTGGTCAAATACAACGCATACACGTTTCCCAATTGGTTATGAGATCAGCTGCACGCCGATCCAAATGGTCATGGCCTATGCAGCTATCGCCAACAATGGTGTTCTCATGCGTCCGCGCTTAATTGATCGCATCGTGAGTGATAGCGGACGTAAAGTTCAAATCATCCCGCCGGAACCTGTTGGCCAAGTCTGCAAAGGCCAAACAGCACGCAGCATGCGTGATCTTTTTGAATTGGTCGTGGAAGAAGGAACCGGCAGCCGTGCCAACATTGAAGGCTTAAAAGTGGCTGGAAAAACAGGAACCTCACGCCGCTACGACGCTGGCTACACTTACAAAGATGACAAAGGGCGCTGGAAAAAAGGTGGCTATCCACCCAAGCAATGGATTGCCTCCTTCGCTGGATATGCACCGGCAGACGATCCCAAGATTGCTTGTGTCGTCGTGCTCGATTACCCAAAAACAGATTCCGCAGATGCGGTCGGCGGCGGCAAAATGGCTGCCCCCATCTTTGGTGAAATCGCCGCCGAAGTGCTGAAGCAACTCACCATCCGGCCGACGCGGCCACTCGCCCTCGAAAGGGGCACCCAGGAACCATGACTTTACGCGAAATTATTCCTCATCTCGATCGGCCTGTAGCCAGTGGAAATCTGGAAACAGTGATCTCAACACTCAGCTATGATTCAAGGCAAGCCGGTCCAGGAACAGCCTTTGTTGCCCTAAGAGGCTCCACCTCCGATGGACATCAGTTTATTGCAAAAGCCATTGAAGCAGGCGCATCTGTAATTGTTGCAGAACAAGCACCTCCAGATTCATGCACCACGCCTTGGGTGCATGTGAAGCAAAGTCGCGTGGCACTAGCTCAGCTTGCAGCCGCCTTGCATAACTTTCCTGCAAAGGGCCTTTCACTTCTAGGTGTCACTGGAACTAATGGAAAAACAACGACGGCGTTCTTGATGCATCATTTGATGAACGCAGGTCAGAAACGCTGCGGGCTCATCGGGACCGTAACTTTTGACATCGGGGGTAAGGAACTGCCAGCGACCCACACAACACCTGAGTCTTTGGAAACTCAGCGGTTATTCGCACAAATGCGAGACCATGGCTGCAAAGCTTGCGCCATGGAAGTGAGCTCTCATGCGCTTGATCAAGAACGTGTCTTTGGCCTCAGCTTCGCCACAGGCATCTTTACCAATCTCACGCAAGACCATCTCGATTACCACGGCACAATGGAAGCTTACTTCCAAGCCAAAGCCCGACTCTTTGAGATGATCGCGAGTCAGACCAAGGGCAGTATGGCCATCAATCTCGATGACGCCTGGGGTAGGAAGCTGATTCAAAAATACGAAAGCACCGGACGTGTGCTTAAATTTGGTTTTGGCGTAGGGGCTGACTATCGCGCCGTGAATCCACGATATGACATGACCGGCAGCACCTTTGAACTCGAAGTCAAAGGACGCTCATTCTTGGTTAGAATCCCTCTCATCGGAGATTTCAACATCTACAACACCTTGGGGGCTCTGGCAGCCTGTCATTCAGTTGGACTCAACCTACGTGAAACCATCGCGAACTTGAAAAACTCCCCTCAAGTTCCAGGGCGTTTGGAACGTGTCACCGCAGACAATCAGCGTTTCCAAGTTTTTGTGGACTATGCTCATACCCCAGATGCATTGGTCAATGCACTCAAGACCTTAAAGGCCTTAAAACCACGACGCATTATTACCGTGTTCGGTTGCGGCGGAGATCGAGATCGCACCAAGCGTCCCCAAATGGCAGCGGCAGCTGAGTCTGGAAGTAGCATTTGTATCGTCACCAGCGACAACCCTCGCAGTGAAAAACCCGAAGCCATCATCGCGGATATCGTGAAAGGGTTCGCTCGGCCGAAAAATCACGCGACCATTGTGGATCGGAAAGAAGCGATCAAGATCGCTTTAGAGAACGCACGTGATGGTGATATCATACTTGTGGCAGGCAAAGGCCATGAGGCTTATCAGGAGATCCAGGGCATCAAGCATGACTTTGATGATCGCCGTTTAGTGCGTCAATTGATCCAAAAAATCGTTGGTGATCGAGATGCCGAAAGAAAAGCACGAGAAGCCGAACGCATGACGCGCGAAGGCGATGTCAACGAGCAAGATCAACGCCCATCTGAGGCAAGACGCTTCGGCAGAAACCAAGGTGATCGCCGCTCACATTCGTGACCATGAAGAACTTGGATGTCCAGACTCTAACCTTATTTGCGAACGGCCATCACACAAATGGTGCGAAAGGGTATGTGTCCCGAGTCGTCACCGATTCGCGTAAGGTCGCGCCAGGAGACCTGTTCGTTGCCCTGAAAGGCGAGAAGTTTGATGCTCATGACTATCTATCCGAAGTGGTGGCTTCAGGCGCTACAGCCTGCCTAGTGCAGCGAGGTCGCGGCACATCCAATGAGTCATGTGCAATGATCGAAGTGGATGACACTCTGACAGGCCTTCAAGATTTAGCTCGAGGCTATCGCTCCATTTTACAGCCCAGAATTGTAGCGCTCACAGGTAGCAACGGGAAAACGAGCACCAAGGATCTCACGGCCGCGATCATGTCGTGCAAATTCAAGACGCATGCCACCCAGGGTAACCTCAACAACCACATCGGCGTCCCATTGACCCTGCTCAGCCTCGAAGAAGAGCATGAATGTGGGATCGTGGAGATGGGAATGAATCATGCCGGTGAAATCAAAGTCTTGGTGGATATTGCCCTGCCAGATGCTGCCATTGTCACTAACATAGGCATGGCTCATATCGAATATTTGGGCACTCAAGATGCCATAGCCTGGGAAAAAGGAACACTTCCGTCAAACATACCAGCTGATGGAATCGTAGTGCTGAATGCAAATGACAAATATAGTGATCTGATTGCTCGTCACTGCCAAGCTAACGTCTATCGCGCTGGCATGAATGCAGGAGATGTAAGAGCTTTTGACCTCAAGACCAAGTCGAATGGGACGGCCTTCAAGCTCGATTTTAGTGGAGAGATCATCGATGCATTCCTTCCTGTCATGGGAGAGCATATGGTCGGCAATGCCGCACTCGCTGCCTGCATGGGCTGGGCCCATGGCATTAGCCCAACTGAAATCGCTGAAGCCTTGAACAAGTCCAAGCTAACCGGAGGCCGTATGGAAACGAAGACCTTTCGAGGAATTCAGTTCATTGATGATTCCTACAATGCCAATCCCGACTCGATGAAGGCTGGACTTACCGCGCTTGCTTCCTTATCTAATGAAGGTCACAGGATCGCCATCCTCGGACAAATGGGAGAGTTGGGACATCATGCGATAGAAGGTCATCGAAGCGTAGGTCGTCATGCTGCGCAGTTGAAAATTGATGCTGTCTTCACGGTTGGTGGTGAAGCCTCTTTAATTAGTGACGAGGCAAAAGCCGGGGGGCTATGCGAGAGCTTGCATTTCGCATCCCAAGAAGCCTGCGCCGCACATCTGAAAAGAGTTCTCAAACCAGGTGATGCAGTCCTCCTCAAGGGAAGCCGCTCAGCAGGAATGGAAAAGGTGCTTACTCATTACCTCAACTCATGATTTATTGGTTCTACGAACTCAGAAACTGGCTGGAAGCCGCTGATTGGATTCGAGATGACTCGTTTCTCTACAAGCTGCTGAATATCTTTAAGTACCACACCTTTCGAGCCGGTGGTGCTGCCATTACAGCCTTTCTTCTCTCTTTACTTTTCGGGGATCGCCTAATTCGGAAACTGATCTCTTTGAAAATAGGTCAACCTATTCGAACAGCGGAAGAAGTACATAGGCTATTTGAGCTTCACGGCAAAAAGGCTGGCACACCGACCATGGGCGGGATTCTCATCTTGGGAACCATCGTCGCATCTACCCTCATCTGGGCTAAATGGGACAATATCATGGTCTGGAACATTTTATTTTGCACCATTGGTTTGGGAGCACTTGGCTTTCGCGATGACTATTTGAAGATAAGCAAAAAGAACTCCAAAGGAGTCAGCGCACGACTCAAACTCATTTGGCAAAGTGGCGTAGCTCTAGTTGCTGCTTTGGTGTTTTGCTACCTTGTGCCCACTGATGCCACTTTGGATGCTGCTACAAAAGTTCATGAAACAGTGTTTTTTCAGTTCGGTGGAGACTCAACGTTCAGAGCTTTATTTCTTCCTTTTTACAAAGGACCTCTCTTCCAGGACATGAGCTTTCTGGCAGTGGCCTTCTTCACCCTCATCATCGTTGGTGCATCGAACGCAGTAAACCTGACAGATGGCCTGGATGGACTCGCCACAGGTTGTTCTCTAACCACAGCAGCTGCCTACACAGCTTTTGGTTATGTTTCTGGAAGCGCTCTGTATTCGGAATATCTTGGAGTGCCACATCACTCCTTAGCCAATGAGGTACCCATCATAGCGATGGCTCTCGCAGGTTCATGCGCGGGCTTTCTCTGGTTCAATGCACATCCGGCGAAGATGTTCATGGGGGACACTGGCTCGCTGGCCCTAGGCGGCTGCATTGCCAGTATCGCGATTGCCTGCCGCCAAGAGGTTGTGCTAGCACTGGTCGGAGGAGTATTCGTCATGGAGGCATTGAGCGTGATTTTACAGGTCATTAGCTTTAAAAAACGCGGAAAGCGCATCTTTCGTATGGCCCCTATTCACCATCACTTTGAATTGGGTGGTTGGCATGAAAATCAGGTCATTGTGCGCTTTTGGATTCTTTCCCTTTTATTCGCTCTTCTGGGCCTTGCGACTCTTAAACTTCGCTAATCATGCCTGCATTTTCTGGACAACACTTTGCCATTCTCGGCGCTGGGCGCAGCGGGCTGGGTGCTGCACGACTAGCGAGATTACATGGCGCTGATGTCACCGTCTTCGATGAAGGTGATCCTACAAAAATCCAAACGAGCATCGAGAAACTGCAGGCTGAAGGATTCTGCACGATGATTGGACCAGAGGCGAAAAGCTTCCAGGTTAAACCAGGAGCTTTTCAGCGAGTCATCATCAGCCCTGGCTTGGATGCAAAATGGCCTTTGCCGAAAAAGTTCACAGATGCTGGAACTTATTTGGAGGGTGAAACCGAGTTTGCTTTCCGACTGACTGATATACCCTTGGTTGCCATCACGGGAACGAATGGCAAAAGCACCTGCACGGAACTCGTTTCTCATATTTTTGAGGCGAATGGAAAGAGCTCCCTACCCTGTGGCAATCATGGTGTTTCGTTGAGTGAAGTCGTAGCATCTGGGGTGAGATACGATGTCCTTTCTCTGGAGGTTAGCAGCTTCCAGTTGGAAACCATTCGGGAATTTCGCGCCAAGGCCAGCCTTTGGCTTAATTTTGCACCTGACCACCTGGATCGTTATCCAGGCATGGGGGAATACTTCGCTGCAAAATCTCGCATCTTCGAAAATGTAACAGAAGACGACGTGGCCATCGTTCGTGCGGGAGAATCTGTTTGTTCTGGAAAAGCGAAGCGTCTGACCTTCTCGGCTTATGGAATGCAGGCGGATGCCAGCTACAGAAACGGTGAGTTTTGGATACGTGGACAGCTCGTTGGCAATGCTTCATTGAGCCGACTACGGGGCCGTCACAATATGGAAAATATTCTTGCTGCCACGCTCGCCTGTGAGGTGCATGGCATCTCGTGCCATGACGCTCTTCAAGCCATCGCCAGCTACGAGCCCCCCAAACACCGCTGCGAGCTAGTTCACGAATGGAATGGCAGGGAATACATCAACGATTCAAAAGCCACGAATCTTCATGCCTTAGAGGCCTGCATCGGGGCCATGGATCGCCCGATTGTACTCATCGCTGGAGGCAAAGAAAAAGGGCTTGATTATACACCTCTGCGTTCAGCTCTGAACGGACAAGTTCGTGCTATGATTTTGATAGGCGAGATCAAACAATCGTTACTCGAAACCTTCTGCGACTTAGTGCCTTGCCACATGGCGACTGATATGGGTGATGCGGTAAAGCAAGCGACGCAAGTTTCTGCTCCTGGCGACAGCATCATCCTCAGCCCGGGCACCTCCTCATTCGACATGTACACAGGATACGGTCAACGCGGCGAAGCCTTCCGAGAGGCCGCTCAGGCTATCCGATGAATGGATTTCTAATTTCTGCTTTCACACAAACAAACTCAAGAACTACCATGAAAAAGAAACACAAACTGCTGCTAAACTTGGTCGAAGATAAAAAATATAAACACCATGTTGCCATGGTGAATCATGAGGCCGAGTGGAATCAGCATGAATCCAATGCAGGCATGGCACGAATGTTTTTGATCATGCTACTCATCCACGTGGTCGTGATTGGTGGCATCATTGTCTATGACTGGCTAAATGCGGAAGAGGCTGCACCAAAAACGCTGATAGCAAAAGACGAGACACCTCGAAGCGCATTACCACCGCCAGCCATTCAAATCGCTGATGCTGAATCCCAGATACCGATCGAGGATTGTTCGACATACGAATGGAAGACGGGCGATAGCCTCGATAGCGTAGCGACGAAGTTAGGCGTAAGCAAAGAGGTACTCATCCGGATGAACATGCTGGATAAAGGAACTCAGCTTGAAACGAACAGCATCATTCGTTACCCACGGCAACCGGTTGTGAAGGCTCTGAGTCTTAACGTAGATGCAACAAAGACAGATGAAGCACAGCCACTAGCAACCGCTGCGACGAACGTCGCAGCGACCGAAGCTACCATACCGCTTATTGCTCCAGGGGAAAAGACCTTTTCTTTTAGCGCAACCATTGAAAACGAGCTGACTCCTGTTCCTGGTGCAGCGACCAACTCCGTGGTAAAACCTAATGTTCAGCAGAGCTCATCCGAAGGCACCACGCAGGAGGCGACTAGAGAAGACGTGAACAAGCTCGCTGGCCCTAAAGACATTACTGAAGATCCTCCCGCCGCCTTAGCGATTGCGGCAAAGGCCTCTGCGAATCATGAAGATATGGTTCCAGCAAAAACCGAAGCGACGACCATCATCAAGCAGAGCGAAGTTCAACAAGAAGATATTCCTAAAGCAATCCCGGTGAAACGAAACATGGAGCCAATGATCGTAGAGAAAGAACCAGCCAAAAAGGCTAACATTCTCGCTGCGACGAAACTCAAGTCTCATACAGTTCGCTCTGGAGAAACCCTCTACGCTATAGCCATTCGCAATGGAGTAACAGTAAAGTCACTACAATCGGCCAACAAAATCGCCAAACCTGAAACTTTGCGAGAAGGAATGAAGCTCATCATACCTGGCAAGTGATGTTGTGTTTAGAATGTTAAGGCGTCACGGTTTTAGTCCTTCTCCCTTCATCATCGGCTATGGCCAGACACTCCATCCACATTTTAATTCTAACTGTATCTCTGCTGATCGGGCTGGGCATGACCATGCTGGCTAGCACTAGTTTTTTTACAGAAGAAGGTGGCGGAGAAGCCTATGTCACACTTTGGAAGCAGGCGATCTGGGTAGCTATTTCGGTTTTTGCCTGCGTAGTGATGGCGTTGAACGATTACAACCGCTGGCATCAGTGGCGTTGGTGGCTTTTTGGCGGAGCTATCGTGGGCTTAGCGTTGTGTTATGAATGGCATCTAGCTCAATTGCTGGGCTACAACCCTGTGCTTGCTCATCGGGTCAATGGTGCCACCCGTTGGATAGGATATGGGGCGTTGAATCTACAACCTTCTGAGCTAGCTAAGGTTGCCTTGATTGTAACCATGGCAGGTTGGTTCGCCTCACATCAGGAACTTGCGCAAAGTTTCAAAACTGGGCTGATCAAGCCTGGCTTGATTCTCGGCATTATTGTCTTGTTGATTGGTTGTGAGGTAGACTTGGGGAATGCAGCTGTCTCAACCATGGTTGGCGCCGGTATTATGTTTGTGGCAGGCACTCGAATTCGCTACTTCCTGATCATTGGCACTCTGGCAGCCTCAGCTCTTTTCGTGGGAATTAAATTTGCCCCAAACCGAGTCGAGCGTGTGATGGCAATTTTCGATCTCGAAAAGTTCAAAGACGGCATTGGCCTTCAACAGTGGGTATCATGGTTGGCGTTTGGTTCTGGTGGGATGGAAGGACGCGGCCTTGGTGAGGGTCGCATGAAGCTTTCTTATCTTCCTGAAGCGCACACGGATTTTATCTTTCCCATGGTGGGCGAAGAGTTCGGCCTGTGGGGTACGGTGGGCACGGTCGGTATCTTTGTATTCTTGGTGTTTTCTGGCATGTGCATCAGTGCCTATGCACCCAATCGTTTTGGTAAACTGCTGGGCTTTGGCCTAACCTTCTTGCTTGGCTTGGAGGCATTGATCAACATGGGCGTCACTACGGCCCTTCTGCCCAACAAAGGCTTACCGCTTCCTTTCGTGAGCTATGGGGGTTCCAGCTTATTGGCGGCCATGATTGCCATCGGCATCTTGATCAACATTCATCGACAGGGCATCCACCTGGAGAGGGATGATCTTCCCATCATTCGCCGGAACAACCGCTGGACGCCTCAGCTCTGTGGCCGATCGGAGCTGACGAATGAACTTCAAGGCCCAGTTCATGCGCCCAGACAACACGAGTTGGATGGTGAATAAAGTCGATGTCGTCAAAATGCCACCATTCGCCAGGCAGAGGCACCAGCCCCGCCTTGCGCATTACCTCATGAAGCAAAGTTACATGATACCTCGCGTCGCCATCGACCATTTCTGGCTGTCGAAGTGCTGGATCTAAGTTTTCATCAAAACAGGTTGGCATCTTCAGCTCACGCCCCTCGCGATCGACCAATGTGGCATCTATGGAAACACCGCCGCAATGCCGCGACCAGCCCCTATCTGGATTTAGGAAAAGTCCTGTCTGCCCACCATAGGCATATAGCTGTCTCTGCACTTCGGGCGGGCGCCAGGCATCCCAAATCAGTAGACCATAGCCACGTGCCTCCAGCGCAGCTTGGGCTACTTTAACTCGCTCGGCTGTATTGGCATACAAGAGAACCGGCATGTCGTGGGGATAAAGCGG
Source organism: Prosthecobacter sp. (assembly GCA_044355075.1). Lineage (GTDB taxonomy): Bacteria > Verrucomicrobiota > Verrucomicrobiia > Verrucomicrobiales > Verrucomicrobiaceae > Prosthecobacter. Next base: position 28,072 of record JBIKYV010000008.1, read on the forward strand.
ACGCTTCGTGAGATTATCTGTCGTGCCATAGCGCAGATTGATCTTTAGACTGGGAACGTGCGCGGTTAGACTAACTAGTTGATACGCCGCCGCACGCTGAATCAGCGACTGCCTCTTCGTCGTGACTCGACGAGAGGAAGATACACAGGACGACAAGCTCACGCTAAGAATACAAAGCAGTGCGCTTGCGCGAGAAAATAGCATGGGGGTCTTTTTTGCTTCCGCCTAGGCCTCTCGCAAGGTAAGTTTCCAGGAATCCACCCCCCTCTGTTCATGAGCCGCTATCAGATCCTCAATTCGCTGCTTCATTTTTTGTGTTTTTACATGGGCGCGGGCATTGGTTCCTTTCTCAATGTAGTGATTTATCGCCTACCTCGTGGCATCTCTGTGAACCAGCCGCGTCGCTCTTTTTGCCCAGCCTGCAATCGGCAGATTCCCTGGTATCACAACATCCCACTGATCAGCTGGATCTTGCTACGCGGGCGCTGCAAGGATTGTGGCACTTCGATTTCCGCGCGATATCTTGGCGTAGAGCTTCTGACAGGCCTGCTATTTTATGGCATTTTTTGGAAAATCAGCGGCGACTGGTCGCAAATCATGGTGTGGGGCCCACAGGTTCTTGTGCTATGGATTTTCGTTAGTTTGCTGGTAGCGGGCAGCTTTATCGACATTGAGCACTACATCTTACCGCATGAGATCACCTTAGGTGGCACCGCGGTCGGCCTCATCGGGTCCTTCTCCATTCCTGCCATGATGCAGGAGACCTCCCACCTGCGCGGTGGCATGATGTCCCTGGCCAGTGCTGCGCTAGGACTGGGTGGACTTTGGCTCGTTGTCGAGCTCGGTAAGCTCGCCTTTGGCCGACTCCGACTGCACTACGATGCCCCCACTCTGTGGAGCGTGACCCAGCCTGATGAGAAAGAGCCACCGATCGTCACGATCGGCGAGGAAAAGACCGGCTGGGCGGACATCTTTTCCCGCGCTAGCGACCGGATGATCATCACCGCGCCGGCTTTGGCCGTGAATGAGCGCTCTTATGAAAACGTCAACGCTGAGTTGTGGATGGAAAAGCTGATCGTGCGTCAGGCCGATGGCAAACTTGACCAATTCAACTTAGAGGGTGTCACCTTACTCAAGGGCACCACGACAAACATTGTCATCCCACGTGAAGCAATGGGATTTGGCGACGTGCTTCTGCTTATGATGATCGGCTCCTTCACGGGATGGCAGTGCGTCCTCTTCACCCTGCTGGCCGCCTCCGTGCTAGGCACACTCATCGCGGGGCTATCTCGCCTCATGGGGCGCAGCGAGTGGGGACAAAAGATCCCCTTTGGCCCCTACCTAGCTGCCGGGGCGATCATCTGGGTGTTCAGTGGCCCACAGATCTTGGCCTGGTATCTCTCGCTACTGCATCGCGGCACCCTCACATAAAGCACTCGCATCCGACTCAGGTGCAGGTCAAAATGCAAGCATGGATCGCAGCCCAGCTCAGGAAGGTTTCACCCGTATCGCATCGCGCGTAGCGTTGCGTGTCGGCTGGCGGCGCTGGATGAGTCTGCTCATCCACAGCTGGGTCGCTGCCACCTCCCTTGTCGCACTTTTACTTCTGCTCAGCCTGCTGCTAAGGCAATCCTGGATACAAGGTCTCGCCTGGCTGGGATTCCTGGCTTGGCTGATAGGCAGCCTCATTTGGACCTGGCTCCAGCGCCCCTCCACCTACAGTGTTTTTGCCCTTTGGGACAAAATCGCCGGTCGGCGTGAGGCCTTTGCCAGCGCATGGTGGTTTCAGCAGCAGGAGTCAATCAGCTTACAAGCCCAAGAACACCTTAAGACCCAGCTGGATGAGTTACCTGAGGCGCTCCAGCGCTTGCCGCAACAACTCCCGATCTCCATTGACAAAAAACTCGCCGCTCCTATTGCGCTGCTATTACTTGGCAGCCTAGCTTTTCAGTTCGTTCAGCCTCGCGTTAATACTCTAATCGTGGATGACACCATGGCCGAAGCGGCAAAAGCTGAGGCAGAAAAGCTGAACCGCTCTGGGTGGGAGAAAAAGCACTTCAACGGACTCCGTGAAACCGAACAAAAGGATCTAAAGGAACTGCAAAAGAGCCTGCAACAAGCCGCCGAGACCCTAGAAAACGCCGCTGGCAAAGATACACGCGGGGTCATCGCTGACCTAGAGCAGCGAGCACGCGAGGCAGAAAAGCTCGCCCACCGCCTTGCTGCTGACCAGGATGCATGGGCCTCTGAGAAACTAATCCGCTCCATGCGCAACTACGCCGACACCGCTGACCTGGGTGATGCGGTGGCAGCCCGCCACGCCGTAGAAAGCGCCAGCGCCGCCGAGAAGATCGCGCGCAACCTTACGGCTCCACAGCTAAGTCAAGACGCAACTGAGCGCTGGAATCAAACCCTTAGTGATCAAGAGAAGAGCACCGAAGCCGCGGATCGCACACGCTTGGTCGGGCAGCATGTCCTCGGCGCTGCCTCGAAAATGGCCCAGCGGCAGACCCATCAAGCTGGAGCCGAATTCCAAAAGCTAGCCGATGCCATGCGCGAACAGGCTCAGCGTGAAGAAGCCAGTCAGCAGCTCAAAAAACTAGCCCAGCAGCTGCGTGATGCTGGCAGCAGCATGGCTGGCCAAAACCAGGCCGGAGAGATGCAAAAGATGACAGCCGCAGGACCATCTGGCACCCAGGGCCAGCCCGCACCCGGCCAAAGCCCCCAGGTTGCGCAAAACCAAGGCCAAGCTGCCCAGCAAATGCAGGCCCCCGGCATCGATCAGCTCAGCCAGCAGATCATGCAGCAGACACCGATACCTGGCACCGCTCAGCCACAGAACATGCCATTCCAGCCCGGCCAGCTGGGGCAAAAAACCGCGCCTGGACAGCCGATGCTCTTTGCGCCCATCCCTGGGCAGCCCCCCGGAAACAAACCCGACGCCTTCTTACTCGGCCCCCCCGGACCCATGAATCAGGAGGGGCCGACCACCAGCCTTTCCATACCTGGTGGCAAAAACGCGGGTATCGGCCAAGCCGAACTGAAGACTACCCCCACCGCTGCCAATGACAGCAGTCAGCAGGCCGTCGTCGCTGCCCAGCAAAACCAGGAAGGAGCCTCCAGCTCACGCAGCGTCGAGGGCGGTGCACGCCCTGAAACTGCCTCGCGACGATCTAGCACCCTCGTCCTTGATGCCCTAGCTGCCGAGGAAGCCGCCCTGGAAGAAACCGCATTACCCCCCGCACGGCGCGAGCAAGTCCGCCGTTATTTCACCGAACTGCGCCGACGTTTTGAAAAGGAATAGGAGCTTGATTGACCGAAAGCCGTCGGTATCACAGGCGCAGCTTCATCAAGTCAACCCTACCGCCGCTCCCTCCCAGCCGCCCCATGCCGTCCAACGAGTCCAACGCCACGCCACCCGTCGTCGAGATCAGGGAAATGGACTTTGCCTATGGGGATAAAATCGCCCTGCATCAAATTCAGCTCGCGGTGGAAAAGCATCGCGTCACCGCGCTGATCGGACCCTCAGGTTGTGGCAAAAGCACCCTACTGCGCTGCATCAACCGAATGAACGACCGCGTGCCAAACGCACGCATCTCCAGTGGTGCAGTGCTCGTGAAAGGCAAAAACATCCATGATCCTGATGTCGATCTGACCCAGCTACGCAAGCAGGTCGGCATGGTCTTTCAAAAGAGCAACCCCTTCCCAAAAACCATCTATGAAAATGTGGCCTACGGCCTGCGTGTTCATGGTGAAAAGGACGGTGAAATTCTGGACGCAGCTGTCGAACATGCACTGCGTCAGGCTGCCCTTTGGGATGAACTGAAGGACCGCCTACATGATCACGCACTGGGTCTCAGCGGCGGCCAGCAGCAGCGACTTTGCATCGCACGTGCCATCGCTACGCATCCAGACGTATTGCTAATGGACGAACCCTGCTCCGCCCTCGACCCCATCGCTACCTTAAAGATCGAGGAACTCATTCACCAACTCGCCCACGACTACACCGTCATTATCGTTACTCACAACATGCAACAGGCTGTGCGCGTCAGCCACTACACGGCCTTCCTGCATCTGGGGAAACTCATCGAGTTCGGCGAAACCGAACACATGTTCAATAAGCCCCAGGAAAAACTCACCGAAAGTTACCTGCGCGGCACCTTTAGCTGATTCTTTGCCCATGCCAGAGCCTACCGTAGCCACGCCTGACGCTCACTTCATCCGAGTAGAGCGCTTCAATTATGCCTATGGGGACAACCAAGTGTTGTTCGACGTCGACCTCAGCTTGGACCGAGAGGACATCACGGCACTGATCGGCCCCTCAGGCTGTGGGAAAAGCACGCTACTGCGTTCCATCAACCGCATCAATGATCTCATCGAGATTGCACGCGTCATCAGCGGCAGCATTCACATTGATGGCCTAGACATTTACTCACCACAGGTAGATGTCATTAACCTACGCCGCAATGTGGGCATGGTCTTCCAAAAGTACAATCCCTTCCCACGCAGCATCTTTGAAAACGCCGTTTATGGCCTGCGAGTGGCGGGGATCACAGACAAAAAAGAACTAGAAGAAGCAGCCGAACGAAGCCTGCGCCTAGCCGCCCTCTGGGATGAGGTGAAGGATCGCCTACACGAGCAGGCCACCGGCCTGAGTGGGGGGCAACAGCAAAGGCTATGCATTGCCCGAGCAGTGGCCTTGCAACCTCGAATCTTGCTTATGGATGAGCCCTGTGCCGCCCTAGACCCCATCGCCACGGCTCGCATTGAGGACCTTATCGCTCAGCTAAGAGGACAATTCACATTTGTCATCGTCACGCACAACATGGAGCAAGCAAAGCGCATCGCGGACAAGACTGCGTTCTTTTACAAAGGCAAAGTCATCGAACATGCTGACACCCTGGAGATTTTCGGCAACCCACGACAAAAGCTAACGGAGCAATACGTCACAGGGCGGCTTGTCTGACTTTGGCAATCGGTCAAGAACGCCAGCCCACCAAGCCTCCCGGTATTTTGCAGGCTGGTTTGAGACCTTATTTTTGTTTTGGCAAGTGAACTGAAACCTAGGGCTTCACAGGTTCTTTTTCAAAATCCGTCGGCAAGGCCCAACCAGCTTTAACCTTTTCGCCACGCATGAACTTTTCGTAAAAGCCGGCACCTTGAGTCACGGGATATTCATCGAAGATCTTGCCGTTGCCTGCCATACGTGGGTCATTTTGCTCCCTGAGTTCAGCCTCCATACGCTCGCGCAGTTGACTCATAATCGTGGCATGAACAGACTGGGCAGCGAGGTTTTGAACTGCGTGAGTATCGACACCGAGTTCATAGAACTCTTCGCCAGCCCTCATGCCAAAATTGAGTTTCCAGTAGTGATCCCTGCGCTGTTTCCGCCCCAGCTCCAGGATCAGGCTTTTGGTTGGGCTAGCATCGGTATCGAGGTAGCCGGTCTCAGGATTGCCCGCTGGCCAGCGGCTTGGTTCGTAATTTTTGAGATAGAGGTGCTGTGCTGTGAGGATGCCACGAATAGGATAACCCCAGTCGTGGGGACGTCCGACATCCGTCCGCTCTTTACCGATGAGGGTATGATCGCGTTCGGGGATGACACGACCACTTTGCGAACTCTCCAAGATAGGCCGCCAACTCTTGCCTGTTATGGGCTTCATGCCACTATCGGCGGCAGAAATGCCTGCATAGTCCAGCACTGTAGGTGCGATATCGGTAAAGTTGATGAAGTCATCCACGATGCGTCCGGCTTTTTTCACACCTGCAGGAAACCTTATGGCCAGCGGCACGTGATTGCTGTCGGGATAGGCGTAGCCCTTACAACGAGGAAAAGGCATGCCGTGATCCGCAGTGACGATGATGAGGGTGCGCTCCAGCATGCCGCGCTTCTCCAATTCGGCGATCATGCGACCCAAATGACGATCGGTGTGCTCGACCTCATAGGCGTAGTCCAGCATATCATGTCTCACGATCTCGTCATCAGGCCAAGTATTCGGAACGCGCGGGATGTCAGAGAGCTTTTTACCACCTTTTTCTACACCCGATTGATACTCGTATTCTCGGTGCGGCTCTAGGCTGCCATACCAAAAACACCAAGGCTTACCGGGCGCAGCATCATCGAGAAAGTCGATAAAGTTAGCGGCATAGTCATTAGGTGTCATGCCGCCAGTCGGAGGCTTCGCTTTGCGCTTAGAGTAGGGCTTCCCTGTGATTTGCCGGGGTTTTCCCGCCTCATCATTGGCAATACCAGGCCCCCAGCCTTTGCCTGTGATACCCATGTGCCAGCCATGCTCAGCAAGCACCTCTGGCCAGCTTTTCAGATGCGTGGGAAAGTAAGCCATATGATTACCAGCCTGCTCGTTTTGCCAAGCATGGCGGCCAGTGAGCACGATGGCCCTCGAGGGTGCACACTTGGCCACAGGTGTATAGGCCTGGGTGAAGAGCACACCTTCTTTCGCAATGCGATCAAAAGCTGGGGTCTGCACCCAGGGCGTGCCATAGACCCCGGCGTGTGCGCCCCAGTCATCCGCGATGGCAAACAGAATGTTTGGCCGCTCCGTGGCAAAGAGGGAGGAAATGTAGAAACAGCCAAAACTGAGAAAGAAACGGACCATAACCCAGCCTAAACGCGATAACTCGCGTGATCTTCCGCCCAAGCTTAAGCATGAGAAGAAATCCAGGCTGCAATCGTCTGAGGCGTACGTAGGTGCTCACGCGAAACCTCAGCCTGGGGTATGGGATGAGCTACCGCAGTCTCGAGCGCTAGCAGTAGCTGCATAACTGCCAGGGAATCCAGGCCGAGGGCAAAAAGATCGCTTTCCGGCAGCATCGTTTCCTGCACATCCAGAATATGATTCTGGAGAATGAGCTCAATGACGTGATTAGCTGACATAAAAATAGGTCAGTGGGCTGAAAAGCGCATCATGACCAGTGTCAAGGAATTGTCTTGAAGGTGGCGGTGTCCCTTCTTGCAAGGCTGCCTGTGGCGCGTACTATCCATGCCACATGCCGATTCACCGTCTTTTTTCAGCTGCCGCCCTCATGGCGATTCTCCTTGCTTGCATGACACCTGCGGCGCAGGCGCAGACTGCGGCCCCAGTCCCCGCAACCGAAGCCATAGCTGAGCTACCAGAAAATCCATATGCCGCCGCGCTAACGCTGGATGGTTTTATCCAACGCACGGGGATCATGGCCTATCCGCTGATCGGCCTGTCGATGGTGACCGCTTTCTTCATCATGCTGTTCACCTTCACCGTTCGCCAGGGCACGGTGGTGAGCGATGCCTTCATGAACAGTGCTGATGCCCTGATCCGTAAACAAGACTACCTAGGGCTGCTAGCGGTGTGCAATCGCCGCAACGAATGCATCGCTCGCATCACTGCGAAGACGCTGGACTTTGCCACTCGCAATCCCGCCGCAAGTTTTGAAGAGGTGAAAGAAGTCACAGAAGCCGAAGGCAATCGCCAATCCAGCCTGCTTCTAGCACGCATCGCCTATCTGGGTGATGTGGGTGCCGTAGCCCCGATGATCGGCCTGCTAGGCACGACCCTAGGAATGATCACAACCTTCCACGAGATTTCCAACACGCAGTATGGTGGCAGCAATCAGCTAGGTCTGGCGCAAGGTGTCTCGGAGGCATTGCTATGCACGGCCTCTGGCCTCGTGATCGGCATTCCAGCGCTGATTTTCTACGCTATCTTCCGCGGCAAGGTAAACCGATTGATCTCCGAGATGGAGGCAGCTACGACGCATATCATGGCTCTGCTAGCCGTGCAGTATAAACGCGCCGCCAGGGCGGCCGCAGGTCGTGCTGAGTGATCGATCACCTGCCATCTTCCCCCTCCCATGAACTTTCGCAAACAAACCTCCATCGAGCCCACGCCCATGCAGCTGGCCCCGCTGGTGGATGTACTCTTCCTACTGGTCATCTTCTTCGCCGTGACGTCCCACTATGCGAAGAATGAACAGGTCATGGACATTAGCGTACCGGCTGCCGATGAGGGCAAAGAAAAAGAAAGCCGTAATGTTGGTGAGATCATCATTAACATCAAAACAGCAGGCGAAATCATCGTGAATGGGCAGCAGCTCACGGAAGACGAACTTTTGATTAAACTGAAAAATATTTCATCTGTATTCAAAGATCAGGCCGTCATTTTACGCGGCGATGAAGTGGCAAACTACAAGCATGTGATCCGCGTGCTCGACACCTGCCAAAAGGCGGGCATTTGGAATATTGCCTTTGCCACTCGTAAACCTGACGCGGACGACCTCAAGAATCCGTGAACTGAAATGAGACTGCCACCAGCTAAGACGCCTGCGCTTACCTACCTCATGAGATTCACGATACTTTTCTCGATCACTATGCTGACCGTCTTGCCCCTCGCGGTGCCAGGACAAGGCGTGCCTAAGGCCGTTCCTCTGGACGAAACGGAACCAAGCGTCCCTCGTGCTGTCCCTGTCGCTCCTGAGGAAACCAAAAGAGCTGTCCCAGCAGAACCGATGACGGCGCCCAAGCCGAAAGGCCCTGATGAAGACCTTTTTGACTACGCAACATTGGCCTATGACCGCAGCGAGTGGAACATAGCTGCTGAATCCTTTGGCAAGTATTTGCAGGACTATCCCGCTGGACGCCATGTTGCGACCGCCCTTTTCCGTATCGGTGAATGCTACATGAAGGAGAACCAGATGAAGGCCGCCGAGACCTATTACGAAGAGGTGGTGAAACGCTATCCGGAGAGCGAAGGAGCACCCTCGGCAGCCTATCGCTTGGCAGCGCTGAAGTTTAATGCACGCGACTTTGACCAATCGGCGCGCCTCTTCTCCTTCAGTGAATCTCGGAGCCAACTTCCCCAAGTTCGATTGGCGGCAAGCTTTAACAAAGCACGTGCTTACCAAATGCTTGGCGATACCAAGCGCCAGATGGCTGCGCTGAACACCGTGCTGCTCGCCAAAACGGACAACCCCTACCGGGAAGCTGCCTTGCTTAGCTTAGGAACGCTTTACCTAGCTGGAAATAAAAAAGCCGAAGCTCTGCCGCTCTTCAACGAACTGATCCAAAGCAGCAAAGATAACAACGCGATCTCCGAAGCTTCAGCAAAGGCAGGGGTGATACACGCCGAAATGGGTCAACCAGAACTTGCCATACCGCTCTTTGAACAAGCGCTAAAGATCCGGGAAACCAACGAAGGCAACCGCAGCATCGCCTTAGTCGGCCTGATTCAGGCGCTGTTCGCAAAAGGCGACTACGACGGTGTCATCAACAACTACAATGCCAATGCCTCCTTGCTGCCTGAGGGTGATACCCGTTCGAAGATGCTACTGATGGTAGGCAATGCCTTTCGCATGAAGAAAAGCTATGCGCGGGCCGTGGAGACCTACCTGATGGTCGAGCAGTCAGCCCCCACCTCAGAAGCCGCCTTTGAGGCAGGCTACTGGAAACTCTACTGCTTCTATCTCTTGGATGACAAAGACTTAGCCGAGTTCGCGACAGCCTTTATCGCCCGCAATGCACAGGCGCGCCCTGATCATGAATTCATGAATTTGGCCCGACTCATCCGCGCCGACCACTATTTCAACAAACAAAACTACAAAGAAGCCGCCACTAGCTTTGCCGAAGTAAAAATCGATAAGCTGCCGAAGAAGTTACAGTCAGGCACACTTTTCAACAACGCTTGGTCCCTGGCCGAATCGGCCCGCACACAGGAGGCGATTCGCGCTTTCACCCTTTTTCTCGAGCTCAATGCCGCTCATGAACTAGTGCCCCGAGCTCTTGCGCGTCGAGGCCTAGCTTATCGCGATAGCAAGGACACGCCAAATGCGCTTTCAGACTTTCGTAAACTCGTGGAAACCCACCCCAACTCTGATGCGGTAGAGCTAGCTTACCTCCAAATGGGGCTTATCGCCGCTGAAGCTCGTGATCACAAAGCCGCTGTGGCAGCCTATGAGATGCTTGTGAAGAAATTCCCAACTAGCCCAGCAGCCGCTCAGACTTGGTTCGGCATCGGGCGTGCCCGCTTCGCGCTGCAAGAGTGGGCTCCATGCATAGAGGCCCTGCAAAAAAGCATCAGCATCGACAAGAAAACGTACCTCGACTCCGCCAGCCAAATGATCATTCAGGCTTGGTATGTGCAGCAAAATGCAGAGGAGTTAGGCAAAGCGATCGATGACTATAAGCAAGCCAACGTTAATTGCTTGGTACCTCCGAACATTCTCACCTGGCTCGGCATCACGCTCTTCAATCGTAAAAACTACAGTCGTTCAGCTCACTTCCTGGCAGCCGCTTCCACCCCTGACATGCCTGAGAACACCGATCAGATGGTGTGGAACTACCTAGGCCAAGCCTTCCTGCACAGCAACGACTACGAGAGCAGCCTCAAGGCCACGGAGCACTTCTTGAAAAATACGCCTGAGGGTGCAGCTAAAGCACGCGCCCTACATACCAAAGGAAGCGCCCTTCTAGGTTTGGGTAAATTCGATGAAGCCGAGGCTATCGTCCAGGAAGGGCTCTCGTTTGCCAAGGATGGCAAACCGCAAGCCATGCTGCTGATCCTGCAAGGAGACATCCTCGCCAAAAAGGGAGACAAACTGGCAAGCGAGGGACAGCAAAGCGCTGCTCATGAGCATTTTGATGCCGCAGCTGGGAAGTACATGATTCCCGCGCAATTCTTCGATGACGAGCAGATCACCCCGGAAGCGCTCGAAAAAGCCGCCAAGGCCCTCGAAAAAAGCGGGCAGTCCGAAAAGGCGGCTGATTTTCGGCGCCTTATTAAAGAAAAGTATCCCACTCAAGCTCCCTGAGATTGAGTGCAAGACATAGTGAATCGTTGCACTTCCATTCCCCCAAGACCATGAGCTTGATGAACTATCTCAAAGGACAATTCCTGGAAATCATCCAATTTCAGGACGACTCACGAGACACTCTTGTCTGGCGCTTTCCTGATGATGATAAGGAAATTAAACGGGGAGCCCAGCTTATCGTTCGTGAGTCACAGGTGGCTCAATTCATTTACCTTGGGCAGTTCGGCGACACTTTTGCGCCCGGGAAACACGACTTGGTGACGGATAACATCCCGATCCTATCCACGCTGAAAGGCTGGAAGTATGGCTTTGAGAGCCCTTTCAAAGCTGACATTTACTTCATCAACACCCGTCTTTTCACCGGGAACAAATGGGGCACCAGCAACCCCGTGATGATGCGCGATCCAGACTTTGGCATCGTACGTGTACGTGCCTTTGGCACCTTCGACTTCCGCGTTTCAGATCCGAAGCTCTTTCTGAAAGAAGTCAGCGGCTCGGATCATCACTTCCGAATGGATGAGTTCGCAGACACCATGCGCAGCCGCATTGTCAGCGTCTTCACCGATGCCCTAGCCTCAGCTAAAGTTCCGGTCTTGGACCTAGCCACCCGCTACGGCGAGCTGGGCGAAGCCTTGCTGCCGCTGATCAATCCCCAAACCCAGGGTAAGTATGGAATTGAGATCACCAGTTTTATTCTAGAAAACGCTTCCGTGCCGCCCGAAGTTGAGCAGGCTATCGATAAGCGAAGCAGCATGAGCGCTATTGGCAACCTGAACGACTACGTGAAGTTCCAGATGGCAGATGGCATGGCTAAAGGCACCACCGGAGTGGCGGGATCTGCGGCTGAGATCGCCATGGGGTTTGGTATGGCGCAGCAAATGATGGCACAGGGAGCTTTCCAGGTCAGTGGCGCGTCTGCAGCCGCCCTCACAGGCACTCCCCCCCCAGATATCCTGACCCCAGCCCAGGTCGCGCAAACTCTCGGCGTCACCGAGACTGACGTGATCTCCAGCATTGAGACAGGTGACCTTAAGGGGAAAAAAATTGGCAGCCAATACCGCATCACTCAGGCGGCGTTGAATGACTTTCTGTCTCACTGATTTAGCACGAGCTCTGCTTGAGGGCTCGCTGCTCTTTTGCAGAGCTAGGCTTTCGGCTGCAAGCGGCTTGGGGCGTAGGTTTCAAAACCGATCACGCTGCGCCCTTTTGCAATTCTGAGACGGGACGTATGCTGCGAATCGTAGCTTTCAGTTTGCCGCTCGACAATTCATGGAGCGAGTGTTGAGGGATCGAGAATCGAAAAGGCAAGAAAAAGCGGAACGCCGTTTCCGGGTTCCGCTTGAGTTGAAGTTATTGAATGATGGAGAGTGAATTACCAGCGCTCTTCGCCGCCATCGAAGCCACCCTTGCCACGGCGGTCATCGCGTTCCCATTTTTTGCCGCCGCCACCGCCGCCGCCACCACCACCACCACCACCGTAGCCGCCACGGCCACCGCCGCCGCCGCCACCACCGGCATAACCGCCGCGACCACCGCCACCGCCACCGCCGCCAAAACCGCCGCGACCGCCACCGCCACCGCCACCAAAACCACCGGGACGCTCTTCACGAGGACGGGCTTCATTGATGGCGAGCTGGCGTCCACCAAACTCTTTGCCATTCAATCCAGCAATCGCTGCCTGCATGGCTTCTGGTGTGTCCATACTGACAAAAGCAAACCCGCGTGGGCGACCGCTTTCACGGTCGATCGGCAGGAAAACATCGGTGACGCCGCCGAACTGGCCGAAAAGGTCGGTGATTTCCTGGGCGTTGGCTTTGAAGGGGAGATTCCCCACATACATCTTGGTGTTCATGATATCTCTTTGATTTCGGGACGCTGCTTAGAACAGGACGTGCTGCATGGCAGGCGTATCGAGCGGAAATACCGGGACGCACCTTAGATGCTGCTTATCCTTACCCTGTCACAGGTGGTCGCGTTGGCATTACTACGCTACAACGTGAGGTTCGAGCAAGCATTTTGATGAGCGATTTTTTCGCTACTGCCATCTTACCTCTTCCATGTCATGTTTTTCAACGTGATCGCTTCATCCTCAAGGGCACGATCTATTTTTCAGCGCGTTTTGTCGCGAAAGCTGCATGAGGAAATGGGCAAGAATAGCGACTTGCAAGCTTCCTTATTCTAGGATTGTATGTACAAGTCTATTATTTATGCGCAGACTACTTTTGCTGCTATCTTTCCTATCATTACCCTTGGTCAGTTGTTCGACTTTTAGTAAAAAAGAAAAGGTTTTGATCACTGTCTTTTCTCAAGGAAATGACATGGACTCACCTAAAAGTGTATTCCGAAGAAACCTAGAGGGCAAAGAAGTTATTCTAAAAGTTATACCTGAGTTTACACACAAGAGCATTGTAGCTTTCCATGCTTTCCCAGCTAACGATGGCAGTTATGGCGTCGCCCTCAAACTCGATTTCAAGGGTAGCAATGCGCTCGAAATGGTCACCAGGACCCATCAGGGAGAGCTTTTGGTGAGCATGGTGAACGGTGCAGTCGTCGATTATGTGACGATCGATAATAGAGTCGCGGATGGCGTCTTCACCATCTGGAGAGGTCTGCCCGAGGAACTGATCGGTATCATGGACAAGGAATTTCCTCGGATCCAAGCACTTAACTCTGCAAACAAAGGCACGCCTTTTGACACGATGGACATGCTTCCAAGTACTTCCGTAGAAAAATCAGAATCTCACGACCGTGTCAAAGAAGCAGCCAAGGATGAGGCGAAGTCCAAAAAGAAAAAAAAGGGCGATGAGAACGACCCCGAACTTCCTGATGGCGCTGTTATTCCGCTGAGCGAAGCTCTTGATGAAAGTCGCTAAGCTGCTCACCACCTCTCTTTTCTGTTTTCTCTTCTCTCTTCTTTCTCCCCCCCGGAAAGATGCTGAACAAAATCCTCCATTTTGCTACCGAATCACTATCCAGTCACTGGCATGTGATTTTCATGGCATGCCTCATCCTGCTGTTGATCACTCTTTTTCTGACGGCCCGTCAATACAACCGACGCGGCTCCAAAAAAGATCAAGAACATGACGACGCGCCACGGATACGACATAAAACCATTGCCGACTCCTTGAGGCTCTTGCCTGCGGAAACATACAGTATTTTTCAGGACCTGTATGTGCCGCGTTTGGATGGCAAAGGTGTGACCCGCATCGCCTACGTCGTCGCAGCGCGTCATGGCATCTTTGTGGTGGATCCCCAGCGTGAGAAAGGCGTCATTAGCGGCAGCGCCACCGACCGGCAGTGGAGTTCGTTGGATTCAGGCATTGAGACGACGTTCACCAATCCTGTGATCCGCAATGCCTACCATGCCAAAGCCTTGGCGCGGCACCTAAACCTACCGGAGGCCTTGATTTGCCCGTTGGTTTTCTTTGACCAAAAGGTGAACTTTATGACCAAGCCACCTGGGCACGTGATGACTTCGGGTCTACGTCGTTTCATCATGTCTTATCAGGCGGAACTGCTCAAGACTGAGATGCTGGAACCCGTGCTAAAAAGCCTGCACCGTGCTGCAACGAACGAGGAAGCTCGTGCTGAGTATGACAGTTACCGCCGCTCCAAAAACAAACGGAAAAGAAAGCTACGTTTACTAAACTAAGATCACAATTGCATCAGCCCGACGGGCATGAGTTCAGCCCCTGGGAAAACTTTGCCGAGATCCACCTGATCCGGAAAGCAATGGCGGAGCACCTCGGCAAAGACGCTGCGGCAATCGGTCACAATCCCCAGCCCGCCTGGGGCCAGGCGTGTTTAGGTTCACTTCATCCTGCGACATGAGTGGCCAAGAGCCTAGGACACGCCCGCCACGTATGCGCGAGCCCAAGGCGAACCATGCAAAACCACGTCCGTGATCTGCTCCGGGTGAAGTTGCTGCTCTAGCCATGCCGCTTGGCCGATAGTCTTCAGCCGCCACAGCCCACCAGGCCAGGGGCCGTAGGTGGCGCGCGACAAGAGGTGAAAGTCGGGATCAATCTCTACACCCATAGGCAATGGTGGCATGTTCTGCGGCAGGCCCTCGCCCCATAGATCGCGACACATCTGCGTTATAACGCGATCGCAGGCTACCAGACCCAGCGCCAGGGAGCTCAAGCACTGACGACGAGAGAGCAGCATAAGCGATCAAAGGCTCTCTGGCAGCTCCGAAGCAGCGCTCACTACTAACATTTTGCGCCCCCACCATGCGCGCACTTGAAGGCCCCAGCCCAAAATCGCCAAGACCGGCAATAGGACCGCCCAGCCCACAACCGGCAGTAGAGCGCAGCAGACCAGCGTCAATCCACCCTGCTTCATCTGACGCCAAGGTTCCGCCTGAGGCCATAGGCGTTCGCCGACTACACTTGCCAGACCTGCCGCACTCAGCAGCCCCCAGGTGATCAAAAGCCACCTAATAGTACAGCCAACGCGCTAAGGTTGGGCACCTTGGAGAGCGTTGAAATCGAAGTCACAGACAGCGCCAGTGGCCCTAGCCCAACCAAGAAGCTTTTCATCAATCCACAAGCTATCTCTCGACGCAAGGCAATGACCTTTTCAGGCCAAAAACCAAGGGCAAAGATCCACAACGCCGGCAGCGCCACGACAAACGCAATGGCAACCAGCAACCAAATGAGCACGATAGAAAATAGCATGATGAAGAAGCTAACGCTCTGTAGTTAACTCGGTAATACCAAGATCATTTTCCCACGATGACAAAAAGCTAGCTGCATACTAGCGTCCTACCCGCAGGAACCCTCGGCAGGATTCCCGCGCACCATCCTCATGACACTGCAACACCCTGAATGGCTTGCCCTGCTGCCCATGCTCTTGATCGCGGGTTGGATGCTACCTCGGTTGGGTGTTTTTAAGCCGTTACGAGTTGTGCTTCTAGCGCTCATCACTCTCGCGCTTGCCAAGCCTCAATGGCGACGATTGCAGGATGGGATCGACCTTTGGGTGCTGCTGGACGGCTCAGTTTCGGCGGAGGAGCCGATGGCGAAAGGGCTGCCAGAGTGGGAGAAGCTGCTAGAGAAACATCGCGGCCTCAACGATCGTCTTTTTTACCTCAACTATGCCACTGAGGTCTTGCGACGCGGTACGGAAGGCGCTGAACTTTACGAACGAAACCGGCACTCAACCCAAACCGGACTCGCGATCACACAGGCACTGACTTTGGCACAAAAAGAAGGTCAGGATCGACCCGCGCGCTTGCTAGCCTTCACCGATGGTTATGCCACAGAACCGCTGACCGGTGTCGCAGAAAAGCTGACGCGTCAGGGCGTCGAGCTAGACTACCGGCTAGTTCGTGATGCTGAGCCAACGGACTTTCGCGTGGCCTCGTTGCAAATGCCGACACGATCCCAACTAGGCGAGCCCTTCATGATCGAGGTGGAAGTGAAAGGCACCCGAGATGGCAAGCTGCCGCTGATCATCCTGCGCGATGGGCAAGAACTGAAACGCATGGAGGTGCAGGTAGAGTTCGGCACCGGGCGCTTGCGCTTCACGGACCGACTCGGACGCGCAGGCGTGGTGCATTACGAAGCCATGATTCAGCCCGAAACCGACGCGCATCCGGGCAATAATCGCCACGAAGCCATGATCGAAATTGCTGGGGGGCCACGCGTGCTTTTGCTCACCTCTTACGTAGATGATCCCGTGGCACTGACCCTGCAACGCCAGGGATTCACCGTGGAAACGGTCACCGAGCTGCGCGGTCTGCGTGCGGGGCAACTTTCAGGCGTGAAGTGCGTCATTTTAAATAATGTGCCCGCTTTTGAGATGCGTGCTGACTTCCTGCGGGCGCTGGATTTTTATGTGCGCGAGCAGGGCGGCAGCCTATTAATGGCAGGCGGCAAAAAGAGCTTCGCGGCAGGTGGCTACTTCGAGTCAGCCATTGATCCTCTACTGCCGGTTTCGATGGAGCTGAAGCAGGAGTACCGGAAGCTGATGGTGGCGATGGCCATCGTCATGGATCGCAGCGGCAGCATGGGCAGTACCGTGGCGAATGGTTTTACCAAAATGCAGCTGGCCGACGAAGGCGCGGGCAATGCCATTCGTTTCCTAGGCTCGCAGGACTTGCTGACCGTTTTCGCCGTGGACAGTGGTGCGCATGAAATGGTTTCGCTTCAGCAGGTGGGACCGAATCGTTCTAAGATGGAAAATGCCGTGCGAAGAATCGAAAGCTCCGGCGGTGGCATCTATGTTTACGAAGGCTTGAAAGCCGCTTGGGATGAGATCAAGAACGCGCCAGCCGGACAGCGTCACATCATCCTTTTTTCGGATGCAGCGGACTCGGAAGAGCCCGGTGACTACAAGCGACTGATCGACGAAATCCTCGCGGGCAGTGGCACCATCAGCGTCATCGCACTTGGCACACGCAGCGATGTGGACGCGGCACTGTTGGAAGACATTGCCAGGCGCGGCAAAGGTCGGATTTTCTTCACTGAAAAGGCCGAGGAACTGCCCAGCCTCTTCAGCCAGGAAACCGTAGTCGTCGCGCGCAGTGCCTTCATCACCGATCCCGTGAAAACCCAAGGTGCAGGGTCTTGGTTTGAGATCAGCGGACAAAAGCTCGACTGGTTGCCTGAGGTGGATGGCTACAACCTCAGCTACCTACGCGATTGGGCCAGCCAGGCGCTCATCACACAGGATGAATTCAGCGCGCCGCTCGTCGCCTTCGGCCATCGTGGCATTGGGCGCACGGCAGCAGTCAGCTTCGCCCTGGGTGGCGAGCATTCGGCCAAAGTGCGGGCATGGCCAAATTACGGCGACTTTCTACAAACCCTGGTTCGTTGGCTCATGGGCGAGCAACTGCCCCCTGGCATCGGTTTGAAGCATCATTTAGAAGGCCGCCAGCTCGTAATCGATCTCATGCATGACAGCGAATGGGAGGCGAAGCTTCAGGCCAAGCAACCACGCATCCTGATGGCATATGGCAGCGATGCATCGCAGACTCACGAACTAGCCTGGGAGCGTCTCTCGCCAGGCCATTATCAGGCCAGCATGATGCTGAAGGAGGGTGAGATGGCGCGTGGTGCCGTGCAGCTCGGTGGGGCGGCGATGAGCTTTGGTCCGACCATGCTTGGCAGCAACACGGAGTGGTCGTTCGATGAAACGCGTACCGATGAGCTACGCCGCGCCTCTCAGACCAGCGGCGGGCGTGAGCTACTCGATCTCAGCCAAGCTTGGCGTAGCCCTAAGATCCATCGCTTTAACGATTTGCAGCCGCTGCTGCTATTCGCTGTATTTGGGATCATGCTCATCGAAGCGCTCCTAACACGCACCGGCTGGCGAATGCCCGAGTGGGCCTGGGCAGGCTGGCGCAAAAGGAACCACGTGAGACCGATCGCAGCCACCCTGGAGCATCAAAAGCGCCTGCTCAGTACGCCTCCTGAAGCGTCCAAAAGCATACAGCGAGCCGAATCTCCCGTGGCTCCCATGTTAGAGCAGACGATGAGTCGTGAGAGCCGTTTCACACGCGCGAAAAAGCGCTGATGCACGGCCTGAAAGGCTCATGCCGAGAAGCCCAAGCTGTAGAACAGCAAATCTGCCCGAAGCGATATGGCGAGCAGCAACATGGAGCATCCAGGCCGAAACCCCAGCAAGGAAGCTAGATTTCTTCATCTCTGGATCATTTGCGAAGAGGATTTTGGCATGTCGCTGGCTTGCTGATGCTTCCTGCTTGCGTGGCACGCGGCGCTTTCCAGACTTGGACGATGATGTCTTTGCTGAGATGTTTTTTTTCCCTGTTAGCCTTACCGCTGCTGCTTTCCTCGTGCCAAACAGGGGGGCTTTCTCCCGCTCAACAGCAGCTAGTCGAATATCGAAGGCTAGCCATCGCCACAGAACCGCAAGGTAACTATTTTATCGGCCGCCGCTTCCATATCGATAAGACGCACTTCTGGGGCTATGTGCGCCGCCCCAGGGAGAGTTGGGATAATTCACGATTGGTAGTCATGAGCGAGCGCTACGCGCGCCAGCCTGACCGTTACCCTGAGATGCCGGAGGGAGATACCCCTGCTTATGGTTTTGATCACAACACTGAATACCGCCTTTGGGGCTATTTTTCAGGCCGCAAGATCTATGACCCAAACAGCAACATGGCGCTGCCAGAATTTGTGCTCCAACGCCATGAGGTGAAAGATCCCTCACCCGGCTGGCTCTTCCGCCCGGATGAGAACTTCGATGGCTCCCACCTGTTCCGGGCTGAGCCAGGATCGACCCCAGGAGGTCGCTGATGATCCACCTCGTCCTTTACCAGCCAGAGATCCCGCACAACACGGGCGCGGTGGGGCGGCTGTGCTTGGCCACAGACGCACGGCTACATTTGATCAAGCCACTGGGTTTCAGCCTGGAAGACAAGTACCTGAAGCGCTCAGGTCTGGACTACTGGCATGAGGTGGACGTCCGCATCTGGGAAAGCTGGGAAGATTTTCACTCAGCGGTGGGCGCACAAGCCTGCCTAAAGATGGTGGAAGTTCAGGGCAGCAGCCTCTACTGCGAAAGTGACCTCGCGAGCGCGGAAGACCTTTACCTCGTTTATGGCCCTGAGACCCGTGGCATCCCGCCCTCCATCATGGCCCAAGGAGAAGCACTCTACATTCCGATGAAAGGCACGCGCAGCCTGAATCTGTCCACCGCTGTGTCGGTGGTATTGTATGAAGCGGTGCGTCAGCGGGCGCTCGCTGGACTGTCTCTGGGATCATGAAAACGAGCCCAGAAAAGCTGCGCCAGATCCAGGCCCAAGCACGTGCTTGGGCAGAGGTGCTACGCTTACCCCTACGGCGACAGCGCTGGCGGGGGCAAGCAGGCGGCCAAGCGGGCTTGGGAACGGGTAGTAGCCTCGAGTTCCATGATCAGCGCGCCTATCTACCCGGCGATGATCCGCGCCAGATCAACTGGCAGGCTTACGCTCGCACCGGCAACTATACGATGAAACTGTATCAAGAGGAGGTTCGCCCACTGGTGGACCTGGTGCTGGATGGTAGTGAATCGCTCTTTGCATTTCCTGCAAAGCAGCAGCGCACACTGGAGCTGCTCGCTTTTGCTCTAGAGTCGGCCCTAGCCTCTGCGGCCTCGGTGCGTGTGCTAGCGGTACGTGGACCTGCCTTTACGACCCTAGATCAGGATGCGCTGCTCTCTGGTCACTGGATGGCTCAGCTCGAAGCTCTGCCTAGCCTCGGATCAGCGGAACCTCCAACACTGTCACGCCTACCTTTCCGCGCGGGATCACTGCGCGTGCTGATCAGCGATTTGCTTTTCCCCACCAACCCAGAACCCATGCTGTCCGCGCTGGGTCAGCATCAGGGCCATGCGCTGGTGCTCGCCCCCTGGAGTGCGGACGAGGCTGCGCCCGGCTGGCAGGGTAACTACGAGTTTGTCGATGTCGAGACACAGGCCACTGAGCCCCATCGCGTAGAGCCAGAGGTGCTGAAACGCTACCTAGCAGCCTACGAGCGACACTTTGACCTTTGGAAAAGAGCTGCGCTGAGGTACGGCATCGCCCTGGTGCGTGTGGCGGCTGAGCCAGGATTCCTGGATGCTTTACGCGCCGAAGGGCTGCCCAGCCAAGCACTGGAGCTAGCATGAGCCGCGAAGACCTGCCATAAGACTGCGATGACTGCTGCTGTGCGAAAACTTACCTGGTCCTGGAACACTCCCGTGCTGGAGCGTGCAGTGTCGCATCTACTGGAAGGTTGGCAGCCAGACAAAGGTGCTCTAGACCTGTCCACCACGCTAATTCTAGTACCGACCATGGAGGCGGGCCGTCGTCTCAAAGAAGCACTCGCACGCGCCACGGATGCCCACGACAGCGGTGCCATTGTGCCCTGGGTGTGGACGCCAGAACTAGCTCTATCTCCGCCTCTCGCGTCACCGACCGTGGCCACTCGTCTCCAATGCCAGATGGCTTGGCAACAAGCGCTGGAGAAAGTGCCGCTGGAGACGCTGAGAGCCCTATTCCCTACCCTGCCGGAAGAGCGCGGCTGGCGCTGGCAGGTGGAGCTGGCCCAAATGATGGCTGAGCTGAAATCGCTTTTAGGCGCAGGAGGCCTAAGCTTTGCCGAGGTAGCAGAACTGCTGGAAAGGGATACCTCACGCTGGCAAGACCTGACCCGGCTGGAGTCGGCCTTTTTCAAGGAACTAGCAGAGGCCGGACTGCATGAACCACAGTCTTCGAAAAAAGACACTGCCCTAGCCCCTCGGCTACCCAATGGCATCCGCACTGTGCTAGTACTGCCTGCCCCCGACTTACCGCCGCTGCTGTCTACTTGGCTGGAGCGCTGTAATGCACAGGGCTACGCCGTCACGGTCTGCCTGCATGCGCCACCCGCTCTGGTGGATAGCTTTGATGGGACCGGACGACCGCTGACCAGCTTCTGGGGAGAAAATGCGAACGCCGAGGTACCTCTCCCCCAGGATCACATCCACGTCTGCCATGATGCCACCAGCCAGGCGGCGAAGACATTGGAGCTAATCCGTAGCGGCGCGAATCAGGGTCGCGTGGCCATCGGGGTTGGCGATCCCGACTCCGGCGCAGTGCTGACGGAAAAGCTGCGCATGGAAGGCGTGCGCGTCTTTGAACCCGGCGGTGTGCCACCGACACAAACAGGCCTCTGGCATGTGCTACAGCAGATGCAAGTCCTGCTCGGCAGCGGTTCTTGGCGTGCCCTAGCCAGCCTGCTGCGCGTGCCCGAGGTGCGCCAAGGCCTGCTTGGCCCTGAGATAAGCCCTCCCCACGACGACGCAGATGAATTACCTGCACGAGCATCCAGCAGTCGGCTAAATCTATTGACTGAGGCAGATGATTTTGCGGTCAAGCATCTGCCAGTGACACTGGACCATGCGCTAGAGCTGATCGATCAAGGCGAAACGCCCTTACTCGCGCAGGCTCTGCAGCGGATGAAGGCCCTACTGGCCGATATGAAACAGCTGCCGCTAACCGAAGCTGCCCGCACCCTTCTGCTGTGTTTTTATGGTGAACGCCTCTTTGTGCCGAACGAACGACGCGATCATTTGCTGCAATCCTTGGGCGATGCCTGGCTCTCGGCCTGTCAGGAGGTTCAGGAGGAAATGCCACGCTTCGGCCTAAAGGCAGGACACGAGGAATGCTTGGCACTTTCGCTGCAAATCATCCAGGATCGTGCACTGAGTGAACCTCGCGGTGAGGTGGATCTGGTGCTTCAAGGCTGGCTAGAGTTGCTCTGGGAGCCCGCACCCCATCTCATCGTCACCGGCATGAATGAGGAGCACATTCCCGGCATTCAGACGGCGCACCCCTTCCTCCCGGACAAGGCGCGCGAGTCCCTAGGCCTGCCCTGCCAGGCCACACGCTTTTCACGAGATGCCTACCTGCTACGCGCCATGTCGGAAATGCGCGCCCACCAGGGCTCGCTTCACCTTCTCTGTGGTCAGTGGGGCGAGCGAGGCGATGCCTTGCGCCCCTCACGCCTGCTGCTGCTGTGTCCCGATGCTGAACTGCCAGGCCGAGTGGAACATCTTTTTCCCAAGGAAGAAAACGCCGAGGCTGTGGCCGAGCCACCGCGCACACTACTCTGGCGGTTACGTCCAAGGCTCGTCGCCCCGCACATAGAGACCCTGTCTCCCACACGCCTGCGTTCCTACCTAAATTGTCCCTTCCGCGATTACTGCACGAATGAGCTAGGCATGGCCGCGATCGATGCCAGTAAGCGTGAGCTAAATGCGATGGAGTTTGGCACGCTCGCGCACCATGCCTTTCACCAACTTGCGCTCGACCCGACGCTGCGACAAAGCACGTCAGAAAAGGAGATCGCTGATTTCCTCATCGAGACGGCCCGTGCCGAGCTGCATCGCTGCTATGGTCGCCAGCCTGCACCCCTGGTCAGCATTCAGTTCGAGGCTCTGCTACAAAACCTGCGCTACGCGGCAGAGACAGAGGCCGCCCAACGCCAAGACGGCTGGCAGATCTACGCGGCGGAGATGAAGATCGGCAGTGAACCGACCACGCCGGCGCTGCGCATCGAGGACGCGGTCCTGCGTGGAAAAATCGACCGCGTGGACCGGCACGAAAGCTCGGGACACCTACGCCTCATCGACTTCAAGACCTCCGATAAAGCGCGCGACCCGCGTGAAGCCCACGCCAGCAAAGTCAGTGCGCGGCGCAAACTGCCTGAAAGTGAGCTATGGAAGACTTTTGAGCACGCGGGGGAAACCTGGCTTTGGCAAGATTTGCAGCTACCCCTTTACGCGGCAGCCCTGCGCCACCAAGGCCTGCGTGTGGAGACCGTCGGCTACTTTTGCCTGCCAAAAAGTGTGCAGGAGACCGGCATCAAGCTGTGGGAGGATTTTTCCCGCACCTGGGAAGATCAGGCACTGAACTGCGCGGCAGAGATCGTACGCCGACTGCGAGAAGGCCGGTTTTGGCCACCCACAGACCGCGCCTATGCGGCCAGCTATGAAGAGCTTTTCCTCGGCGAGGTCGAACAGTCCGTAGAACCGATCGGCATCCCCGGATCTTGATAAAAAACGACGATACTCTGTCGATGTTTTGCCAGGGTACGATGCCATCACCCCCGACCTAAAAACGGCTGACCAGCAGGAAATTTTTCTGTGGGAGAGCACCCCATCTTCGCACCGAAAAACAGATCCTCTAACGCCATGCCCTGGGCTCCAGGCAGAGCCTTCCTTCTGGCACAGAGGCTAGCGAGGATCTGCCGAACCTGGATTTGTAAAAGCTAGGACCAACGCGCCGACAGCCAGAAGGAAGAAGAGTTTTTTCTTGATCAAAGGCTCAGCCAGCGATCGCAAATACCTCACGTGCATCCGCGATGCTACCCGTGAGAGCGGCGGCAGCGACCATGACAGGGCTCATCAGCACCGTACGCCCTGTAGGGCTACCTTGGCGACCCTTGAAGTTGCGATTGGAAGAAGACGCGCAGAGCTGATCTCCCACAAGTTTATCGGGGTTCATCGCCAAACACATGGAGCAACCTGCGGCGCGCCATTCGAAGCCCGCCTCGCTAAAGATCTTGTCCAGACCTTCCTGCTTGGCGATGACATCAACGACCTGGCTACCAGGTACGACGATAGCTTTCACCCCAGGGGCGACCTTTTTGCCCTTCACGAACTTGGCCACTTCACGGAAGTCGCTGATACGGCCATTCGTGCAGGAACCGATGAAGGCCACGTCGATCTTGGTGCCCTTGATGGGCTGGCCTGCCGGCAACTTCATGTAGTCGAGCGCTTCCTGGATCGAAATGCGCGCGGCTGGAGTCGTAGCACTTTCCGCAGTGGGCACCGTTTCCGTGACAGCGATAGCTTGGTCAGGGCTGACTCCCCAGGTCACCGTGGGCGGCACGTCTTCCGCACGGATGTTCACCACGTCGTCATAAACGCAATCCATGTCAGAGGCTACGGCACGCCACTCAGCTACGGTAGTCTCCCAGGCATCGCCTTTGGGGCTGTAGGGACGGCCTTTCAGATATTCGAAGGTCTTCTCATCAGGATTCACATAACCGCAGCGGGCACCGCCTTCGATGCTCATGTTGCAGACGGTCATGCGCTCTTCCATCGTGAAGTTGTCAAAGGTGCTGCCGCCGTACTCATAGGCGTAGCCGATACCGCCATTCGCACCCAGCAGACGGATGATGTGCAGGATGACATCCTTCGCATACACACCAGGGCGGAGCTGACCATCCACGTTGATGCGGCGAACTTTCATCGGGCTCAGCGCCATGGTCTGCGTGGCTAAGATGTCACGCACCTGTGTCGTGCCGATGCCGAAAGCGATGGCACCGAAGGCACCATGCGTAGCCGTATGGCTGTCGCCGCAGGCGATGGTCGTGCCAGGCTGGGTGATGCCCTGCTCAGGACCCACGACGTGAACAATACCCTGTTTGCCACTGCTCAGGCTGAAGTAGGTGATGCCAAATTCTTTAGCGTTCTTGTTCAGCTCCTGGATCATGGCCTCGGCAAGAGGATCAGCGAAAGGAGACACCTGACTATCGGTCGGCACGATGTGATCGACCGTCGCAAAAGTGCGGTGCGGGTAGGCGACCTTCAGCCCCAGATCGCGCAGCATGCCAAAGGCCTGCGGGCTAGTAACTTCATGGACGAGATGTGTGTCGATGAGGAGCTGGGTCTGGCCGTTGGAAAGGTTGCCGACGGAATG
The DNA here is from genome assembly GCA_044355075.1 of Prosthecobacter sp. Classification (GTDB taxonomy): domain Bacteria; phylum Verrucomicrobiota; class Verrucomicrobiia; order Verrucomicrobiales; family Verrucomicrobiaceae; genus Prosthecobacter. The sequence continues at coordinate 53,048 of JBIKYV010000008.1, forward strand.
TGATTCCCAGACTTTTGCGAAGAGTGTCTTGCCCATGAGATGTTCGTTGGAGTGATGAGTGGAAACGGAGCCTAGCACGCACCTGCGAGGGCGCAAATCCAGGAGGAAAATTCTCACACCCCCATTGATTGGGCTGGGTATGGCCCGATGAACAGCCATGAGCTGGGTTCCTATCTCATCTTCTTAGCCGAAAGAGCAGTTCACCGACACCTGCCCAGGCGGCCCCCACGAAAGTGAGACCTTTGACTGCTGAAAAGTCACCCAACATCGCGTTCTTCGTGTCATGTCGCTACGCGCAACCCTCCTTTCTTGTGTCTTGCTTACCGCTTGGGCCTCCGCCCAAAACGAGACTGCTGGCAATGATGTCACGGATGAAAGCTCCTCTCGTCCGGTGCGAAGCTGGAGCTTCGATGATCAAAAGGAACCCGGCCCACGCGCCCCAAGCTACCCCGACTTTGCCAAAGGCAACACCGCCCTGCGCCTGGATGGTGATGGCAAACGCGCGCTGACAATCCCGGACAGTCAAGAACTTCGCTTTGGCCTAAACGAGACGATCACACTGGAGGCTTGGGTCATGCTTCCAGCGGCGAGCGGCACGCCTTATCTCATCGGCAAGGGTCGCCTTGGCACACCGACCTTTGGCCAAAATAATCAAAATTATGCCCTGCGCCTCCAGGTGGGAAAAAACGAGGCCCAGATTGGTTTCCTCTTTCACAGCGCGGACGTTCCAGG
>JBIKYV010000236.1:0-4081 GCA_044355075.1 Prosthecobacter sp.
ACCTGGCACCGCTGGTGGTCGAAAGACACACTGCCCCTCCAGGGTTGGCATCACCTGGCGGTGACCTACACCTTTGGTCAGCCCAAAAGCATCAAAGGCTACATTGATGGCCGTGAGACGGACGGCACTTGGGACATGGGCGGGGCTACTGACCGTGCGCCAGTGATGGATGGGGACGCTTTGGTCATCGGCAGTGGCTCGAACTTGACCGCCTCCCACACACTCGCGGGCTGGCTGGATGAAGTCGCGATCTATCGCGGTCCGATCGACTTTAACCGATTGAAGTCGAAGTATCGCTTCGTGCCACCGCCGCCACCTGTGGCACAAAAGGACGTACCCACCGGGCGTGTGATGGTTCAGCTAGCGGAGGAAGGCATGCCCAACACCAACGCATGGCCCACCGAGCCGCCCAAGGTCGGCGAAACCTACACGGAAGATGTCTTTGGCTTCCTGGATGTGCCGCAAAAGTATGTCGAAACTGGTGTGCGGGGGGAGCGCCATGTGCCCTTCCTTTTGCGCGCAGCGGGCAACATCACCTTCCCCAAAGGTCGCCATCGCCTACTGCTCCGGGCACGCGGTGCCACCCATCTCTACCTAGAGGGCAAAATCGTGCTGGCCACGCCTTTCCCTCCGAATGACAGCGATGGCCATCACCTCGTTGCGGATCAGCGGGACTACCTCGATCTCGGCCCTAACTTCCGCTTTGTCCCGCCCGGCAACCGCGAATCTTGGTGCGAGTTCGAAGGCACCGGCAAGCCTCAGCTGCTCGTGCTCGAAACCCTCGTCGGCAGCTACGTCGGCAAATCCGTGCGCCGACCCGAGCTCGGCGAAACGGTCGTCGCCTGGTCCCGTGAAGGCAGCAAACAGTGGCAGCTCGTCTCCCCAGGATCGCGGCAGGTGCCCTACACGGACTCTGGCTGGATGGACTACGAGAAAGAACGCACCGCCCACTACGACCGGATCAATGCCGAGCGCCGAACTGCCCTGCGCGCAGAGTCAGATGGCTACTGGACTCGCCGACGCGAAGCCGCAGCCGCCTGGCTGGCCCAAGCCACCCCAGTACCCACACCCGAACTGCCGAAGAACTTCCCTGCCCAAAACGCGATAGACCATTTTATCGGCAGCAAAATTGCCAGCGTCAGCGCCCAGGTCGCCAAGCAAGGCAAGGTGGATTACTTCAAGCAAATCCAGCCCCTACTCGAAGCCAAATGCACCGAGTGCCACCGCGGCACCAAGGCCAAAGGCGACCTGCGCCTGGACTCCCTGGCTGATGCCCTGCGCGGAGGTGAATCCGATGGAGCCGCCATCGTGCCCGGCAAGCCGGACCACAGCGCGATCATCCAGCGTATCACGAGCCAGGACGAAGACAGCATCATGCCGCCGAAGGGCAAGCCCCTGACTGCCCAGGAAGTGGCGCTGCTCAGCACCTGGATTCAAGAAGGAGCGAACTGGCCTGAGATCCAGGCAGACCACGTGACCCTGACCCCGCTCACGGATGACCTCGCCTTCCTGCGCCGCACCATGCTGGATAGCCTCGGTGTCGTACCTTCCCTCGCAGAAATCCGCGCCTTTCAGAAAAATCCGGACCGGAAGGCCTGGATCGAGACGCTGCTCTCTGATCCACGCTGGGCAGACCACTGGATGGGCTACTGGCAGGACGTGCTGGCCGAGAACCCCAACATGCTGAACCCCACGCTAAACAACACCGGTCCCTTCCGCTGGTGGATCTATGAATCCCTGAAGGACAACAAACCCATGGACCTCTTTGTGACCGAGCTGCTGCGCATGAGGGGTAGCGAGCGCCTGGGCGGCCCGGCTGGCTTCGGCACCGCCTCTCAAAACGACGTGCCCATGGCGGCCAAGGGCACCATCGTCAGCACCGCTTTCCTGGGTGTGGAAATGAAGTGCGCCCGCTGCCACGACTCACCCACCCACAAGTCGCTGCAAAAGGACCTCTTCCAGCTCGCGGCCATGCTCGGTACCAGCCCCATCGAAGTACCCAAGACCAGCAGTGTGCCCATGGATAAAATCCACGCTGGAGGCCGCAAGCCACTGATCCAAGTCACCCTCCAGCCTGGCACCAAGGTCGAACCTGCCTGGCCCTTCGATGAATTCAGCGACGCATCCGCCGCCCAACTCGCCGAATTCCCCCAAGATAGCCGCGATGTGCTAGCCGCCATGATCACCGCGCCGCAGAATGAGCGCTTTGCCCAAGTCATCGCCAATCGCATCTGGGCACGCCTGATGGGGCGCGGCATTGTCGAGCCTGTGGAAGACTGGGAAAAGGGCAAAGCCAGCCACCCCGAGCTGCTAAAATGGTTAGGACATGAACTCGTGCGCAGTGGCTACAACGTAAAGCACCTCGCCCGCCTGATCCTGAACAGCCACGCCTACCAGCGCTCCACCGACCCCGCGCTCAAGCAGACCAGCCCGCTCTTCGCCAGCCCTGCGCCCCGCCGTCTTTACGCGGAGCAGATCGTGGACAGCCTCTTTGTCGCCACCGGCAAACCCTTCAAAACTGAAGAAGTCTGCCTCGATATCGACAACACCCGCGACCTGAAAAACAGCATCACGCTGGGTAAACCGCACCGCTCCTGGATGCTCACCAGCACCAGCAACGAACGTGACCGACCTAGCCTCTCCCTACCCCGCATCCAAGCCGTGGCTGATGTCTTGAGTGCCTTCGGTTGGCGCGGTGCACGCCAGGACCCCATCAGCAAACGCGATGCTGACCCGAACGTGCTCCAACCCGCCATTCTCAGCAACGGCACCGTTGCCGTCTGGCTGACTCGCCTCAGCGATGACCACGGCATCACCCAACTCGCTCTCGAAGAACAGCCGCTCGAGGCTTTCGTGGACAAGCTCTACCTCCGCCTACTCACCCGCCTGCCCAATACGGATGAAAAGCAGCTCTACCTCCAGCATCTACGCGATGGCTACGACACGCGTCTGACTGATATCCCAACGACCTCATCCATTGCACCAAGCAATCGTGCACGCGAAAAATACGTTAGCTGGTCCAACCACCTCGATGCCGAAGCCACGACCGTGCGCCTAGAACAAGAAAAAGCCGCCCGCCAAGGCGACCCGCCTACTCAAAAACTCTCCCCCAGTTGGCGGACCCGACTGGAAGACGTCCTCTGGGCACTGCTAAACTCGCCGGAATGGGCTTATTCCCCTTGATGAGGTTTCCCTTGGCTGCGACCAGCACGATCGAGCCATCGGATAGCAGGAAAAGTCTTCAAGAAAGCCACTGCAGCTTACTCAAGAACTGGGCTAACCGGCTAGCTTAAGCACTTCTGCACAGACTGGAAAGCCTAGACCAAGAGGCACCTTACCGTGTCGTCATTGGTCCCATCTTGACGACCTCAAGGTCTTTGCCCTTCACCTTGCGGATAGGAAGAAGTTCCTCGTGATTCCAGCGATCATCAGGCGCACCGCTAATGAACCAATCTCCACCATTGTCAGCGAGGATCATGCCGTGCTTTTTGAGGCCTTCCAGGATCACCTTGGCCGCACCGGTGAATTTGGAGGTATCAAAGCTGGCCTTCAATCGCACGCGCATCCCCATCGGCGGCAGGTTTTCGTCCTTGTGCGGACTGGCGAAGTGCGTGGCAGGCGGCACGTAAGCGCGGCGGCTCTTTTTTACGGTGAAACGGAGCGCGTGCGTGAGCTTCTTTGCGCCGCAGATCTCATCGTAGCGGGCTAGACCGGGCAAGATGGGCAAACCGGCCGCATCGGCGCTCGTCCAACCGGCAGGGCGTGGCTTCGGGTTCTTCAAATCGAACACACTGCCGCTGCTGGCTTTCCATGATTTACCACCCTCGATTGGAAAGCTGTGAAACAGCTCGTAGAGCTTCCAGTTGTCCTTATCGAGCACCAGCACATGACGGTCGCCCTCCGCCTGTGCACCGCCTTCAATCCACACATCTGGTGGGATCGGATATGGCCCTGGATCACTCTCATCCCCGTATTCAAAGGCGATGGGCACCTTGGGCTGATCGCCGCTCACGACATAATAAGGAATGCCGCCCGGCTGTCCTTTCCACACCAAGCCACAGTCCTCATGCAAGCCCGTCTC
>JBIKYV010000192.1:0-6526 GCA_044355075.1 Prosthecobacter sp.
CCCTCGCCGCACCCGTCTTCACGCGGTAACGGCAATAAACACGAACCTCCTCACCGAGCACATACGCGCTGATGTAAGCGTCCCGGTTGAAGATGCCGTCTTTCGTTTCCACCTTCACGACCTCCTCCTTGAAGTCGCCCTGATTAGGATCGTAGTCCTTCCACAGAGCGGCAGGAGTTGGGAGTGGTTCGGCGGCGTGCAACGCGGCCAGCGGTGTGAGGAGGAGGGCGGTGATGAGGGGGAGTGCGTGCTGCATGATTCCATCTTCTACTTTTGATTGTCAGGGGTCACCGTCATCTTCGCGGCCCACTTGATGGCTTCGAGAATGTGCTGCCGCGCAAAGGGCGTACTGAGCGAGCGCAGGTCGTGGCCAAACTCGGTGTAGAAGAAGCGACCACCGGTGGCGGGTTCGTGCGTCCAGGCGATGGGATGATCTGCGCCCATGGGCTTGCCGTTGCGAGTTTTGAAGTAATCACGCACAGGCGTGTAAGTGGTCTCGTCCACGCGCATGAGTACGTTGAAACCGGGCTGGCCGGTGACGGCGCGGTCGTGGTTCGTCCAGTCAGCTTCGATCCAGAACTCGTCGGGTTGGCCTTTGACGGAGGGATGATCTTTCGCGGCGGGATCAATAGTGACCTTGGCTTTGCTGAAGTCGGAGTCGCTATTGAAATCGCACCCGCCGAGCGCATTCAGCCACGGCCAATTCGTCTGATGCACCAGCGCAGCATGCAGGCCGACGATGCCTTTACCGCCCTTGGTGAACCATTCCTCCACTGACTTGCGCTGCTCCTCGGGCAGCACTTTGTCGAGTTCGTTGGCGTTGTTGAGCACGAGCACGTCGTAGCGGCTGAGTTCCTCGGCTCGCATGTCTTTCCAATGCTCCGTCACGTCCACCTCGAAGCCATTCTCGTGACCGAGCAGGACGAGCCAGCGATTGATCTTCGGTGTTTCGGGATGGCGATAGTAGCCGGTGTTGGAATAGACCAGCACTTTGAGTCCGGTTCCCTTGGCCGCGGGTGCTGTGGGTTCATGACTGTGGGCGATGCTGGTGAGCAGGAGCAGGGAGAGGATGAGCTTCATGGAGATGGGGAGAGTGAACGGTTGAGATGAGCGGAGAATGCCAATAGCCTTCAACTACGCTCACTTCTTCACCGCAGGCACAGGCCAGTCATCCGTGCGGAAGGGCGATGCTGGCAATCCTGCGCCATTGGCGAGGCTGTAGTCGGGCCAGTCTTTCCAGGCGTAACGAACGGCGACGGGCTGAGCGACCTCAGCGCTGCTGACCACAACGGTGCCGCCGACGATCTTGGCTTCGGCGGGCTTCCACTGCTGATCGGCGTTGGCGATTTGGAATCCGGTAAGCGGGCCGCCGGTGATGGATTTGAGGCCACCGTTGGCATGTTTGAAGGAGACGGTGATGGCGTTGCCACTGATTTTGGAGCCTGAGGCCAGCGGGCCGCTGATGGCGGGGACGTTTTTGCCATAGACGGTGCCGAGTGCCCAGTAGGAAAGGCGTTTGCCGACATCTTGCTTGTTCTTCGGATGGATGTCCTTCGCATCGCCGAGGTCGATGGTGATGGCCATGCCGGTCTTTGGCAGCGCGAGCGTCTTGAGCATGGCCTCGCGCATCCGTGGCCAGCCTTCGCCGGGTGAGGTGTAGTTTGGCAACTGCACCCAAGCAAAGGGCAGTTCTTCCTGCCAAAGATGGCGCCAACTGGTGACGAGTTGGGTGAGCTGCTTGTGGTAGAGGTCGGGATGGCCAGCGTTGCTTTCGCCCTGATACCAAAGGACGCCGCGCAGGGTGAAGGGGGTGAGGTTGAAGACCTTGCCGTTGTAGAGACCGGCGGGCGGCCCCTTGCGCCGGATATGGCCGATCATCGTTTCGGGAGCCCAGGGCTTATCTTTGGCCCCGGCTTTTCCCTGCTCGACAGCGAGTTGCCAGGCGGCGAGTTTTTTCGGGTAGTCGGCTCTCCGCTTAGCCTCGTCAAAGCTGTGCCAGCCTTTCAATTGGGCGTCATATCCCGCCTTGGTTTCCGGGTCCGCGGACTGAGCTTCAGCCGAAACCCATGACTCGATGTGCGTGGCACCGACCGCCGCACAAATCAGGCCGACGGGCACGCCGACCTCGCGATGAATCTCGCGCCCGAAGAAGTAGAGCGTCGCGGAGAAGCGCCGGACATTGGCCGGCGTGCATGGCTGCCAGCGACCTTTGCCCTCAGGCTGAGGCTTCTCAGCGGGGGCGGAGGACTCGGCGTAGTAGCGGATCAGCGGAAAGTTGGCCGCAGCCTGTTCGGCGGCGGCATTGTTCGCGCCACCGATCGCCATCTCCATGTTCGACTGCCCCGAGCCGAGCCACACCTCGCCCACGAGCACGTCCTTCACCTCGACCTTGTGCCCCTCTTTGCCGGTAACGAGCAGCACACGCGGCTCGGCAGAAGCGGTGAGTGCATCTAGCTTCAGTGTCCATTTGCCATCAGCCGCTGAGATCGCCGACTTCGATTGCCCGGCAAAGGAAACGGTCACGGATTCTCCTGCATCCGCCCATCCCCAAATCGAGACGGGCTTTTCGCGCTGAAGCACCATGTGATCCGAGAATGGCGTAGCCAATTTTAACTCAGTAGCGGATAGAGAACCACTGCCGAGAGTGACACACGCGAGGAGTATGGTGAGGGAGATGTGTTTCATGGAGACGAAATCAAACGTGTTCATTGAGGCTCAACCTCGCCCGTGCTTTGAAACGCCTGCCAATCGGCCGCGTAGGCCGCGTTAAGGAGCCAGGAGGCGGTGGATTTGTCGGCGGAGAAATCGGCGAATGGGGCGGTGGGCAGTTCTTGGTAGCCGCCTTTTGCGGCGGACCAGTTTTGGCCGAGGTGACCGCTCTCCAGGGCTGGCGTGAGGAGCTTCACGGGGCCTTTTCGCGGATCGGCATCGGCGGGGACGCGAGCGGTAAAGCTATGACGCAAGAAGCTGAACACGAGGGGCCAGGTTTTGTCGCCGGGGCCGTGGCCGGTCTTCGGCTCGACGGCACTGCACCACAGCGCGGCATAATTTTTTCGAAGCGCGGGCACCACGGCGAGATTTTCTTCTTTCGATGGGCGAGCGAGGAACGAATCGTCTTCGCCGAAGATGACGAGGCCGGGGACTTGCGCGGCTCCGGGCTGATACACCTGAAACGTAATGCCGGGACGCATCGAAACGAATCCCCACACGCGCTGCGGCTCATACGAGGCGAAGATGGCCGAGAAGCCGGTGCCATTCGAGTGGCCGTATAAAAACAGCGGCGCGTGCTGAAGCTCCGGGTGGCCGGTTTTTTCGCTGACATGCACCAAATGCTCAAAAAGCAGTCTTTGCGGCCAAAAGCCGCGTTGCATCGGATTGCCGACAAATTTGAACAACGCGAGGTGCAGCTCCTTCGCGAGCGTGCGGAGGTCCGCGCGACGAAACAGGCTCTCGCCGCTGCCGTGGCCGGACATGACGACGATGCCCTTCACGCTCTCGATGCCCTCCGGCAGCCACAGATCGAAAGCGACCTCCTCGCGCTTGCCCTCGCCCTTTTGCTTCACGGACTCACGCCATTGCGCCTCGCTGATTTTCCAATCCCAATTTCGCGCCACGGCCTGTTGCGGCGATGGCGTGCTCCACTTCGCTTCATCGAGCACGCCGTTCCAGCTCGTGGTGGACTTCGTTTGCACGTTCGCGCTCACCCAGCCGAGGCTGTGGCACTCGGGCAGTTGCGCGAAATCACTCCACTCCGTGCCGCCGCTCACTTTTCGCGGTGCGGTCCATTGCCGCTGCAGCCACGGGAGGACTTTTTGCGCCCACTTCGCGCCGTGCTCGCGCAGTCCGAGGCCGCTGAAATGCACGCCTTTGCCTTCGCGCTCGCGGAGTTTGCCTTTCAAAGCATCGCTGTCCGGGCCTTCGAGTGCGATGCCATCTTTCCAAAGCGAAGCCTGTGCGGCGCGGATGTCGTCGCTGCCTTCATCGCCCGGCACGTGATAGCTGGCCTGCGCAACGAACCACGGCACGTCCCAGCCGATGTCGCGACGCGACTCGCGGATGATCTTCTCCAAATGCTCGCGGTAAAGTTTGCCAGGCAGCGTGCGTGTCGTGTCCTTCTGATTCGCATCGCTCTCGCCCTGATGCCAGAGCACGGCGCGGAAGCCCTGCGGCGGCGCCGACTTCATCCTCGCGATGAAAGCGTCATACGCCGCGCCTTTGCTGGCCCACTGGCCGCTCGGGAGTTGCTCCACGCGACTCACCAGCGTTGGCGGATTCGGAAACGTCGCACCTTTCGGCAGCCACTCGCGCACACTCGTCGCGCCGATGCCGCAGGCGATGATCCCTACGGGCACGTTTTCCTTTTCCACCACCGCATCCGCAAACGGCGGGATGAAACTGCCGCCACCACCGCTCGCGCCCGGCTGCGGATCATCCGCGATGCGCCAGGTCTTGCCGTCAAAGGTGGCCACACGTCGCGTCTTGGTCGTCTGCTTTTCCTGGCCGTGATTCGCCGAGTTTGATTGCCCCGCGATGACAAACACCTCGCCGATGCCCACATGCGCCACGCTGCCGAGCGCGACCTCTTTACCACCGCGCGTCACGCGCACCTCCAGCCGCCACCAGCCACCCGCCGGCATCTCGACAGCACCCGCAAGCTTCTTCCCCGACACCGAACCGCCCACACGCTGCCATGACGTTTGATCCTTCTCGCCCATCACCCGCGCCTCCATCGCCACATCCGGCAAAGCCACCGCCTCCGACAATTCCCCCGCGATGCGCAGCAACCCTTTCCCCGGACTGCTCCGCTGCACGACTTGGTAATCGAGCGGCAGGGTCAAAGTCAGATCCAGCGCATGAAGGCTGGTGGCGGCTAGAAAGACAAGGGCGAGGAGACGGTTCATCTTATTAAAAAGGCAAGATCGACAGGAGAATGGGGACAGAAGAATGGATGGAGAAAGGCTTCAGTGAGTCATTCTCTTGTCCCCATTCTTTTGTCGATGATGTGCATCGCTCACCACGCATCAGTGCGGAATGGCGAGGCGGGCAGTCCGGCTGCATTCACGAGATTCGCCTTGGGATCATCTTTCCAGGCGTAGCGAATGGCGACAGGCGTTTGGACGTTCGGCGAGGTGACGATGACTTTCTCGCCGTCGATCTTTGCAGTGGCGGGATGGAAGGCTTGGTCGGCTCCGGCGAGTTCGAAGCCTTCGATTTGGCCCGCGCGGGCTTTCAGGCCCTCCGCGTGCTCGAAGGTGCAAACTGCGGCTCCGTTTTCAAACTGCTGCGCCTTGGGCAAAGGGCCGCTCCAGACGATGTTTTGGCCGTAAACCTTCGCCAGCGCCCACAGGCCGAGGCGGCGGCCGACTTCTTGTTTGTTCTGCGGATGAATGTCCTTCGGGTCGCCGAGGTCGAGGCAGATCGCCATGCCGGTGTGCGGCACGGCGAGCGTCTTGAGCATGGATTCACGCACCTCGCACCAGCCGAGGAAGCGGTCGTTGTGGAAGTTCGGCAGTTGCACCCACGCGAAGGGGAAATCGCCCTGCGCCCAGTGCTCGCGCCAGTCTTTGACGAGCATGGGAAGCTGCTCCGCGTAAAACTTGCCGCCCTCGACCGTGAAGGCGTTCGACTCGCCTTGATACCAGATCGCGCCTTTGATCGCGTAACCGGCCAGCGGCGCGATTTTGCCGTTGAAAAGGTTTCCTGGTGCCCGCGAGCGCGGATCAGGATTGGGCGCGGGTTTCGGCGGCACGGGCTTGTTGGCTGCCTTGGCTTGATCGGCCTGTTTTTGCCAGCCTTCGAGCTGCCGGGCATGCAGCTCCTTCGCGCGTTCCGGCGTCCAGGTTTTCATCGACGCATCCATCGCCGTGAAGGGCTTCGCCATCTCGGGATGCGTGCGCTGCGACTTCGGGCTGATCCAGTTTTGAATCGGCGTGCCGCCCACGGCGGACACGAGCAGGCCGACAGGCTGCTTCAGCTCGCGATGCAGATGCCGGCCAAAGAAATACGCCGTGGCGCTGAAGTTGGCGAGATTCTCCGGCGTGGTCAGCTTCCACTCGCCACGCGGCTTCACATTGCTCGCACCCGCGCCGCCGGACGACTCGACGAACATGCGGAGCTGTGGCGCGTTCGCGGTGGCCTGCTCGTCTTTGAAGGAGCGCAGCCTGCCGACCGTCCACGCCATGTTCGACTGCCCCGAGCACAGCCACACCTCACCCGTGAGCACATCATGGATCGTGATCGTGTTTTTGCCCTTCACCGTCATCGTGGTGCTCTCGCCCGACTTCAGCGGATCGAGCTTCACCCGCCACTCGCCCTTCTCATCGGCCTTCACCGACTTCGTCTGCCCCGCAATCGAAACACTCACGTCCTCTCCTGGCGAGGCCCAGCCCCAAACCGGAGCCGCGGCATCCGCCTGGAGAATCATGTGATCCGAAAACGTCGCCGGCAGCGACACATCGGCGTGCGCGGTGGCGGTGAGAAGGAGGGTGATGAGGAGAAGGTGCGCTTTCATGGTTGATGGAGAAAA
>JBIKYV010000053.1:0-21226 GCA_044355075.1 Prosthecobacter sp.
ACCAATGCGCACTGCGCCGCGCCGGTGTGCCTGGCTTCACGCACGGCCGTGCTTTGCGGTCGCTACCCCGATGAGACGGGTGTCTTCAGCAACTGGGGCAAGACGCAGGGCAAGCCACCGGCGAAGGAAGGGCAACTGCCGCTGCACTTTGCCGCCGCAGGCTATGAAACCCTCGGCACGGGAAAGATCTACCACGCGAAGGGACCGAGATACTTCGACGATTACTTCGAGACCGAGCAGCGCTGGAGCCCCTTCACGCAGGAGATCGCCAGCTACACGGAGGATGAATTGCCGAGCAAAGGCACTGAGAACCCGCGCCACGTCATCAAGAGCGGCCCCGGTGGCCGCGATTGGGTGCTGCCGCTGAATGGCCTGACCAGCGAGCGCAACGCGGATCGCAAAGAAGGCGAGTCCTTTGACTGGGGCCCCGTCGCGGTGCGCGATGACGAGATGGGCGATACCCGTATCACGGACTGGGCCATGCAAAAGCTCGACGCACCACGCTCAAAGCCACTCTTCCTCGGCATCGGCTACTACCGCCCGCATATCCCGCTCTTTGCGCCGCAGCAGGACTTCGATACGCTGCCGCCCGTGGATCAGATCGTCCTGCCCGAGGTGAAAGCCGATGACCTCGATGATGTCGGCCAGCTGGCGCGGCAGTTCGCGCTCGATCCCCTCACCGCAGGCACGCACGACCTCGTGGTGAAGCATCAGCAATGGCGCGAGGCCGTCCGCGCCTATCTCGCCTGCGTCACCTTCGTGGACCGACAAATCGGTCGCCTCATCGAAAAGCTCGATGCCTCGCCGCTCGCGAAAAACACCTGGATCGTCCTCTGGAGCGACCACGGCTGGCAGCTCGGCGATAAGCAGCACTGGGGCAAGTGGACCGCGTGGCGACAGAGCACGCGCATGCCCCTGATCATCGTGCCGCCACGCGGAGCCAAGGCCGTGCGTGGCAAAGCGTGCGCCGAGCCCGTGAGCCTCGTCGATCTGTATCCCACGCTCATCGAACTCTGCGGCCTGCCTGCCAAAGAGGGCCTCAGCGGCATCTCGCTCGCGCCCTGGCTCGCGAATCCCGATTTGAAAACCGACCGCGCTGTGCTGACGACCCTCGACCCCGGCAACCACGCCCTCACCACCCGCGACTGGCGCTACCTCCGCTACGCCAACGGCGATGAAGAACTCTACGACATCGCAAACGATCCCCACGAGTGGCACAACCTCGCCCGAGATGAAAACCATCGCCCCCGACTCACCGAGATGCAGCGAAGGCTGCAAGGGACACTCGCGCCTCTGGGGGCAGGGAAGAGGTGATGGCTCAACAGCAGCGGCCAATGTCCCATTCTCGGCGAGCTGATCGACGAGCTAAGAAGATTGGTCTTCAGCATTGCGGCGCATCTGGGTCATAGGTGCCGCTGGAACGGTGGAGTGAAAATGAGACGAGAAAGACGAAAACAGACCTTTCGCCCTCTTGATGTGGCACCTCGCCAGGTTCTTCTTTTCCCATGCTGAAAACTGCCCTGTTGTTGACTTCCTTACTGTTCGTGAAGCTCGCTTCGCTCCACGCCGCTGATGCTCGCGATCACGTCTCGCCGCCACTAGCAGCGGAGTATCGGTTCAGCTTTGATCTGCCCGCCGGGCCGCAGTTCACGGAGGCGGAGAAGGTGGCGCAGCGGGAGCTGGGCAAAGGGGTGATGCCGATGGTGCGGAAGGCGTTTGAGGCGGGGGCGGAGTCGGTGACGCTGGCTCCGGGGGAGTATCGCTTTGGTCAGGAGACCTGGGATAAGGACGGCCCGGTGTATGCGCTGGATTTTCGCGGCCTGAAGCGCGACTCCGCGAAGCCGTTTCGCATCCTCGTGCATGGGGTCACGTTTTGGTTCGATCTGCCGCCGGACGCATGGCCCAGCAATCACTTCGCGCTTGGCTTTGTCGATTGCAGTCATGTGACGCTGGAGGGGGCCACGCTGGATCGTGATCCGCGTGGCTGCATGGAGGGTCGCATCACGCAGATCGACACGGAAGGAAACCGCATCGAGATCGAGGCGACGCAAGGAACGCTCGATCTCACGAAGGCTGGCGGAACCACAAGCGGGCGGCTGGTGCCGTTCAATGGCGACGGCACGTTCTGCGCTGCTTTCTATTCCTTTCAGTTTAGCAGCCAGGCCGGGCTCAACTTTAGCCGCGTGGAGCCAGGCACGGCTCAGGGGCGCTTTTGGGTCGTGCTGGATGCGAAGTCCGAGCTGCTGAAGGCCAACAGCGATCCCTCGTGGATGCGTGCTTATGGCGCCAGCGGGACGTTGCAAGTGGGCGATGGCTTGTGCCTGATCCGCACCTCTACCACGGCGATCGGCGTCATCGGCTGCACCGGCATGCAGTTCATCGGAGTGAGCAACTACATCACCAAAGGCTGCCTGCTCGAAGCGCGTGGCGGCGGCGGGCATCTTTGGAAGGACTGCTACTTCGGCCCGCGACCGGGCACCTGTCACTGGCAGGGCTCCGATGGCTTCCTCAGCGGCGGCATGGAGCGTGGCAGCACGCTCGATGGCTGCACCATGCTGCACACCACCGATGACCTGATCAATTTCAACGGCCTCTGGGGTTACATCGAGAAGGTCTCAGGTCGCACCATCACGCTGCATCGCGACTCCGAGATGCCCGCGCATCCCGGTGATCGGCTGCTGTTCTATGACGCGCAAACCGGCGCGCCGCTGGGAAGCGCCGTCGTCGAGTCGGCGAAGCATCCCGAGCTGACGCTCGACCGCGATGCCGCGCCTCTGGCGCAGGCCGTAGCGGAGAATCCGCGCTGGCAAAACAACGGCTGGGAAGTCCGCGACTGCGATTTCCGCGATTGCTACCAGCGGTTCCTCATTCAGGGCAGCCACGGTGGCACGCTGCGCAACTGCCGCTTCACCCGCATCGGCTCCGGGATCGTCCTGGCGAGCAATTTCTTCACCCGTAACGAAGGCGGCATCTGTCACGGCATTCGCATCCTCGACAACGTCTTCGAAGATGTCGCCATCCATCCCGATGGCGTGGCGCTGGCGGCCGGGTTTCAGTCGTTGAATCACGCCGCCAGCACGCCGCTGCTCAGCGACCTCACCGTGCAAGGCAACCGCTTCCTCAACTCAGGCCGACGCGCCATCGAGTTCAGCCTCGTGTCCGGCGGCAGCATCACGGGCAACACTTTCGAAAACTCCGGCAAGCCCCGTGCGCTCAGCGGCAAGGGATCGCCCCAGGGTGACTCGCAGCCGGTGCTGCTGAAGCAGTGCCAAGACATCGTCGTGAAAGACAACCGACCATGAGACGCTCCATGTTTCAGAAAGAGTGCTCGGAGGTGAAGGTGGGGATGAGGTGCGCAAGGATCTGCGAAACTGTCGTGCTCAAGGCGCTTCAGAACCGTGAAGCAAAGGGTGGGCATCCTTTTCAAGATCATCAGAACCGGATCGACTTACCATCTCGCACATGATGGTCGCCAAAATGGGTAGCATAGTCCGTGGATTCAAAGTCCTCCCGTTGGCATGTCTGTCGGGTGACGAACCGAGACAAAAATCTTGTTGAACTAGGCCAGCGCATCCGCGATTCGCGGAAGGCGATGGGCTTCTCCCAAGAGGATCTGGCGCACGAGAGCGGGATTGATCGCAGCTACATCGGCGGTGTCGAGCGGGGTGAGCGGAACGTCACGTTCACCATGCTTTGCAAGATTGCTGCGGCCTTGAAGTGCGATGCCGGCAGTCTGACCCGAAACCTCCCATTAAAAACTCGATGAAGTTCGTCCGCACAGTCGTTGTTTTTGATCGGGGTAATCTCATCGAGAGTGATGAGTGGAAGACGATGCATGATGCCATGACATCTTCACTGACCAAAGTGGTTCACCCTCCTGGTAATGATCGCTTCTTGATTCGCAAACGCGCCAGGAAGCTGGACTCAAACGGAAAGGCAACCAGCCAATGGATGCGCAACGGAGTGGTGCCGATTCGGGAGCAGTTCTTCAGTCAATTGACTGACATCGGGTGGCAATCAGAGTCGGCAGTTGAACTCGTGAGACACACAGAGAATCTCGAATCAGCTATCGAACGAGCACGCGTCACGATGAAGGAGTATCCTTCACTGCGGGAGTTTCACCTCGGCGATGAGGACTGGGAGAGTGTGTTTCATCAAAAGGTTGGTGATTTCGATTTCTTCACTGAACTGGATGGCAAGACGCGATGCGTGATTGAGTGGGAGACGGGCAACATATCGTCGAGTCATCGCTCGATGAACAAGCTATGTCTTGTGATGATGGCTGGGTTGATCGACATCGGGGTTGTTGTGTTGCCGAGTCGCGAACTATACGCCCATTTGACGGATCGGATTGGGAACTGGATGGAGTTGTCACCCTACCTACCGCTTTGGCACCATTTTGGTCAGAGCGTGCAAAGAGGATTGCTAGCTGTGACCGTAGTCGAGCACGATGAGCTGACGGACGATCCCGCTATCCCTTACATCATGCAAGGGGCTGACGGGCGAAGCGCAGAAGGCGCGGCCAAGCTACTCTAAAACAAGCGGCAACAAGGAGTGGCCATTGCTACCATTGCCATTGAGCACGCTGCCATTAGTTCCGTTCGCTTGAACTCGATACTTGCCCGTTTTGCGACCGTGGCGTTCACGGAGATTGAGTGAGGCATCGGTGAAAAGTCGGTTCTTCCCCAAGTGAATCTTATCGAGATACTCACGCTCCCCTTCGAGCGATGCGAACCGTGCCAGGATGGAAGAGCAGTCGAGTTCCGTGCCAATCCATTGACGACCCAGCAGCTCTGCTGCGATAAACGTTGTCCCCGCACCACCAAATGGATCTAGCACGACAGATCCGGGATCAGAAGCCATGGACACGACTCGATCCATGAGCTTGAGGGAAAGCTCATTTGCTTCCCTTGTCTTGTATTTGGAATGCCTAACGGGAGGAATGTCAGTCCACACATCCGTCAGACTGACACCTTTGGGGTTCATCTTGTCCTTGTAGCCGCCGTAGTCACGTAGTTCGCCTCCACAGTGGCGGCAGCACTCGATAGGCAGCCGGTCTGGATGAAAAATGGCAGGGCTGGTGCCCTTCACGAAGTAGAGCAGCGAGTAGTTCGATGGATAGAGCCGCTTCGGAATTGGCAGGGAAAACTTGATGTCCACCGTGATCCAGTGTCGGAAGGTCAGGTGCTTCATCAAAAATGACCCGAGTGGCAGATTCCACTTGGGAAGGTTGTAGAGGAACAGGCTTCCACCGGGCTTCAATAGGCGCACCATTTCGAGCAGCCATCCCTCGCACCAGTTCAGGTAGTCTTGTGATGCCAGATTGTCGTCCACCTTGGACGAGTAGGCCTTGTTCAGATTGAATGGCGGGTCAGCAAAGGCAAGGTCCACGGACTCAGATGGCAGCTCGGGGAGCACCTTCATGCAGTCGCCCTCGAAGAGGCGGCCATGAGTTGTTGCCAGAACTGGATTGGGTATCATAGTCATCAGACTAGCGGGTTGATTCCTCATTGCAAAACAAACCTCGATTCTTTCTGATACGACATGATCTCATCAACGGTTCGGACGGCGCTTTTTCACGGTGATCTGGAGCTTTTGCCCCAGATGAACGAGATCTACGAATTGGAGTTGGCATACGCTGAATCCCAAATGCTTAGCCGTGAAGAGCTGATGCAGAGAGGTGCCTACTTTGCGAGTATCGGCGAACGCCAGTCACACCACTTTCGTCTTTGCACTGGAGAGGCTCTCCGCCTTCCTGGAGACGCGGCCAACCAGCGGAGGCGGTTCTTTGAAAAGAACCAGTTCAGGACTGGCTACTGCACGCACGGCTTGTTCCCGTATCGAGGGAAGTTTCACCCGCAGATGATCAAGGGAATCATCAATATGATGGGACTGCGACCGGGCGAAACCGTGCTCGATCCGACAATGGGATCTGGCACCACACTCGTGGAGGCTAGCTCAATGGGCATTCATTCGATTGGATTCGATGCCAGCCCATTTTGCCGCTTCATGACCTCTGCGAAGATCGCGGGTTTAACCGCTCCAATTGGGCCCCTTAACGACGCAGCGAATAGATCCGAGGATCTTCGAATCTATTTCCAAACTCTGCAGGAGCATCGCGAAGGCTTGAGAGGCCCCGATGAGCACTACTTGCCCACGGACCTCCCCGCTCATTTGCCAGCCGAGTGGTTTAGGAACGATGTTTGGCCAATTCTGCTGCTAGCACTTCTCGATGCATCAGGATTTGCGGAACGGTCAACAAGGGGCACTCCGACGCAGCAATTTCGAGGCATCATTGAGCGATATGCGTTTGTGGTGGCGAAGTTCCAAGAGGCAATCCAGATGCTCGATTTGAAGCTCGGACGTGCACAGCCCATTCAAGGCGATGCCCGCGAGTTGCAGCTACCCGATCAGAGTGTTGATGGAATCATTTTCTCTCCTCCATACAGCTTCGCGGTGGATTATGTGGAGAATGATGCCCCGCATCTCCGTTTTCTAGGTCAAGACTTGGACAGCTTGAGGAATAAGATGATTGGCCTTCGAGGAAGGACGTTGAGAGAGAAGTTCGATCACTACTGTTCCGACATGGCAAGTCTCATGAAGCAATGCGCCCGAGTGCTTCGTCCTAGACGACAATGCACAGTCATCATCGGAACGAACA
Source organism: Prosthecobacter sp. (assembly GCA_044355075.1). GTDB lineage: Bacteria > Verrucomicrobiota > Verrucomicrobiia > Verrucomicrobiales > Verrucomicrobiaceae > Prosthecobacter. The sequence continues at coordinate 6,662 of JBIKYV010000053.1, forward strand.
ATCAGCAGCTTGGGAAGCTCCTCAATCAGTCACCCCACGACGTGCAAGGACTTGACGACTTGACCATTGAGCTTGCTCAGGCCGCAGGTTTGTTATTCAGCCGGCGGTTGAGTCGCAGAATCGTCGGTCTAGCAAACACGATGCGAGATGAAGATATTTTGGTGTTTTCTAAGGGAGGGAACGCGTAGCGCAAAGTGCAGACAAGGTCGCGTAGCATGGATGAAGGATCATACGTTCCAGGCATCGGCTTCAGGACGCAGATGGGCGGGATCCGTGAGGAAATCGCCACCGCAGTCGAGCGTGGGGAAGCGCCAGACGGCCTTGGGCTTTGGGTCCTCCGGGAAACGGGTGACGAAGTGCTCGGCAGCCTTGCGCATGACCTCTGAGAGCGACCAGTCCTGCTGCTCGGCGATCACTTTAAGGCGCTGATAGAGCGGGTCGGGGAACTGGATTTGAGTCCGTGTCATGGTGTCTTTTATCCATCACGGGAACGATGCCGTCAAACTGTCGGCGAAGGCAGCGATCAGCACGTCAGGCATCGGGTGCTTCACGACTTGGGGGCGGGAAATAGGCGGGAGAATGGGGGCAAGAGAATAGGGTTTTAATTCTTCTGCGCCCATTCTTCTGCCTTCTGAAATCACGTTCGTTCCTGCTCGAGCTCATCGGGCTGTCTGTCCGAAACAGCAGGCCGAAACGAAGTCCAGCACCGCCATCACTTCTTCACAAAGTCCGTGAGCAACCCTGTGTTCTGGTCGTAATTTGCGGGTATGCGAGCCATGCTGTTTTTTCTTGTCGCCATTCATCCGCTGAGTCCTGCGGCGGAGGCGTTGTTGCCGGGGAAGATCGAGTTCAACCGCGACATCCGGCCCATCTTGTCGGAGAACTGTTTTTACTGCCATGGGCAGGATGGGAACAAGCGGAAGGCGGGGCTGCGACTGGATGTGCGGGAGGAGGCGATGAAGGCGGTGGAGTCCGGGGACATCGCGATCGTGCCCGGGGATGCGGGGAAGAGTTCGATCATCGCGCGTGTGTTTTCCGAGTACAGCGATGAGCTGATGCCGCCGCCGAACTCGCATTGCAGCCTGACGTCGCAGCAGAAGGAGATGCTAAAGCGCTGGATCAATGAGGGGGCAAAGTATGAGACGCATTGGGCCTACGCCGCGCCTTCGCGGCCGGCGCTGCCTGCGGTGAAAGAGGCTGGCTGGGCGAGGAATGAGATCGACCGCTTTGTGCTCGCGAAGCTGGAGCAGGAAGGGCTGCGACCTTCGCCGGAGGCGGATCGCGCGACGTTGATTCGTCGGCTTTCGCTCGATCTCATCGGCCTGCCGCCCACGCCGGAGGAGGTGGATGCGTTTGTCGCGGACACAGCGGCGGATGCTTATGAGAAGGTGGTGGAGCGGCTGATGAAGTCGGAGCATTACGGCGAGCGGATGGCGCTGCCGTGGCTGGATGCGGCGCGCTATGCGGACAGCAATGGCTTCCAGCAGGACGGCGACACGTTCCAATGGGTATGGCGTGACTGGGTGGTGCGGGCGCTGAATGCGGACATGCCGTTTGACCGGTTTTCGATCGAGCAGCTCGCCGGTGATCTGCTGCCGAAGCCGACGGACGAGCAATTGATCGCCACGGCCTTCAATCGCAATCATCTCCTGAATGGTGAAGGCGGCGCGATCGCCGAGGAGCAGCGGTTTAACATCCTCTTTGATCGCGTGGACACCACGGCGACGACCTGGCTGGGCCTGACGATGGCCTGCGCCCAATGCCACGATCACAAATACGATCCGATGACGCAGCGCGACTACTACGCGATGCTGGCGCTCTTCAACAACGTGCCGGAGAGCGGCGTGCCATCCGGCAGCGGACAGTATCGCATCGCCGACCCGTGGATGCTGGCGGGCAATGCTGAGCAGAAGGCGAAGCACAAAGAGCTGGAGGCGGCGCTGGCCTCTGCGAGAGCGGAGGAGAAAAAAGCGGCGCAATCGCCGGAGACGAAGGCCTTCTATGAAGCGACAGAGCAAGAGCTGACTGCCCAGCGACCGACGGAGTGGAGCGCGGTGAAGCCTGAGACGCTCGCCGCGACGGACGGCGTGAAATTGAGCGTGCTGGATGATGCCTCGGTGTATGCCGAAGGGGCGCTGCCAGACACCGCGAACTACACGCTCACACTGCCAGCCGCAGCGACCTCGGTGACGGGATTGCGCCTCGAAACGATCCCTGACACTCGACTTCCAAAGAAAGGCGCGGGACGGTCTGACAGCGGCAATGCGGTGCTGACAAAACTGCGCCTGGAGATTGATGGTCGCGAGATCAAATGCGATGCCGCCACGGCGAGTTACTCGCAGGGCGGATTCTCACCGCAGGGAGCGATTGACGACGATCCGAAATCAGGCTGGGCCTTTTTTCCAGAGACGAACAAGCCTTACACGCTCGTGGTGCAATGCGCCGAGGCGGTTCCTGCGGGCAGCAGGCTGAAGGTGACGCTCGAGTTTCAGTCGTCGAACAAACAGCATCTGCTGGGGCGGTTTCGTCTGGGGGTCACATCCACGCGTTTGCCTGCCTCACGGGCATCGCTGCCGGATGACATCGCCGCTTTGCTCAAGAAGACGCCACGCAGCCCGGAGGATGCGGCGAAGCTGCGCGATTACCTAGTTAAAAACAGCCCGCCCCCCGCCGTGGCGAAGGCCCGTGAGACGCTGAGGGCCGCGGAGAAGGCGCTCAATGATTACCGGGCCACGGTGCCGCGAGTGATGATCATGTCGGACAGCCGTCCACGTCCCACGAAGATCCTCGAACGGGGTGATTACCTCAATCCGCGAGAGGATGTGATGGCAGGCACACCGGGCTTTCTGCCCGCGCAGCGTGGCGATGCGGCGAAGAACCGCCTCGGCTTTGCGCAGTGGCTTTTCCAGCCCGAGCATCCGCTCACGGCTCGGGTGCAGGTGAACCGCATGTGGCAGATGTTTTTCGGCACGGGCTTTGTGAAATCCGCCGAGGACCTCGGCGTGCAGAGCGAGCTGCCGGTTCATCAGGACCTGCTCGACTGGCTGGCGGTGGAGTTCCGTGAGCGTGGCTGGAGCATGAAGCACCTGCACCGGCTCATCGTCACCAGCGCCACCTATCGCCAGAGCAGCCGCAGCACACGCGAGGGCATGCAGCGCGATCCTGAGAACCGCCTGCTGGGGCGCGGCGCACGCTTCCGTGCACCGGCGATGATCCTGCGCGATGTCGCCCTCGCATCGAGCGGTCTGCTGGATCGCCGCATCGGTGGGAAGCCGGTTTATCCTTATCAACCCGATGGCATCTGGGAGACGCTGGCCATCACGAAGGAGCGCGACTTCACCTACCCGGCCTCCACGGGCGCGGATTTGTATCGTCGCAGTCTTTACACCTTCTGGCGGCGCACCGTGGGCCCGGCGAACATGTTTGATGCCTCCACGCGGCAGACCTGCAAGGTGCGTCAAAGCAACACCAACACGCCGCTGCATGCGCTGACCACGCTCAATGATCCGACCTGGGTGGAGGCCGCCCGCGTGCTCGCGGCGCAGGCCATGCAAGCCTCCAGCAAGGTGGATGCGCAGCTCACCTTCACGTTTCGCCGCGTGCTCGGTCGCCAGCCCGGTGAAAGCGATCTCACCGCGCTGCGCCGGATGCTGGAGAGGCAGCGCAGCGTTTATCAAAGCGATGCCAAAGCCGCCGCCGAGCTCCTCGCCGTGGGCGCAGCACCGCAGCAGCCAAAGCTCGATGCCATCTCGCACGCGGCGCTCAGCGCGGTGTGCCTCGGCATCCTGAATCTCGACGAAGCCCTCACCCGCGAATGAACCCCGTCATGCACGCGCTAATCAATGCGCTACGGCGGTAGTGAGAACTCGGAGGATTGACGCCATGGGCGAGGTGCCTTATCCTCACCGCTATGAACGCAACACTCCATCCATTCATCGAACTGCCCGCTGATCTCTCCGAGAAGGCTCGTTCGGTGCCTGGGCTGCCGGAGCGGGTGCTACGCTTCATCCGAATGGAGGTGGCGATAAATGAGCGCCGTCAACAGCGCTACAGCCCGGAGACTCTGGCTGTAGTGAAGAGGGCAAGGGAACGGGTTGAGAAGCGGAAGGCGGAGGGGATCGACCGGGAAGAGGGCATGAAGGCTTTTGAGCGGAACTTTGCAGCCATCACAGACGCCCTGTAACCGACCACCATGCTGCGTGCAGTCCTGGATACCAATGTAGTGCTGGCTGCGAAGCGGTCTGTGCATCCGCAGAGTCCCAACGCAGAGATCATTACACGCTGGATTGCGAGTGAGTTCGTCTGGCTGGTGAGTGACGACGTGGTGGCCGAATACGCGGAGAAGCTGCTGGAAAAGGGCATTGATCCTTTGAAAGTGGAGCAGTTTGTGGCCGACCTGCTGCAATACGGGGAAGAGGTGCCGATTCGGTTCTTTCACTTTCAGCACTATCCCGTGGACATGGATGACGTGGCCTTTCTGCTCGTGGCTATCAACGGGGCAGCGACCCATGTAGTGACCTATGACGAGCATTTGAAGGATGTAAGCGTGTTTTATCCCGAGTTCGTCGCATGTGAGCCTGTCGCCTTTCTCAAGGATTTACGCATTTCGTTAGCCCCGTGATGAACCAGTCAATCAAGCAGAGCCAAAGCTCGATGCCATCTCGCACGCGGCGCTCAGCGCGGTGTGCCTCGGCATCCTGAATCTCGACGAAGCCCTCACCCGCGAATGAAAAGGGCAAGGTAAAATCATGGAGGGTAGAATCATTTGAACTTCCGGTTCAATGATCTGTCCTCTCCTGCATCAGATGATTTTACCCCTCATGATTCTACCTTTCAGTCAGGGCTTTCTCACCTGACGCAGCTCAATCAGCCCAAGCCGAAGGTTGATCCACGAGATAGCCTCCAACGCCGTATTGGCCAACAACCGTCCCAGGTGCTCTTCACAGTCGCCAGTCTCACTCAGTCCCGTCACCGCCAATCCGACTCCAGCCCCCACCATCACCATCTCATGGTGCCCCAGGACTCTGCCGCCGGACAAGATCGGCACCAACTCACGAGTGCAACCACCCAACTGAGCAGTCGACTCTCGATACAACGGCAAGTCCAACCCCAATCCAACGTCTGCACAAAAGCCCTGCACGGTCGCCTTCAGACCCGCGTGGCGCACGTCATCAGGCCACCCTTCCTCCACCACCTCAAACCGACACCGTTGTTCGCGTGTCAGCCTCGTGGAGAGAAACGTCCGCTTCACCATGCTTGAGCGAAAGTTCACCAAGCTCCCATGGTGAGTGCCTGCCAGGAGCAAGTAGTTGATCCCTTGCCCCTGATGCGCTGACAGCAACTCCCTCACTGTCTTCGCCTCCACAATTGTGCTCCCGGCGACCAAGAGATCGATAAAGTAGTCCTTCACAAAGCCATCATGCCGCACTCTGACCATAACCTCACGAGCCACCTCCATCCCATCTGCTGAGCACCGCGCCGCCAACTCCTGTTTGTAGATCACCTCATCCAGCATCCGCCCGAACTGGTTATGAATAGCGAAAGCATGCCTCATCATCCGCTTGTCAATGGCATGGAACTCATCCTGGGATACTGAGGCGATGGGCTTTGAGAGTTCGATGGGCATGAGGAAGGTAAAATCCTGGAGGGTAGAATCAGTGGCATCCATGATTTTCCCCTTCATGATTCTACCTTAAATCAGAAACGCCACCACCATGCTTCACGATCTCCATCTCAACCAACAGCGTGTCAACCGACGGCAGTTGTTTGGCAGCGCCACGCAGGGCATCGGCGGTATCGCGCTCGCCTCGCTGCTCGGTGAAGGCAGCGCCCACGCGGGACAGATCGGTTTGCCGACTCTCCCGCACTTCGCGCCGAAGGCGAAGCGTGTCGTGTGCCTCTGGCAGGGCGGCGGTCCCTCGCATGTCGATCTTTTTGATCCCAAGCCCGTGCTGCAAAACATGGCCGGGCAGGACATCCCCGACAGCGTGCGCGGCGCCACACGCCTCTCCACCATGTCGTCCGGCTACAAAAAATGGCCCATCACACCGGCCATCAAGCCCTTCAAACGCTACGGCCAGTGCGGCACCGAGATGAGCACCATGCTGCCGCACATCGGCGCTCTCGCGGATGACATCTGCCTCGTGCGCTCGATGAATACCGAGGCCGTGAACCACGCCCCCGGCGTCACGTTTTTCATGACCGGTGCGCAGGTGCCCGGCAGGCCCAGCATGGGTGCATGGCTCAGCTACGGCCTCGGCTGTGATGCGGACGATCTGCCCGCCTTCGTCGCCATGACCTCATCGGACAAAGGCAAGACCTGCGGCCAGCTTTTCTACGACTACTACTGGGGCAGCGGCTTCCTGCCCAGCCGGTATCAAGGCGTGCGCTTTCGCAATGTCGGCGATCCCGTGCCCTACCTGCGCAATCCTGCCGGCATGAGCCGCGAGCAACGCCGCGCCTTGCTCGATGACATCCGCCTCATGAATGAAGCGCATCTCCAGGACTACGGCGATCCCGAGATCGAGACGCGCATCACGCAGTTCGAGATGGCCTACAAGATGCAGGCCAGCGTGCCCGACCTGCTCGATTTCTCCAAGGAACCGAAGCACGTGCTCGAACGCTACGGCCCCGATGTGCTCACGAAGGGCACCTTTGCCAACAACTGCCTCATCGCCCGCCGACTCATCGAGCGCGGCGTGCGTTTCGTGCAGTGCATGCACGCCGGCTGGGACCAGCACGGCAATCTTTTCACCCAGCTCGAAGAGCAGTGCCGCGACACCGATGCGCCCAGCGCCGCGCTCGTCGCCGATCTCAAAGAACGCGGCCTGCTGCAGGACACGCTCGTCATCTGGGGCGGCGAGTTTGGCCGCACCCCCTTCGGCCAGGGCGACCCCGCCAAGCCGAATGGCCGCGATCATTTCGGCCGCGCCTACTCCATGTGGCTCGCCGGCGGTGGCGTGAAAGGCGGCACCGTCCTTGGCGCCACCGACGACTTTGCCTGGAACATCGTGAACGACCCCGTCCACATCCACGACATGCAGGCCACCCTCATGCACCTCTGCGGCATCAACCACGAAGCCCTCACCTACCGCTACCAAGGCCGCCAGTTCCGCCTCACCGACGTGCACGGGCATGTGATGAAGAAGATGATTGCGTGAGGGGCGACGCCAATGCCTTGGCTGCGGTCCATAACGTGAAGGGTGAGTGATCAGGGCTTCCGTTCGCAAATGGAACGATGACTCATGCCCTCGAATGAAAAACAAGAAGCCTCCGCGCCTCCGTCCGCTGGCGTCAGCGCCCCAGAAACCAGTTCGTGAAATTGACAACTCTTTCAGGTAGCCTCATTGCAATAACATGACAGCCACGATTCAGAAATGGGGCAACAGCTTGGCACTACGCATCCCTCTCGCCGTCGCGAAGCAGATTCAGGTCAAACAGGGCGATCTTGTGACGCTCAAGGTCAGTGCCTCCGGACTCACGGTGAAGGCCGCGCCGAAGAAGATCAGCCTCGACGACCTGCTCAGTCAGGCGGCGCCTGAAAACCTCCATCCCGCGACGGATTGGGGTGCCAATGTATGAAGGGAAATCCTGCCTTTGGCCTTGCTTGTGATGGGGCAGAAGACGACGAGGCCGGTCTTCTCGCTTCGTGCATGCAGCGATGGACAAGTAAGCGAAGGAGCAAGGTTGACAGGCAGACCCAATACATTAATTTAGATGTATGAAAACTATCACCGTCAATGTATCCGAGGCTGCCTACGACGAGTTTCAGCGGTTTGCCCAGAAGGCAAACCGAAAGGCATCGGAACTTATCAGGGAGGCTATGGAGATGTATCGGCAGCTCCACATGCAGCGCACCACGTCCCTGCGTGATCGCCGCCCAACGTCCGTAGGTGGGCCCATCCAGCCGCTCACTACAGATGATGATATTCTGGGCGAAATGCTTGAAAATCGCAACGTATGACACACGGAATCGATACAGATTTTCTGGTCGCCGTGGAAATTCGCGACCACCCCTTTCACAAGCCAGCGGATGCACTGATGAATCGGCTGCTCACCGATGGCCACGACTTTGCTCTCGCCCCGCAAACGTTGGCCGAGTTCATCCATATTGTAACAGACCGGAAGCGTATGCCCATCCCGCTCACGATGTCGGAGGCTATCAGCCGAACCGAGCACTGGTGGCAAGCAGCCGAAGTTACCCGCATCTTCCCTGAAGGCCAAGCTGTTACGGATTTCCTCCAGTGGCTCACCCGCCATCAGCTAGGCCGCAAACGCCTGCTTGATACGTTGCTAGCTGCTAGCTTCAAACAAGCTGGCATCCGTCGCATCATCACGAATAACGAGCGGGATTTTCGGATTTTCGGCTGCTTTGAGGTCGTGGGGTTTGAACACTTGCCATGATTGCCTCCGCCGCGGTCACCGACACGCATTGCACCGGAATTGAGTTCACGGTCACAGATATCGATGCCTTGGCAAAGGCCATCGCTTGTATTCTGGTTCAAGAGTTTGAACTCGCCACTGCTTTGCTTGCTGGCTGCACACTTGGATTGTGCGGAAACGGACATCATCGCTTTGCCTCATTCTCAAGCCTCGGCCTAGGGACAAGACAGTTTGATCGTTCATTTTGCAGGTAGTTCGCTCGCTGCAGTCACCATCTGTGAAGACAAAGCCACTGTGAGTCCTCGTGACGTCGTTCGGGATGACGTCTGGCCCGAGTTCGCAACATATGAGAAAGGCGAAAGGGCCGATGAGCTACGTTCTGGTGTAATCAGCGTCATTTGCTACGGGGCGGCAAGTCAGTCTGAAGCCGCGAGAATCGTTCGAGCCTTCACATGGGATGGGAATCGGCACTACCGGGTCCGAGTCACAGTCGAGCCTCAGAGCCGAACACCCGGGCTATTTAAGGATTTTCCAGTTGCCGGAGATGTATCGAAACGTCGGGGTGAAACCGCTGCATTGCCGGATATGCGGCAGTGGATGAGCGACCTCAGCGCTCGGGTTGAATCAGAGCTCAGACTTTTTATCCCCCCTCTGCCTAATGTTTGATTCCGAGACAATACAACTCATCCGGTCGTGCGTGGAGCTTGACGGTTTAGATCTTGAGAGGCTTCCTTCCGAACTCACTGAAGCCTATGCGGAGGTAGTCTCTTCGCGCCTTATGGTGCAAAATCAAACAGGGCCTAACCTCGATTCCGAGACCATGATCCGCCTGAGGCGACTAGCTGAAACATACGAAGGACTAGCTCTTTTCCTGCCAGTCAAAGACGTTCGACGTGCCTCTTGTGCCTTCGTAGCTGCATCGGCCTTTGGCACTCTAGAACAGGCTGAGATCCATTTTCGACGAGCAGAAACAAATGCTGAGGATGGGCATTCCAGCCTCACTGCCCACGCCGTTTCACCGTCTGTTGCAGCATGTCTGCTGTTCTTGATTGGCGGACATCAAGCGGATGCCGCTGAGATAGCTAAATTTTTTCGCACGACGTCAGATACCAGCCCTGCGATTGAGCAACTTCTCGCATTTATTGCCGCCTTAGCTTCAGGCGATGGACTAACGATCAGGGATAGAATCGTCTCTCAAGAGTTAGTCAAAGACGAGGGAGCGGACTATCTTGAAAGAGCCGCAGAGGCTTCGTGGCGGGAACTCGCCCAAGCGGTGACAGTTCTCGCTAAGCAATCACTTGGTCTCCAAGTGGAAGCCGAAGCAGTAGCCTTGATCGCTCGCCTCGAGAGCTTACTAAATGCTTCTAGCAGGGGGATCGAACTCGATGATCGTGCAGTCACCTTCCGTCTGCCTTTAGCGGGTCCGCGCCATCTGGCGAGACTTCTCAGGGGAGTTTGTGACGTCTTGAACCAGTCCATGGTCGCTAGAACTGAGCCACCATCTGGTATCGAGCTTCTGGAATGGCAGGAGTTTACCGCTTCGTTCGCCACTCGACGACCGTTTCTATGGAGAAATCACACAGCTGCCTTGGCTAGCGGTTTTCTAGATTTGGGGAAGTCATTTGTGGTCACTTTTCCGACTGGGGCCGGAAAATCTACGATAACTGAGCTTCGGGTTGCGGCTGAGCTGTTGCGGAAACGTAGCGTCGTTTATCTCGCCCCCACGAGAGCTTTGGTCGAGCAAGTGGCCACAGAGATCGAACGAACCGTGCAGCCCATCGCAATCGACGTGGTCCAGGGGCGCATCTTAGAAGATTTGGGAGAGGAACTCAACGCTCGGGTCATCGTGCAAACCCCTGAACAATGTCTGGCTTATATGGCTTCTAGCCCAGAAGCACACAGCAATACTGGGCTCATTGTAGTGGATGAATGTCACCAGTTATCAGGCAAGACTCCGACAGCCGCCGATCCAAACCCGTTGCCAAGCCGCCGAAGTGTCGATGCCATGTGGGCTTTGCTGATGCTGCTGAAGCGGTCGGAGACAGCGGATGTGATCTTGATTTCAGCAATGGTGCGAAACGGAGAAATGCTTGCATCATGGCTTGCAGAAGTAACCCAGCGGTCTGCTTTTGTGCTCGATTTGCCATGGAAACCCACGAGGCAAATCCGGGGAATGGTGGTCTATGATCAGAAGGAAACCGACGCCCTTAAATCCACATTAGCGGAGAGGAAGAAAGCCAAGGCTGCGAATGCAAAACCCGGCGTAGCTGACAAGAAGAACCTAGATGCCGCACCGCTGGGAATTTTTTGTCACAATCAGGTATGGTCATCAAGCAGCTCGTATTCTCTTTTCCCGATACTAGGATCTCCAGTGTCACTTGCTGTGAGTAACAACTTGGCACTAACAGCAAATCGAAATCAAGTCTCGGGCTCACTACTGGCTGCGATGGCTAAGGCCAATATGCGGCCGATCGTATTTACGCAGCAAGTTGGCTGGACGCAGTCTATAGGAAAGGCCGGATTCAAAGCCCTTGGAGGCATCCCAAGTGACCGGCTCAACGATGAGGAAATTAGTCTATTTGAGGCCGCCGCCATTGAACTCGGAGCGGATGACTTAGTGGTTCGTCCAGTGGGTGGCGTAATCGGAATCCATCATGGGCAACTGCTCCAATCGGAGCGATTGGCTATGGAGTCGGCATTTAGACGTCCAAATGGCTTAGTCGCGTTAGTAGCCACTCCAACCGTTGCCCAAGGAATGAACCTTCCAGCTGAGGCAGTCATTTTTGCTGGCGATGATCGCTGGGATGGCGAGAGTGATGGGGCGGAGCCAATCGCGGTGCATGAAATCCTGAACGCTGCCGGGCGGGCAGGCAGAGCCGGGCACTTTGCTCAAGGCTTGGTGGTTGATGTTCCAAGCAGCGTTTTTTCCGTCTCCCAAAGTGGAGGAACTATCACGACGGATATACTGGATCATGCGCTGAGTATGTTTGGAGAGAAGGACCAATGCTTTGATATTGTAGATCCTCTCACTCAGGTCTTAGACCGAATCAGCGATCCAAGCCACCAGGACTCGGACGTGGCAAATTATCTCGTTCGCCGCGTGGGTGGGCTGAGCGAAGAGAGTCTGTGTGGAGTTCTTCGCATGAGTCTAGGGAACGCTACTCGACCGGACCGCGATGCCGCGACCGAATCCCAAAAGCAGCTACTAGTAACCTTAACGGAGGCGGTGGATCCAAATGCAGACGATGCAGCTATAGTCGAGATTGACTCTTGGCGAGCACTTGCAGGAGAATCTGGAATTTCACCCGCCGTTTTGGTCGAAATTGCCAAGGCACTTCCGAGCATAGATGAACTCAACATAATCAGCTTTGAGCAACTGTTGGAGAGGCTTGTGGCACTACTCTGTAGCTCAGCAAGAGTCTTAACGTCGCTAGCTGATCCTCTGTCATCCGGACTAGGCCAGATAATACCACGCTATTCAAAACGGAAGAACAATGAAAAAGTCTACACGGAGGCCCTTGAAGACTACCAAGCCCGCTGCCAACGGGTGCTTCCAGAGATGATACTGGCATGGGTGAATGGGAAACCACTGAACCAAGTTGGAGGTGCGAACCCTTTCCTAATACAGCCCAAGGATGCCGTAAAATCAGGCCGCAGGTTTTCAATCCAAACCGCCCCAAGTCTAGGCTTTGCTATCAGATTGATTTGCAAAGTGATTGGCACGGCCCATAAGGACCAATTGGCTGGAGTTGTCCAAGTATGGCTAAACCTCACAGGAGCCTGCATTCGGGAAGGATTCGATGATCCTGACAAACTCCTAGCCTACTGGCACATGAGGCGGAAAGTGGGGCCAGGGTTCTATCCAAGGGTGAAAACACACCTTCTTTTTCAGCAAAAGCTAGGGGGACGGCTACCTTCTTGGTCTGAGGTTACGAACGAACGTGAGAGGCGGCGGCAGATCGCTGACATGTTGTCTTCATGAGTGAATTTGTGGTGTCCGAGGTGGGCTGACAATAGGACCCAGAAAAGAGGGCTGTGGCGGCAAACGTCGCCCTTTGAATTCCGCTACGGGCCATCCATCATGGCATCTCCAGGGGCCAGAACTTTGAAGTGCTTCAGGTTGAGCGTGAGGAGCTTTTTGCATTAAGCATTGTTGGCTTCGATGATGTGCAAGGCATGGTAGATGGCTTCGATGATCATGCTGCTATTCCATGAATGCAGGAATATCCCAGGCTGAGACAGGCACCTCGCTGGAGACTGGAGCAGACCATGGCGCCGCCTTCCTCTCCGAGGGCCGCAGCATGATGCTATTGCCTTCCGGAGTGATTTCCAGATCATCGCCCGGCTACATGCCAAAATGATCTCGCAGGCCCTTGGGCACGACGAGGCGACTCATTTTATCCAATGTCAGTGTCATGGGAAATGGTTGTCATTCAGATTACCAATGGACAATGACACTGCCATTTTTGCCGCCACTCAGCTTTCTAGTCCGCTCAACACAACAAAAAATTGCACTTTATGCAACCTTTTGTAGAGTCACGCCATGCAACCCCTCCGGCAACTCGATCAAGCTCTCCGCACGCTGGCGGACCGGGAGCATTGTGTGTGTGCGCCTTCGGACTTGGCGGCGGCGGTGCCGGGGTGTGGGCAGTTGGCGGTGTTGCTGTCGCGGGCGACGAAGGCGGGGCTGCTGAAGCGGGTTTGCCGGGGGATTTACCTTTATCCGGTGCCAGATTATCCGGCGGGAAGTCTGCTTTTTCATGCGGCGGCTCGGCTGCGGGCGGGGGAGTTCAATTACATGAGCCTGGAGACGGTGCTGAGTGATGCGGGCGTGATCTCGCAGGTGCCGATGAACTGGATCAGCGTCATGACCTCTGGGCGCAGTCATGTGGTGGATTGCGGGGACTATGGGCACATCGAGTTTGTGCACACGGCCCAACGCCCGGACGACGTGAGCGACGAGCTGACCTATGACCCGGAGCGGCATCTTTGGCGGGCCTCGGTGCGGCAGGCATTGCGGGACATGAAAGCCACACGCCGCAGCATGGAACTCGTGGATGAGGAGGTGGTGCGTGAGCTTGTTTGATCAACTCGTGAATGAAGCGCTGCGGTCGCGTGCTGAGCTGACCTCGCTGCGGCCTGTGGTGGAAAAGGAGCTGCTGCATCACGACATCTTGCGCGAGATGAGCGAGGCCGGATTGCTCTCCGGCCTGACTTTCATCGGTGGGACGTGCCTGAGGGCCTGCTACGGGTCTGCGCGGCTCAGCGAAGACCTCGACTTCACTGGCGGGACACACTTCAAGCGCAGTGATTTGGCCGAACTCGCCCGTGTGCTGACCGATCGGCTGCAAACCCGCTACGGCCTGCCAGTGAACGTCAGCGAGCCGGTGAAAGTCGGCGGCAAGGTATCCACCTGGAAGCTCACCATCGAGACGCGTCCCGGCCAGAAGCATCTGCCCGCACAGCGCATCCACCTCGACATCTGCGCCATCCCCAGCCACGACCCGCGTCCGATGATGCTGCGCAATCTCTACGGAATCGACCTCGGCACCTCGGGCCTCATTCTGCAAGCGCAGAGCCGCGAGGAAATCTTGGCCGACAAGGTCATCGCGCTCGCCTTCCGCGAGAACCGGATCAAGAACCGCGACCTCTGGGACATCGCCTGGCTCACCCAGCAAGGCATTGAGCTTCCGACCCAGCTCATCCCGCTCAAAATCCGCGATCACCAGCATCAGGATGCAGAGTTCGTGACCTTGCTCACGGAACGAACCGCTGCCCTGCGAACACAGCCCGTGATGCGCGAGGATTTCATGAAGGAAATGCGTCGCTTTTTGCCCGCTGCCACGATCCGCGATACGATCGAGAAAGAAGCGTATTGGAGCTATCTGGCCGATCTCGTGGATGACTTGGGCAAGAAGGCGATGAAGGCTTTGAAGTAACAAAGTGGCTTCGGCTTCAGCCGAAGTGTATGCATTGAATGCGGCTGAAGCCGCAGCCACTTTCATGAGATCCACGCTTCTATTCCTCGCAGCATCTGCCGAGTGTTCGCGTGTCGTGGAAACTTTTTTCGGCAAATGAAGTCGGTTGTTGTGACTTTTAGGGTGACAAACCACGATGCCGCCGCCGCTTGATCCTCAGCATGACCAGTTTCTCCGCCTCTACGCGGAGCAGGAGCAGGCGTTG
>JBIKYV010000054.1:0-21198 GCA_044355075.1 Prosthecobacter sp.
AGAAGGCAGCCTTGACCGAAGGCCTCGCGGCCATAGGCTGTGCGCAGCTCGGCAGCCTCTTCCGTCAGATCAAAGGCCTTCAGATCCTCAGATTTCATCATGGCAATCGCGTCATCGTACATATCCGCATAAGCTTTGACGTTGCGGTGTTTAAAAGCGCTGCGGAAGTCTGCATCAAGCTCATCAGCTAGCTTCAGGCGCGCATTAAATTTATCCTCAGTCAAGCCAGGCTGCACTTTCACGTTCTTTAGACCTGATTCCGGATTGTTCACGAAAAGTGGAGCTTGGGCTGCGGGGAAAAAGCCGGCTCCCGGATGGCGACTATCGTTGCCGATGTAAACATAGTTTGGCAGCGTGCTGTTGCCACCGCCTTGGAAAACATTCAACCAAGCGCCCATGCCGGGGTGCCGAATGGTTCCACGTAGCTCGTAGCTTGTATGCATCATGTAGTTTCCCTGCTCATGTGCCCCCTGAGTAGATGATAGCGAACGGATGACCGTCCCATGATGCATTTGCTGCGCTGTCAGGGGCAAATTTTCGGCAATCTGCACGCCATCTGCACTGGTTTTAATAGCTTGGGTCGGTCCACCCGTTTCGGTGCCAGGCTTAGGGTCCCAGGTATCGAGATGCGTCTGACCACCGCTCATGTAAAGATAGATAACATTCTTCGCCGTGGCGACTTGCTTGAGCTTTGATGAATGCTCAAAGGCCGCAAAAGAGCGACTGGTCATCGATTGACCAAGAAGACCAACCCCTAAGAGAGATGAGGCTGTTTTAGCCGCAAAATCGCGACGTGTAATTTCTCCAGAACGGAAGAGTTTAGAGGCAAGTTCTTGTTTCATGATGCTGCTACTTTTAACGTCTCGAACAAAACGTGGATTACTGAATAAAGATAAACTGCTGCGTGTTTAGAAGAGAGAAGATGAGGTCCTCCATGGTGTTTAAACCTGAGTCCTGAGCTTTGGACCAAGCTTCCTTTTCTTTAGCGCTCGGCTTACGAGCCAGAATCGCCTTATAAGCAGCCTCTAGCTTGTCATCTGGGTATTGCGCCTTACTGATAGCCAGCATGAGCTGGCTGTATTTGCTCAAGATGTTTGGCATCAAATTGCCATTCATCATGAATAAGCTCTGAGGCACACTGGCGTCGTAGTTGGCATTTTCGATCGTTTCGCGGTCACTCTGACCGAAGTCACGCAGGGGGTGCCCTCGAGGAGCTGGACTCTCCAACTCCGCAGAGCGGAGATAATCGCGCGACTGCTGAGCGCGAGTGCGGAAGTAATCCCGATGCTGTTTTTCAGGAATACCATAATAGGCAGCTTCCTCACGATAAGCTTCCTGCCTCTGCTGTTCCTCTGCCTTGCGCTCTTCGGGACTGAGCTCCTTTCGGTCATAACCTGGGACGTTTACTCTCTCGGCTTTTACACCGTTTGCCATCATCATGCTGTCGCCTGCCATCATGCTTGGCACTTCGGTGCTTCCTTCTGAGCTATTTTTGGCCAAAGAAGCATTCACGTAAGGCTTACCTGTGACTTTTTCATAGAGCTTCTTATGACCAGGCACGATCACTTCTGACATGGTTAGGCGGCGCCCTTCATTTTGGATATCATTCACCTCACGGCGAAGTTGATCGACCTTCTGGCGAGCCTCAGCGACTTTCTTTTCCATGATTTCACGGTCGCTCCCAGGCTTCAGGGCCTCAAATTCTTCCTGCAACGCTTTTTGGTTCATCCGTGCCTCAAGATAGAGCTTTTGCTTGGCATCAGTGCGTTCGCGATTTTTCCCATAGACCTGCGCAGCGATTTTCATGCCGCGATAGGCTTCCTCAACCGTCAGGGATTCGATTCCGTCTGCGTTTTTCTTAGCCTGTAGAATGCGTTGATCCATCTGTTCCCGAGCAGTGGAATTAATCATGTCAGGATTGGGATTGATCAGCGTGACAAAGCTATCCCACATCTGCTCAGCACTCATTCGACGCAGCACAGGACCGGTGAAATGATAAACAATACCGGGAGCGACCTCTTCACGCGTGACATGGCGCTGATAAGCACTCGTGTTATAAAGGATACGCAGGTAGGCCTTCATGTCATAATTTAGCTCCTTCATCAGACCTTCGAGATGCGTCTGCAATTCAGGGATCATGGGCACGCTACCGTCCATGAGTTCATCAAGCGGTTCAATCAAAGCGAGGCCAAAAGCTTTCTTCCATAAGCGGTTCACTATAACTGTGGTGAATCGAGGATTGTCTTTGGCTGCCATCCAGCGAGCATAAGCCTGCAAGGGCGTCTCACCTGCCTGAGTCACACACTCGTGCCCCATCATAGTACCTGCACTCACAACAGACTTTGGCTTGGCATCGGAATATTGGTAATCATGTGGTAGCGTCAATTTCCGATCCCGTGTGCTAACACTGGTATAACGCATCGTATCACGGATGTCATTCATGGGCTCCTGAAAGCTACGCTGCTCCTTTCGGACCTTTTGACGCACCTCATCCACCTTAGCTCGATAGCTCTTGTATTCAGCCTGATATGCTTTTTCAGCTGCCGCATGCTGTTGCAAAGCGTGCACATGCTCCTTTTCGAGTTTCTGGCGTTCTTCTTTGCTCAGCTGACTTTTCACCTTGGGACGTTCAGGGCGCTTGGGACGCTTCGGTTCTGCTATAGCTTTCGTCGCAGCCTCTTCCTGTTCGCGCAGGTAATCACGCACTTCACCCACGGTGCCACCATAATAATCTTGGGTCTCGATACCATAGGTGAAGGCAGCCATTTTGTAGAACTGCATTTGGCTCCACTTATCAAAGGGATGGTTGTGGCATTGAGCGCACTCGATGCGAGTGCCAAGGAATACACGCACCGTATTTGCCATGTTATCCAACGGCATGCCACGATCGCGCATGTAATAGCCAATCGCACCTGTTTCCCAGGCTTTTCCTTGAGCCGCAACCATCTCTCGCACGAACTGGTCATAGGGTTGGTTTTTGCGCAGACTCTCCTTCACAAAGTTCATGTAGGCTGAGCCCGTAATCGTGCCGGTTTGATTACCATTCGAAGTTACTCGAAGTACATCCGCCCAATAATTGAACATATGCTGCACGTAGCCTTCAGAGGCGAGAAGCTGATCAATCAGCTTTCCACGTTTGTCGGTAAGATCGGATGCAAGAAAGGTCTCGACCTCACGGGTCGTCGGGATGCGCCCGATAATGTCCAGATAAATGCGCCGGACAAAAGTATTGTCATCCAGTTCGGCATTGCCCTGGAGGCCTGATTTTTTCCAGTCTTTCTGGAGGATCGTGTCAATTTTCAGGACAGCATCTTTCGTGCTGGGTGCGGCCTTTGCCGTCAAAGCGAGAGCTAGAAAAGGAAGAAAGACGAAGTGGCGCATGGCAAGATTTGCATAACCAACGACACCATGAGTCTAGTTTTCTCACAATTATGCGATTCGTTCCTTCATTAATGAAAAAAGGCTCGCCACCAAGTTTGGAGACGAGCCTAGTCCTAATGATGAGCTTTGGAAATCAGGAATACACAACCGGCGTTCCTGTTGAATTGGCCAGAGCTTTGAAATTGGCAATGATCTGCGTCGTCAATTTGCCAGGTTTACCATCGCCAATCGGCCGACGGTCATATTGCACTGCAGGGATGACTTCTGCCGCTGTGCCGGTGAGGAAGCACTCATCCGCTGTGTAGATCTCATGGCGGGTCATGGTCACTTCATGAACGATAAGGCCCATCTGCTGCATAACTTCGATCACTGCCATTCGAGTGATTCCATTCAAAGCACCGCTAGCGATGGTAGGTGTGTAAATCTGTCCATTTTTCAGGATGAATACATTGTCACCCGTACACTCGGCGACATAGCCCTGTTCATTCAGCATGATGCCTTCTTCACATCCAGCCTGGATGCATTCGATCTTGGCCATGATATTGTTCAGGTAATTCAAGCTTTTTACCTGTGGACTAAGAGCCGCTGGTGCGGGCCGACGAGTGGCGCAAGTGATCAGATTGAGACCGGTCTCATATTTCTCTTTAGGATAAAGGGTGATGCCACTGGCGATGATAATGACACTGGCTTTCGGGCACTGATAAGGATTCAAACCCAGGGAACCTACTCCACGAGTCACCACTAGCCGGATATAACCATCGCGAAGGTGATTCGCCGCAACGGTATCGAGTGTGGCTTTTTCCATCTCCGCGAAATCGATAGGGATGGTGAGACAAATGCTGCGCGCGCTTTCGTAGAGACGCTTCAAATGCTCTGTTAGTCTGAAAACACGACCGTTGTAGATGCGGATACCTTCAAAACAGCCGTCTCCATAAAGAAGGCCATGATCAAAAACGGAGACTTTAGCCTCAGCTTCAGGAACGAGTTTACCATCAAGGTAGATGAGTAGTGGATCGGTAGCCATATCAGGAAAGAGATCGTCAAAAAAGCATTATCGAAAAACAAACATCGCGGAGCCCTTGTGAGGCATCCGCGATGATAGAAACATCAACCTAGACAGGTCAGGCGGTGGCATCACTCAGTTTTGGAGCAGCACGACGAGCGCGTGTGCTACCATAGCGCTGAGCAAATTTATCCACGCGTCCAGCAGTATCGACAAACCTTTGTTCGCCTGTGAAAAAGGGGTGACAGCCAGCGCAGATACCTATGCGCAGATTCTGCACCGTAGAGATTGTCTGATACACAGTGCCACAGGTGCAAGTGATGGTAGTTTCGTAAGTGGTAGGATGGCCTTCGCTTTTCATAGATTTGTCAGTAAATCACGTTGTGTCACTGAGGCAAAGGAGGTGCTTTCAATGAGGCGTGAAGAGCCCCGAGAGTGACACATGGAAAAGGTTGGTCAACGGCCAATTTACCCAAAACCTAGCTTCAACGGACAGCCATCACCTTTGGAAACCAGTCTCAGCCTCTTCACGGAATAAGACACGATTTCAAGCATTCACAGCTTCTTCAGCCGAAGATTTCGAATCGCCGCGGTCGTGTTGTAAGTGCTAATGGCTAGGGGTTGATAGCTTTCGATTGGACCCGGGCGCAGACCGATTTTTCGATTCTCGATGTCTTGATCAACGACTTGATGGTCATTAATCCAGACAGAGATGTTTTTCAGAGTCACTCGCAGGCGAATCTGATACCAAACATCATCTTCATATTTTTGGTAGGTGCCTGTCGCATTGTTGCTGGCGTCCGTCCCATCAATGCTACTGATGCCCGTCACACTACCTCCCCAGCCGCCACAGATAAGTGTGGCGCAGGTCTGCATACTACCGACCGGGAAAGTCAGCCCGCAGAAGAAATCGACGCCCTGGAGGCGCTTGGCAGACAGGCTAATCTCGTAATTTGTCATCGGAAGCTCAGCCGCTTTTTTGTAAACCACGCCACTCAGGCTGTCCCCCTGATTGATAATCATCAGCCCGCCTTCGACTTCGACTTGGCCACTCCCTCCAATATCGACGACTTCCCAGTTATCCAGCGTCTTGCCATCAAAAAGCACCCATTCTTTGGCGACTACCTCAGGCTTCTTGGGCGATAATTCGCTGGGCACAGTTCCCTGCCCTAGGACAGGCATCAAGTTCCAGCAGACCGGGATCAAAAGGCAAAGCAACAAGGTTTTCATGGAGAAGGCTCGAAACATCCCACCATAGAACTCTCAGAGTCAAAGCGATCTTTATCACAAAAAGAAAAATGGTGGAGCCGCATCGTGGGCGTGCTAGGACTGAAATATCCATGAAATCTTCTACTTTTTATCGAATACTTCTGGCGAGTCCTTTGATCATCCTAGCGGCCACGCTAACTAGCTGCAAAAACACAGGATCACGTCACATGTATGGCCATGAGTTCGATCCACCCGTGATCCGGCCTAGCAATCCCTCCGCCGTGAAGGTGAAAGTCAGCACGAGCGCCCAGCGCGTCTATGCAATGGAAGGAGATAAAGTACTTTTGGCTACCCCTTGCTCCGTCGGCACCGGCGGTTCTACTGGCGCAGGCACCTATCGCATTCAGTATAGAGACGCACGGCGACGGCGGCAAAGTCAGCCTGATCGTGGCTACCCGATGGCTTACTGGCAAGAGTGGAAGTCTGCCTACGGAATGCACTGGGGTTTTGTGAAGCCTTACCCCTGCACTCACGGCTGCATTCGTCTTCCTGCTAAAGCCGCTGCGAAGCTATTCTCTTTAACTCAGGTAGGCACTCCATTGATCATCGCCAGTTCACATCCCGAAGACAATACCGTCGGAAAAACCCTTCCGGTGATCGATGACGGTCCCCTTCCCAATCCAGATCGTGCACACATGATGAGCGATCGTTTCTTTGAAGATCTCGCCGCTGGAAATCTCTACAAACGCTAATTTAAGGTTCCCCCGGAGCGAAAGACCGGATCACCGCTCTTTCGCTCGGGTGGCCTCACCCCTCTCCAACCTCGAAGTTTCATGTCCACCGCTCCTTCAGCCGCTCAGCGTAAAGTCAACGTCCGCACCCCCGAAGTTATGGAGCGCGTGCAAGCTGAAGTGGAGAAACACTACCGTAGCGCCCTCGTCGAAGCGGTAAGAAAACAAGGAAGTGTCTTGCAGATTGGTTCAACCACAGTGCGACTGGCTCGTGAATTCGGCTTCTGCTACGGGGTCGAGCGTGCCATCGACCTCGCCTATGCTGCCCGGAGAGTTTTTGCGGACAAAAGAGTCTTTCTTTTGGGCGAGATTATTCACAATCCAGAAGTAAACCGCCAACTGACTGAAATGGGCATCATTAGCATCCCCATTGCAGATCAGGAAAAAGAGGTCGCCAAACTCACCTCTGAAGACGTGGTCATCGTCCCTGCATTTGGCGCAGAGACCAACCTGATGAAGCTCATCGCTTCCCGAGGCTGCATGGTTGTAGATACTACTTGCGGCGATGTGATGAGCGTTTGGAAGCGTGTCCGAGGCTATGCTAAAGGAGGCTTCACTTCTATCATTCACGGCAAGGCCAGCCACGAGGAAACGCGCGCGACTTCATCCCGAGCGCTTGGCGATGATGGCAATGGCCACTACCTCGTTATCCTTACCTTGGCCGATGTCGATTTTGTATGCGATTACATCCGTCATGGCGGGGATCGCGAAGCCTTCCTCAAACGATTCAGCGCCGCGAGTGCATGCTCCCAGGGCTTCGATCCCGACCTGCATCTTCATCGTGTCGGTGTGGCGAACCAGACCACCATGCTGAAATCCGAGACCGAAGAAATTCAGCGCCGTCTCAAGCAAGCCATTGCAGATCGAGACGGAGGAAAAAGCGACAACTTCCAAGTCTTTGACACCATCTGTGGTGCCACCCAAGACCGCCAAGATGGTCTCTTTGATCTGCTCCAAAAGCCTCTTGATTTGTTACTAGTCGTAGGCGGCTACAACAGCTCCAACACAACGCACCTGGTCGAAATTGGGGAGCAACAGCTACCCACCTTCTTCATTCGCACCTCAGATTGCCTCACCTCACTAGAGCAAATTCTGCATTTCGATCTACACCTCAAATGTGAAAAGATCAGTTATTCAGGCAAATTGGCTCAAACCACATCTGCCGTGACCATCGGCATTACTGCCGGAGCTTCCTGCCCAAACAATCTGATCGAAGATACCCTTCTACGGATTTTTCTGCTGCGTGGCGTCTCCCAGGAGGAAGTTTGTGCAGCCGCAGGCATCTAAGACATCATGGATCTGCGCTCTGACTTAACGTCCACTGAGTATCAGCGTTATGCACGTCACCTCGCCATACCCGAATTGGGTACGGAAGGACAAACACGTCTAAAGAATGCACGTGTTTTGTGCATCGGTGCGGGAGGCCTAGGGGCACCCGCTACTCTCTATCTTGCCGCCGCCGGTATTGGAAAAATCGGTATCGTGGATGCCGATGTCGTCGAACTGAGCAATCTGCAGCGGCAAATTTTGTATTCCGAAGCTGATCTCGGCCGACTCAAAGTAGAGGCCGCGCGAGAACGCCTCCAGGGCATGAACCCAGACATCGAAATCTGTCTGCACCCTGAACGATTCAAGGCAGAAAATGCCATGCGGATCGTGGCTCAATACGATGTGGTCATCGACGGCACTGATAACTTCCCAACACGCTACCTTTCGAACGATGTCTGTTTTTGGCAGAAAAAACCGAATATCTATGGCAGCATTCTACGCTTTGAAGGCCAGGTCGCCGTCTTTGCACCACACTTGGGCGGTCCCTGCTATCGCTGCATGTCCCCTACCCCACCTACCCCAGGGCTGGTACCGACCTGCGCCGAAGGTGGCGTCTTAGGTGCCCTCCCTGGCATCATCGGCACATTTCAAGCATTGGAATGCATCAAACTCATCACCGGATTAGGGCAGCCCTTGCTTGGCCGATTGCTGCACGTGAACACTCTTAGCATGCGTTTTCGTGAGTTTCAGCTCCGCCGAGATCCTGAGTGTCCGGTGTGTGGTGAACATCCCACCATTACCAATCCTATCGACTACGACAGCTTTTGCCACCTTTCCCCCAAGCCCTCCATGAAAGAAATCAGCGTTCAAGAACTTGCTCAACTGCGCCAAAAAAATGAACCGCATCTTCTCGTGGATGTCCGTGAACCCGATGAATACCACGTGGCACGCATCGAAGGATCTCGCCTCCTCCCCCTTGCTCAAGTCGCCCAACACTCAACCGAATTGCCCCGAGACATTCCCATTTACATTCATTGCAAACTAGGCGGACGCAGCGCCAAAGCTGTCACACAGCTTGAGGCTCAGGGTTTTTCCAACGTCTTCAACGTCATAGGCGGCATTCAGGCCTGGTCTCTGCATATTGATCCGACAGTGCCTGTGTATTAAAGAGCCAACCGCTAGTATCTTGGATGACGTTGTTGGGTTAGATGTCGAGGACAGATCAACTTCACGCTTCTGCCATCAATTTGCCGGAGGCGTGACGCCAATTAATACGCCGCCAGTGTACTGAGTCGTCTGGAGCAGAGTTTGTCCAGGCAATGTTGGCCAAGCAGCAAAACGCAGGCTACCAAAAGCTCGGGGAACCCCCAAGTAAGGCACCACGAGAGCGTGGCCAATCAGAGTTTGTGTCACATTGAGATTGGTGAGCGGACTGCGCTCCGTGCGACTGATAGAAACTTGAAACTCACCATTAGTGGCATTAACCGCAGTGACCGAAGCCGCGCTATAACCCGAGGCGTAGGTTGGCGTAACAAAAGTGTTGGTTCGCGAAAATGAAAAAATAGCCGCAGGATTCACAGGGCTTAAATTGATCTCTGCCGCACTTACAAAGACATTGGTTCGGTTGATTCCATTCAGTAGATTCGCTTCGAGTAGAGGGGCGCCCGTGGGCGCGGGTTTATACTTGCCACCCACCGCGGCCTGATTCACGGCTAGGTAACCTGCTTTATAAAGTTTAGCCGTAGCAGCAGAATCGCTGGGTCGATTCCAACTAAAGAGACCTGTGGCTGAGGCCGAGTCGCTTCCGGCAAACAAACTTCCTCCCACGATGCTACCCTTAGTCGCTGTGGCGTACAACAGATCGAACACACCACCTTGACCGCTCTTCCCGATCCAGCCACTGTGACTAAACAACTCCCCGTCGCTCGTTCGCCCCGAATAACTAACAGTGCCGATGGCATTAACCTGAGCCGATAAATAGCCATAACCAGCAGGGATGCTCACCGTGTTGGCATTCGTGCCCGCATGAGTGGTAAAAAGAGCTAAGTTCTGTCTTCCGGCATACGGATTCACACCCACGCCTTTCATCTTCCAATAATTTGCCCAACCCATAAACTTAAAGGTCCAAGCTGGATTTATTGCCGAAGTGAAAACCCCAGATAGAATGGCTTCGTCAGCCCTAAAGCTAAGATCGATATTACCCACTTTAGCCTTGGCGCTCGAAATGACTTGAACTTTGCAAGTCGCGTGAGCACCATCACTCGTGTCCAACAAGCCTACAAGGCTATGCGTAGCGGTACCTAGCGTGACACTTCCCGAAAGTGATCCCAGAGAATTCACCACGACTTTGAGTACGCCGCCTAAATCTGAATTGCTAGTATTGCGCGGCAGGTAAGCTACATGTTCACCCACCAATTCAGGACGCAGAGGACCGACCAATAACTGCGCCACCGCCTTGCTGGTGCCATATTGATTACTCGCAGAAAGGTTAATGGCGTAAGTGCCAGGTTCAACAGCGACTGTTCCGTAGATCCGCCTATTGGCCTCATCGAAGCTCAGGCCCTTGGGTAAATTCGTCGCCGTTAATTTGGTCAGTGTACCCATGACAGGAATACTCCAGTCCAAATAGCCACGCACCGAGACATTGGGCATGAAGATCGGGTTACCAACTATGAATAACGGGGGCAGAAGAACATTGAGTGTACATGAAGAGGCCTCCAGCCTCACTTGACCAGCCATCTCTACAAAGCACTTATAGGTGCCAATGTCCGAGAATCCAACACCAGCGATTTTAAGAGTTGCAGTGTTAGCTCCGCTAACATGCGCATTTACTAAACTAGCTCCACCAACTCGGCTCCAGTAATAACTCAGCTTCTTGCCATAGGCATAGGCGAGAAAGGTGGCCATCTCGCCAGAGCGTCTTGTCACCGTCTCTACGGATGGAGCCACACAAGCCACTTCAATCTCGTCGCTTAAAGTAGCATTCGAACTGGCTCTAGCCACGCCTACAGGAGTGACCCGCACGGTGTAAGTGCCTACCTTCAAAGCATTTAATATAGGAATGATGAGCACACTATCCGTCTCGCCAGGAATAGCCGTGCCGTTGCGGAGCCACTGATAAGTCATATCCGAGGCAGCAGATTGTGCATTAACCCTCAACGTCACATCATCACCTAATCGAGCTAGCACATTACGCCCCTCATAAGGTTCATTTCCTAACTCAACATTCAACGAATCAATCACTGGCCTGATGGGCAAAACGCGAGTTTCTACCGTAACGCTACTCACAGCGCCTGCCACATTGGTAATCAAAACATCATAAAAACCCGCAAAGTCGAGAGCAGTAGCATCTAGCTGCAGACTACTGTCCGTCGCGTCCGCGATAGCAACGCCATTACGACGCCACTGATATGCTAGCCCCTCCACGTCACCTTCCACCGAGACTGAAAGTGCAACGCCTGCGCCATCGCTGTCGGCAATCAGCAAGGGGCGCGCAATATCAAGAGCTTGACCACTGCCAAGATCAATGGCCTCAAAGGCAGTGATGAATGGCATAAGAGGTTCACCGTCGCTCAATTCAGGCACCGAACCACTGATCCAACGCATCGAGATCACTTCAAGATCACTCCAAGATTCATGAGTCAAGCTGCCATCTGACACCAAATCATCGAATGCTGTCACAGCAAAGTGAGCGCCAACAGGCAGACTTAAGCCCTTGGTCACTTCATAATCCCGGCCTTGCGCATCCAAGAGTCGGTAAACTTGTGTTGAATCAGCTTCATCCACCAAAAACACTCCTTTCATCTCTGCCAACTCCGAATGATCAGCAGGATCAGGGACCACTAAAGTCAGGGACACACGCGTGCGGTTCGTGCGTGCACCCAACAAAGCGTCCACCGTCAGGCTCGCATCAGAGGTGCCAGCAACCATTGCGGCCACCTCTTCGTCCACGGCTGCCAAAGCAGAAATGCCCCAAAGCAATGCACCATCAGCAGGAGGCAATACACGCGGTGAGGCATTGAGGAAATAACGCAAGACATCTACAGGCGAACCTATACTGCCTTTAGGATCGCGTGAGTCGGAATTGACCAGCAGCGCTTGGAAGATCTCGCGTTGCGAAGCAACGGCATAGACCCCCATTACCAAGGACTGCAACGCCGTCGCTTCCGGGGAGTCAGCTAAGCTATCAATCAGGCTATAGATTTGTTGCAAACACTCCCAAGGCCGCAGTGATTCACCACTAGCATCGGCCTGCTCAAGTTGACGCCAGTGTTCCACAGTTGGCGTGATCAAGGACGCATCATAGCTCGTGCGCCAGGGCGTTAAGTTGGCGCGCTGCCCTTCACTGATCATGCTACGACTGCGCATGATTTCAGTGACTTTGAGCTCAAGCATGAGCAAGGCGAATGTATCACGCACGGTGAGTTGCACATCCATCCGTGAAGCGCTTTGTACCTCTTGCCACGCGCTGCGGTAAGCATCGAGCCAACGACCAGCCTCGATATTAAATTGTGAGGCATCACTAGGCCAAGAACTCAATGTAAAATCGGGCAGCACTACCGCTGGGCGTTTAGGCAGCGGCACGAGCCCCACCAATTCAGGATAACTTTGCAGAGTTAACTCGGGCAAAGGGCCTTCGCTCTGCTGGCTAGGCAACACCGTCATAATCATGTTGCCTGGTGTACCCAAGGCGACCATAGGCAAAGCTCGTGGCGGCAAGCGCACTGCAATAGTGGCTGCGGTTTGCCCACTGACTAACTCAGGAGTCGCACCTGAACCCAGCAGATGCCCATTGGGCGTGTAGGCGGAAATGATCGTGCCAGGTGCGGCAACCATGGTGTCAAAACCTGATTCACCCGCAGGAGTTACTGCTAATTCTAAGTTAGAGCTATTCGGCGCGACAAAATCAGCACTAGGGCTACTCCGATCATCATCAGCCTGGCTACCAGCCAACAACTCGGCTAAGTCGCTAAATCCATCGCCATCGCTATCAGCACCGGCTGTAGGATCAAGTCTCTTGGCCAGCTCCACAAAGTCCGGCACGCCATCGCCATCACTATCTAATTTTTCTATCGCCTGTGTAAACTCATAGCTCACGCGGCTAATGACGCCGCGCCTGCTGCCGACCTGTGCGTAGTACTCAATTGAGCTTGGATTGACCACCGTCATCGGCCCCGCGTAAGGCTTGAAATTTTCATAGGTATTGCTGCGCACAAAAATCGTAGTTCCAGCACTTGCAGAAAAGGTGGCTTTGATGATGCCACTGTATTTGCCCGAAGGCGGGCTCACTGTGACTACATCGACGATCTCACCCTGAGCTTCCTCCAAACTAAAGATCGAAACATTGTCAGCATACTGATTGACCAATTGCCCAGGTGTAGCGACCCCCGATGGTCCTGCCACAGAGCCTAGTGGAACTGCCGAGGCCGCACCTAGACCTAAGATCTCGCCTCGAAAAGTTTCAGCCGTAGCGGATGCTGTCAAAGAACTACCCGACCCAGCAAACGCCAGCCTCTGCGTCCAATCCCCCGCGCGGTAAGCGCCTAACAAACGCACATCTGCATTGATGAAGGGCTGCTTGTCAAACACCAGCACATTGGCCAAATCCATCACCTTTGAAATGGGAGGCAAGCCAACTGGATCAGAGGTCAAAGGCTGCCAATCACCGCTGCCATCATCTGCCAGTGAAGACACCGCCGTAGAACGGCCCGTAATCGGATCAGCATGCATGATATGCAAGACGCCATTGGCTCCAGCCACCAAGGCCGAAACAGAACCAGCATCGGCGTTGATAACCAGTGATGACACAACCTCCAGCCCCACATCAGTCACATCGTAAATAGTGGCGCGACCATCATCAAAACCCACTGCCACCTGTGCCTTGCCAGCCTTACTGCGAACCACGGACATAGATTGCACTGACAAACCTAAATCTTGCTGTTGATCTTGTTCAAAACTAAAAGGCGGATCGCCTGGTGCAGTATTTTTAATCAAGCGCAGCACATGCGCCTTTGAGGAACCTTCGGAGTAGATCACAAAAGTGGCTGTAGTATCGCTACCAAAGATCGAAACTACAAATCGGCTGTTGGCCTCAAGCGATACTGGTGTTTGAATCAAACCCTTCTCAATCATACCATCCGAGTTGATGACTAAACGCCCAGGTGTCAGCAAAATCAATGAGCCACCCAAACTCTCACCATCGGGAGAGCGATTGACGCTAAAACCAGCAACCAAAGGCAATTCACCAGCAGCTGTACTAGGCGTCAAGACATTAAGGTTCTCGAAGTTTTGAGACTGATTGCTCTGCGAATAATTGCTGACACTCGTGCCTTTATTGAGCAACTCTGTCAGTTGACCAGGGCGGAAGAAATCACTACCCGCCCCGCTGGGCACGACCGCTTGCGTGCGCGACTTCGCTAAAATGTCCTCATGCACAGTACCGCCAATTACGGAAAGCTGCACTACGGCAGCCGCCTCAGGGGCAACCCCAAGTTGATACAATGAGCGCGGTACTGCCGCAGGAAAACGCGGATTGACTACGACAGCGCGATTCGCATCGGCTGAACCAATCAGCGCTCGATCGTTGTTAGGCGCGGTCGCCGTGCCATCGCCGAGGCGGCCCACGCTGACAAAATCCGGTTGCCTTATACCTGATGCCATCGCGCCAAGGGGCGTTAATTTGCCCGTAGCATTGCCTTTGATGACGCGCACAACCCCCGTGTCACGGTCAACCACCATGACATCAAGGATGCCATCACCATCAAAATCGCCATTCGCCACAAACTCCTTTGAAGTTTGCTGCGTAAAGCTAGCCGCATATGCGGCCCCACAGGCAATCATTGCTAGACCAGAGCCTATGGCTTTTGCAAAGAGAGTTGATGCTTTCATGATCAAATAAAATTAAGGAACAGTAATGACTGCAGTTTCCAAAACACGCTCGATTTCAAAAGTGCGATTGTTCAAGCGAACCAAGACATAGCGATAAGAGGCGCCACTGGTAACGGGTCGACGGTCTAACAAAAACATTTCATGAGTCTTGCTGTAAGAGCTAGGCATCACTCTAGGAACCACGCTGACCCAGGGGTCGTGAATCACCGTATTGCCCGTCGCGCCATTCTTTTCATAGGCGATTTGCTCCATCATCGGCGTCACTTGCACCACGTCATTGGAGACGGTGGGATGCACCGCGCTGGGCACCTCGTAGCGATAAAGAATCATTGGAAGAATCTTGCCCGCATAAGTTGACCCGCCGCTCGCAGCCTCGCTCTGAGTCAATGTCTCATTGGTAAATACAATAGCCAAGGGATCGTAGCTACCTTGCAACACGCTACGCTGAATCAAATTGACTAAATCCGCATTTCCGGGACGAGGATACAGGCCATTGTACCGAGTCTTCACCTGAGGACTGTCAATTTGCGTGATAAAATCGCCCCCTGTTTCAGTGTCTACAGACATATCCACCGCGCCGATGCGCACGCCCATACCCTCGAAGCCATAGACACGCCCGCGCATGGATTGCGCGATGATGTCAGGGTGGAAACCAGTGCTACTCTGGGCCGCGCCACCAATGCGCGCTGGCCACGGCACCTGAGGCAGAGAACCTGGCGCAGGCGCCCATATGAACTCCTGCACGTTACTTAGCGGCGATTGAGCACGTGATCCATAATTAGCACCGGGGCCCACCGCACGAACACAGACTTCATACTTCATTCCCAACTCAATAGGAAGAGTAAAACTCACCAAGCTTTCCTTAGTGACAGAAACAGTGGTCATCATGATGCTCACCATGCTAGTCTCATGCACGGAAAAGTCCCCATTGCCATCGCCCAATACCCGCTGCGCGATGCGCGCGCCTCCACCGTCTTGGGGCGATAGATCCTTGGACAAACCAGGGCTCGGCGCAGTGGTCATATTGTAAGCAAAGCCGCCCTTACTGATGAAAACCTCGTATCGAGTTGCTTCATTGGGATTGCCAAACCAGCGCACCGTCATCTGCGGCGAGGTCGCGCTGCCCGCTGGCTCAATGGGCAATAAAGTCGGCGCACTCAAGTCTACAGCAGATTCCACGCAACCCAAAGGTGCCATCGGCGAAGCATTACCGTGCTCATCAAAGGTCTGCACAAAGTAACAGAGGCTAGCTACACCCGAGGGCACAGTGCGATCACACCAATCAATATTGTGGGTTAAATCCAAGACTTGGCTAAAGCCTTCAGTCACCGCACCTGGCCCAGTTATGGTTTTCTTCGGACCAAAGTCCACCAAAGTCAGGGGCCCATCTCCGACACGACGATAGATCTTATACTCACGCGTTTCCACGGGAATGGGCGCACTGATTTCGCCACACAAACTGCTGCGCCTTTGCGGCGAGCCATCGCCATAAACTTCATGCCTACTCCCGCAAACCTCATCACCTAAAATACCAGTAAAAGTTTGTGTCTCACCCTTGAACTTCACCCGCCTGCCTTGGCCCGCTGCAGGCTGGGCAGCAATGGTATGAATCGCAAAAGAGGACACACGGCCTGAATGCGTAGCTACACGGCAGCTCACTCGGATAGATTGGTCCTTCGTACCGTTGGCAAACACCGTGGCTGACGGCAGCGAAACCTTTGCCACCAGACTTCTGCCGTCAGAGCGCATCGCATACTGCCCGAGCGAAGTGCGCCCCTGCAGCACAAACTCGGCCCAAGCTAATCTTGAATCCAATTCGGCTGTGCACATCAAAGTAATTTCGCTCCCGGGAGATAGAACATTATAATTGTCACTGGTGCTATTGTAAGGCACGGGACTAACCAAAGGCTGCAAACAGTTCAAACGAATCAAACCTGTCGCAGCTTCAGGGCCTTGACGATCGCGAATAGCGCCATAAGCCGGAACGCTATTTCCGCTGAGATTGCCACCCGTGGGCCGTTTGGACGAATCGCGCGAACGAACCGTATACCAATAAGTCTTACCAGCGACTGCGGCGGTTGGCGAACCCGGCCCCGTGTCATCGAATTGATATGTGGTCTTGCCAGCCACATGGCTCACTACTGCAATGTGGGCAGGAATAGCTCCTCCGGCTGCGACCGCCTTGTTGCTGGTTGTAATGGCACGATCAGAAGTCCAACGATAAACCAAATAACTATCCAAGCCTGCACCATCGCTATCTACAGGCGGCGCCTCCCATGTCACCCGCAAAAATTGTTTTCGAGTCGCGCCGAGCAATTGATACTCGTTGCTCACTTTCAGATCGCGCGCGGCTTCGGGTGGGTAGGTGTCATATACAGCAGCCAAACGCCCTGCGGAAATCAAGCCATCGCGACCCAATATATCCAAGGCTGCCGCATAGTAGTAAAACTCATCGCCATCTTGCAGCGCAGGTTTGGGGTCCTCGGGATCAAAGCGGCCATTGTCATCGGCCACAAAATAGGTCTTTAAATCTGCCGAATTCATGGCCGCTACCACATCCAAATCCGATTCAGTAAGAATGGGCACATCATTGATGCGCTTAAACCTTGGATTGGTATTATCACCCACTGAGGCTAACAACGCGGCCGTTGTCGGAGCAGCAGCCACCCAGCCACGCGCCGCAGCATCGGCTTTGGCTACGCGGTATACATTGTAACCGTAATACTCTAAGGCTCGAGAGCGCAGTGCTACAGGTGTGGCCCAACGAATCTTGGCGTTAAGGTGACCGCGCTCATTGGGCTCAAAGAAAGTGTAAACCGAGGCGGGGGCAGGCAACGGCGTCAGTGTTGTATTAATCGTCACGCGACCCACAACCCCGCTATCCGCTCCTGTGGCATCGTCAACAATACGGATCTCATAGGTATACACACCTGTCCCAGGCAGTGGCTCAGCGAAGGCTTTGCCCATCACTAAACTAATAGCAGGATGAACGCGCGACATTACATGCAAGCGCTGCAACACCGACACATCATTGATGGCTGCATTGAGCACCGCCAAAGCGCGCTCTTCACAAATCAAATCTTCACGTTTAGCCTTCAGCAAAGCTCCCAGGCCATGTTCTAAATCTTCGCGATCCTCACCCAAAATATCCGCCGTCGCCAATGCCTGTGTAATTGAAGCAATGGTTAGACGCGGCTGCACATCACCACGCAGTACATAATTGCCAGTAGCAGTGGCCACGCCGCTTTTGCGGTACACTCGAAACCGCTGGCCCTCGATGATACCAGCCTCACTTGGCTGCCAAAGGAGATAAGCCCAATGCTGCACACCTACTTGTTTCGCTGTGCCAACAGTAAAAATTGAAGCACCCATACCACCTTTTGAGGTAGGTCCGCTGCCAGAACCAGTAGATTGTCCAAGGAGAGGCAACGCTGATAGGCTCAGCGCGATTACTGCAGAGAATGTTTTAAAAGAAAAGGGCATGGAACAAATCAGTTAAAGTGAGACACAGAGGTGAGTGACTTATTAGTAATCCACATCCCAGCTTCCGTTGCTGTAAGAGGCCGTCACATTTTCAGAGAACTTCACACATAAGGGACAGACGCCGGCCTTGCCTTTAATCGAGCCTGTGCCGCTGAAGCTAAAATCATTGCCGTTCTTCACACCAATGAGAGTGATGTCGCCCTTCACGGAAACCGCACACAGCGCCTCACCACTGACTCCTGCTAACATTTTACCACCGTAAGTTGGTCCCTCAGCGAAGTAAAAGGCACCAGCGCCCACGCCTGCGGAAATGTTGAAGAAACACCCATTTCCGATAATTGGAATCCAACCCTCACCATAAGCGTAAGCGCCTGTAAAAGTTGGCCCAGGAATTAAAGAAGCCACATCAGGGTCAATGGCTGCAATCGGATCAGGAGTACAGCAACGACCGAAGAATATTCCGCCCTTGAGTTGATAGCTTGAGAAAGCCAAGCCCACTTCTGCAGCTAAGTAATTTTCGGTTTCGCCAAAGGCAATCTGTGCCTGTAGATCAGTAATGATGAATGCTTCATAAGACAGCGCTCCGCGCATCTTAAAGCCACCACCAAAACCAATGAGATCGCCACCACCAAACGCGAACTTCGCATTCACATCTGCATGCAAATCCGGCGACAACCACTGCAAGGGAACATCCATCGCCCCTAACTCAACCTCAGTAAAATTCGACGCTACCCCCGCACAAGTACCATCGCCCTCCGAGTTCATGGCACGAATCTCGAGATAGGCATCCAACTTCATTTCATCGGGCACAGTCCAACGGAAGCTACCATCTAAGCGCAAGAGCTCGAGTGAATCCGTGGTGATATGTGCATAGCCTTTGAACTGTCCCGCGCCAACGATGTTATCGAGTTTACCACCCAAGAGATTATTGTAACTCTCATCAAGACCAGCGAGCTGATCTTTAATCGCGTCTTTGAGCATATCATTGAGGGCGTCAATCCCAGAATCAATCGCGCTATGCATGCGCCCCTCTAGATCATAGAGACGCTCTTTAATCGCCGTAGAAATCTTCGCCACAAAGGGCGTAGCGTGCAGTTGATTTTTGATAGCCTGCAACCATTGCGCTTTTTGCTGATCGCTGATTAACGCCCAGTTGACCTCAACATCCATGCTGCTGAGCTGCTGAATCATGGCGATAATATCCTCTGATGCCTGATTAATCGCTGTTTCAATCTCACCTGCGCTCTTGGCCGCTAGCATGATTTCCTCGAGTTCTTTATTGAAATCGCCAGTCAGGCTATTGAGCTCATCACGCACCGCCTTCACGCGCACATAGACCTGCGCCAAAGCCTCCTCGACGGCAATCACCTTATCTTCATGCTTCTCTAAGATAGTCGCCCAAACAGACTCCAAGATATCGGCGGTGATGGCTGCAGCAAAGCTTGTAACGATATCCTGAGCGAACGATTCCAGTACCGTGGGATCAGATGGCCCTATCGGCAGCGTATTAAAAAAATCCTTAAACGCCGCATCATCCACACCTGCACCATAACGATTGAGATTCGCACAGGCATCCAAGGCACGAAGGACTTCGTCCATTTGCGCCACAATATTTTTAGAAAGATTCACGGCGCTACCGCCTGCATTGACAATCTGCTCGATCTGTTTTTTGACCGTGCCCGCAGCCGAAGATCCCACGCCCATCGCCGCTTTGATATCATTTTGAATCTGGATGGAATCCACCGAATACCCTGCTGTGAATCGCCCAGAAAGCGCCGTGGTCAATGCGCTCAGCGGAGGTCCCATGATTTGATCCACGTGCTCATCTATGACTTGATCCATTCGGTCGCCTACTAACTTCGCAAAGCGATCTACCCCACCTGTGAGAGCGTCAAAACCTTGGGAACCTAAGGAGTTCAGCAGGCTTGAAGCCACACCTGTACTTTCATCAATCGCATTGAAAGCCATCTGTGAGAGATTGATCTGGGGCAATCCGTCGTAACTAAAACCAAAGTTAATCTCGGCGTAGTCGGGGCTAATGCGCAAGCATTGGTGCCCGATGTTGATGACCAAAAGGTCGCTACCGGGAATCTCCTTCGCTTCAAAGGATTTCGTCACCGGATCCCAGGTTAGCTCATAATCAAAGTCCACGACTTCCAACCAAGTCTGTGCAGCTTTAACAGCAAATGGATTGGCTGGTTCACTTCCATCAACAGCATCTGCTGCCGCCGCTGCAACCACAGGACCATTGCGGTAATCCTCCAATATCATATCGGCGGGCAAGCCACGATTTTCTAAATCAAACAGCGCTAAGTCGAAAGGATTGCCACCGCCTTCGACCCAACCGCCAGTAGGCCAGCCGCCCATGATGTTAATGGCCGAATCAGGATCGCTAGCACCTCCCACAGTGTCGATAGCGATGAGTTGCAAGTGCACTTGCAAGTCGCGAAAGAAGGGCACATCCAACGTGCCAATCAAGTTCCAGAAGCCCTTGCTATGCGCGGTCGTTGCATCCCAGTCGCTGAGATAAGCATCCTGCACGCTGCTATAGACCCAAGTCTCATAGTCCGTAGCGCTATTGACTTTCTTAGGACCTTGAATCTCGATGTTGCGTGGCAAAACAAAACGCGAAGTGATCAAGGAATCATGATCGTAACGCCCATCGGCCGCGCTAATAATTTCACCACCTGGCATGAGTCCTAACTTACCCACGAAAGAAGTGGGCACATGATGCGACCTAGCGCGAATATTGGTGATGTAACTTGCGTTCCCGCCGCTGCAAGCCTCAGAACTGGACCGCACAAAGGAGGCCGCCAACACTTCAAAGGCACAGTCCCAATGCTCCAATTTCTTTTCCACACCCAAGGGAGTCAATTCTTCCAACTCACCACGGCAACTGATCTGCAATTGCTTGAACTCTTGCGTGAAATTAGAAGGCACATCAAAGAATATGCTACCCTCAATGAGGGAATCGCGCATTTCACTGCCGAGCAAATTAAAGCCATAGTTGCTGAAGCTAAATGAGTAATCATAGATCTTTGGACTGGCGGAGTCTGGATCTAGTTCCGCATCATGAATACCACTCACGCCCCCCCAGCGCGTGTAGTACTTAGAGCCCGCATAAGTCGCTGTGCCCTCACGCATCGTGTAATTGACTGTGGTGCCACCAAGATT
>JBIKYV010000193.1:0-6470 GCA_044355075.1 Prosthecobacter sp.
CTAGACGATTCTGGGGAGAGGCATACTCGCCAGGACGGATGTTCACCTGCAGGATCGTGCCTGAGCGCGGAGCAAGCACCGTCATTCGATCCATCAGCAGACGTGTCTGCTGCACGGCAGCACGGGCAGCTCCAAGTTGGGCCTTAGCTTGCGCAGCCTGGGCACGTGCGACCATCACGTCATTCGCTCGATTTTTCACTTCATCTTGGGTAATCGCGCGCTGATCTGTCACAGATTGCAGACGATCCAGCATGTCTTGCTGCTTCGTCAGTTGCGCTTCCGCAGTCTGCATCGCGGCTTCGTTCACCAAAACGGTAGCTTCCTGGCTGATGAGCTGTGCTTGCAGCTCTCGGTCATCCAGCTGCATCAGCGGCTCTCCGGTTTTGACCTTTTGCCAGACTTTCACATACACTTTGGACACAAGCGCTGGGACAGGAGGGCCGATGGCCACATTTTCGTCCAAAGCCTCCAAGATACCAGTCGCAGCCAATCCTTCAGAATAAGGCTTGGCCGGCGGCGACACTGGCGGTGGGGTGACAGGTGTCTCCTGCGCACGGATTACCTCCATGACCTGGGTCATCTGCCATACCCCAGCGATGGCGAGCGCGATGCTGCCATAGCGGACGATACCTGGAAAAAAGCTCATAACAGGCCTTACGACACTCGACCGTGACTGGCAACTTCCCCGCGATGCCGTCGATGAACATCAGTTCACATATCGAAACTCAGCACTGGCGAACAAACTCTGGCAAAAAGCAGATAGTGCAGCCTTTTGAGCATAGTCACGAGCCTGCTGAGTTGATTTGCCATCGACAGCTTGGCTGGGAAAACGAGCCCAAAAAGCACGGATCGCAGCCAACTCCACCGCAGTCGGTGGGCGGGCAAAAGCCAGCTGCCAGGCATAGGCGAGCTTTTCCTGAGCAGTACCCTCATAGGCAGCGACACGCTTCCCAAAGGCATCTGCCGACGCGAGAACCTGGCTGTTGTTCATGAGGAAAAGGCTCTGACTGGGCACATTCGTCGTATCGCGCTCGCTCGTCACGAGGCTGGCATCAGGAAAATCAAACACCGTCAGAAACTCGGGCAATTGGTCACGCAGGATGGGTAAATAAATGCTGCGGAAGTTGTAGGGTTTACCCATCACCTCGCGCGTCAGATTAAAAATCGCCTGCCTGCCCTCACCGGCCCGAGCCACGGGAGAGCCATCCACCGGATAAAAGTCCAGCGTACCCGCTACATAGAGCATGGCATCGCGGATTGCTTCCGCATCGAGGCGGCGCGGACTCATGCGCCAGTGCGCTTGGTTTTCGGGATCAATCGCATTGTTGTGCGCATCATAGCCTGAACCCATTTGATAGGCACGGCTCATCATGATGGAGCGTATCAAATGCTTCACCGACCAACCGTTTTCCATGAAGCTAACCGCGAGGTGATCGAGCAGCTCAGGGTGAGTCGGCTTTTGGCCCATGAAGCCAAAGTTATCTGGTGTCGGCACGATGGGGCGTCCCATCAGCTTCATCCAGACACGGTTCACCATGACACGTGCCGTTAGTGGATTTTGCTCAGAAGCGATCCACCAGGCGAGGTCCAAACGACCACTACCCTGGCTGATATTGCGCGGCTCATCCGGAGCGCAGAGCACTTCCACAAGCCCACGCGGGACCACCTCGCTAGGCTGTTGGAGATCCCCTCGCACCAGGAGTGGACTGTTAATGGGGCGCTCCCGATCCAGCACGCCCATGGCCAGTGTGCGCGGGCTGCCATCGGGATGAAATAGTTCCAAGTCCGCACGGATCGCATCAGCTCTGTCATTGGAGCCGCGAATGCGCAGGAAGTTCGCCACCCCCTGTCGTTCACGTTCTTCTGGCTTCTGGCTAAAAACCTGCCGACGGATGCCGTCTGCGGTCGCTTTGGCCTCATCAAAGCTCTTTTTCAGCTGCGTGTAATCCGCTGTGGAAAGGGCGGCCACGGGAGCAGGCAAGTCTGCTTCTCGATCCAGCTCGATCAATGTGCCAGGGTTCGCATTTTGCAGCTGGCTGTAGGTTCCGTACAGCGTCTCACTGCTCAAAAAGATGCCTGCCAGGGCGTAGTAGTCGCGCTGAGTTACCGGATCAAATTTGTGATCGTGGCAGCGCGCGCAGGCTAGGGTGAGACCGAGCATAGCCTGAGACATGGTGTCGATCTGCTCATCGACGAGGTCCATGGCAAACTGGCGCTTGTCGCGCTGATTGTGTCCCTTGCTGCCGATGGCCAAGAAACCGGTGGCGACGATTTTTTCAGCCTGGTCGTGCTTGTTCTCAAACTTCATCAAGTCCCCTGCAATCTGCTCTTTCAAAAACTGATCGTAGGGTTTGTCGCGATTGAAGGCATCGATGACGTAATCGCGGTATCTCCAGGCATGGGGATAGAGCACATTCACTT
Organism: Prosthecobacter sp.; assembly: GCA_044355075.1. GTDB lineage: Bacteria > Verrucomicrobiota > Verrucomicrobiia > Verrucomicrobiales > Verrucomicrobiaceae > Prosthecobacter. The sequence continues at coordinate 2,422 of JBIKYV010000193.1, forward strand.
CCTTACCACTGCTCTCCGCATAGCGGGCGATATCGAGCCAGTGCCGAGCCCAGCGTTCACCATAGCGTGGTGAATCCAAGTATTGATCAATGATACGCTTCACCGCCTCGGGTGAAGCATCGGCTAGGAAGGCCTTCACCTCATCCGGCGTCGGGGGAAGCCCTGTCAAATCATAGGCAATGCGGCGGATCAGCGTCGGCCTATCGGCATCTGGCACCGGATGCAGTCCCGCCTTTTCGATGCCTGCCAGCACGTGATGGTCAATGGCCGTCTTCGCCCAAGCTACCGTTTTCACCTGTGGTAGCGATGGGTTCACCGGCTTTTGAAAAGCCCAATGCTTGCGACCTTCCGCCATGTCGATCTGGCGTTTAGCACCGTTGGCGTTAGCGACTTTTTGTTCGCGTGGATCAGGCGCACCCATCTCGATCCACTTTTTGAAGTTCGCGATGACTTCATCCGGAAGCTTCGTTTTCGGAGGCATCTGCATGTCCTCATTTTTCCAAGTGATCGCCTCATAGATGGAGCTCTCCTCCACACGCCCTGGACTGATGCCAGGATGGCCCGATTCGCCACCGCGCTGGCTGGCTTGGCGCGTGTCTAACGTCAGACCTCCTTTGACCTTATCGGAGTCGGTCGAGTGGCACTTGTAGCAGTGCTGCACCAGCACAGGACGGATATTTTTCTCGAAGAAGGTCAGTTGATCGGCGGTCATTTCCGCATGAGCCGAGGCTGGCTGATCCGCAGCCAGAGAGCCAAGAGGCAGAAGGAAAAGTAAGAACAGGACCCGTTTCATGATGCGAAGGGATAGGATAACCATCCGCTGAAACTCCGCAGACCGTCGGCAGTTGCGCACTAGCCGACGGGTTCACCTAGCTGTTAACGCCATCCACGCGCAGCCCCTGCTGCATGAATCCGTTTATTCCACACTACCCTGCTGTTCCGGCATGTCTCTTTTCATGCCTGACTTTCACTGAAAGCCATAGCCCTCTCCAATGACTGCACCTTCATCGCTGAGGCGCCGCTTTGGCTTCTTGCTCACACAGAATCAGGCTCTCCACGGGTTGCTCCAGCTTTGGCAACTCGATGCGCCATGAGCAGCGCGGCATTGAATAGTACGGGCAAAAAGGGAACCAGCAGTGCCTCGACCAAGGAAGGCGCTTGTGCCGAGCCGGAAGCATCCACCACCGGCTGAAAAGCCACATCCCGCACCTGCCAAGCAAGTGTCAGAGGAATGAGCCCCACCAACAACCCTAGCGATGAAACGATCACCCCCAGGCGACGGCGACTCTCCACAAACAAATGAATCGCACCCGAAATCAGCACACACAGTCCAGCGAGAGCAAAGCAGACCAAGGCTAGACGGAAACGTCCAGCACCGACCTGCTCCCAAAGGGGAACAGTCATAAGAAAAAGCACGGAATTCATGCACTATCCAAGGCGTTCCTTGGCCCTTGGATCAAGAACCAAATGCAATTGCGAGAGAGATGCATGCATAAGGCGCTTTTTTGCTTTCATGCGCATCTTTCCTTTCTCTCGCTCGGCTAGGCGAGAGTCCTTCATGGCCAGCAGCTAGACCTGCCATGCCAAAATTGGCCTCTGTCGCGGCTCTTCCTTTCTCTAGACACCGCTGCCAGCACGCACTTCCGCCTGGCCCACCAGCTACGTGAAATAGATGAATCCCAGGCCCGCTGTCACCTGCTCGATTGCCTCGCCCTCGCTTTCCACTCTCGCGAGAGAGTGCCTTGCTCCTACTATCGCCAACTGCAATAGCGCAGTGAAGGCTATATGGGTTGGCTAAAAAAAGCTGAGTCCGCTTTCACGAACTCAGCTCAAAGATAGGGATCATGCGAAAGCTTATTGCTTTTGCAAATCAACGTGTACTTCGTCAGGACTGAGTTTACTAGCACCGCCTGAACTGAAGTCGATAACCATGCCGATCAGGCCTCCAATCAACAAGTTACCCCAGATCCACTGATTCATACCCGCGTGAAGCATTCGATTCTGAGGCTGGTAACCTGGTTTGGAAACATCAATCGAGTGACTATGTTTCCGCGCAAGAGTCGCTGTGGTAGGAGTCACACCAGACTCAGTGCCATTGATTTTGACATGAGCTCCCGGAGGTTGGCTCGTGATCTTGATGTTTTGCTTGGTGCCACTGACGACTGTCGCACAGCTCGATAGGTTAAGCATCAAAGCTAGGCAGCCATAGCCAAAGAATTTGCTCTTCATCTTGAGTTCTATTTCAGTAGTTCAAAAACCTCAACGCACATGCTGTCCGCGATACACCATGTTCAAGACTTCATCGATCATGCCTACAGGTGATTTACGAACTGCAGAGGTACGCTCAGACATGGCTGTGGAGAGTAGGGCATTTGTCTTCGCGTCATAAACCTTCATCTCTAGGCGCAGCATGTACATCGTGATGTCCCACATCCAGTTGTCTTTATAAGTGATGTAGGTTTTGACTGTCGCGGGCTTTTCTTGCTCGGTCCCAGTGGTTGCCTGAACGCCGCGACGCTTGAGATCTGTCACAATCAGCTGATTGATCCCACGCTCATCTTTCGGGAGCTTAACCACATATGTTGGTGAAATTTGATTAGGGTTAAAACCAGGCGAATTAACCACATTTTGTTTCTGCAAGATGCCAGCGCAGCTGGTGAGACCAATTGTCAAAAGAAGGAGTGAAGTGCGAATGAATCGGTTCATGACTGTTGAGGGATTTTGTGCGTTAGTGACGCAACTAGACATTTTCACAGGCCCTTCATTCATCAATCTTTTTAGAAATACTTTAATAGAAATTAACCCACATCACGAAATGCTTTTTAAGACCATAGGAATGCCGTGGATTCATCAGGCTATTCTTAAGCCCTAGGGCACTTCGTTGCCAGCTATTGACTTAGCGGCGCATGGCCGTGGTCAAGGGGGTGACGGGATTGGCAACGAGGCGTTCTTGACGTTGATTCAGGTGGCAAGTGGGCAGCTGGGGCAAGACATGCTGGGCGAAAAGATCGCATTCTCCTAAGTGCGGGTAACCGCTCAGGATAAAGGCGCGGATGCCCATGTCCATGTAGCGGTTCAGCTTGGCCAGAACTTGGTCGGGATCGCCGACAATGGCGCTGCCACAGCCGCTACGGGCGAGGCCGATACCGCTCCAGAGATGGGGCTCAAGGTAAAGATCCTTGGACTGAGCACGCAGTTCATCCTGGCGCTTCACCCCAGCGCTGTGGCTATCCTGGGAGCGGGCCTTGATTTCGGCGCCTTTTTCTGGCGTGAGCTGTGAGATGAGCCGATTCGCCGCGGCACGTGCTTCGGCTTCAGTTTCACGCACAATGACATGAACGCGCAGCCCAAAGTCGATGGTGCGGCCATGGTGAGCGGCTTTTTCTGCCATGCCCTGCATGGTCTCCACCAGGCGCTCTTCCGTCTCAGGCCACATCAAGAAGACGTCGCAGTGCTTGGCACAAAGCTCCTGGGCAGCAGGAGAGATGCCACCGAAGTACATCAGCGGTCCTCCGTTCTGTTGGTAAGGCTTGGCGGGTTCTGTGCTGGGTAGGCTGAACTGGTAAAAGTCTCCCTTCCACTCATACGGACCGTCGTGGCGCCACATGCCCTGCAGGATCTGAATGATCTCGCTGCATCGGGCATAGCGAATTTCATTACTTTCCCGCAGACCGGGCAGATCGGAAGAGATGATGTTGATGCAAAGTCGCCCCCGGGCGATGTGATCCAGGGTTGCCAGCGCACGCGCGAGCATGGGAGGCCAGACCTCTCCCATGCGCAGAGCCACCAACTGGTTGATCTGCTGGGTCTGAGGAGCCATCGCGGCGGCAAACGCCAGCGCATCTTGCCCAGCCACCCAGCCCGAGGGCAGGAGGATATTTTGAAATCCAAGCGCATCAGCCTTTCTTACGATAGAAGCGCAGTGCTCATAGCTCGAACGCAGGCAACCATCAGAAATACCAAGATACTCGTAGTCATCAGAGCACAATGCCGAGAACCAAGACACCTCACAGAGGCGATCTGGGCTGCGCACAGCTAGGTTTTCCATG
>JBIKYV010000055.1:0-21033 GCA_044355075.1 Prosthecobacter sp.
CCAAGCCCAAGGTTTTTCGTCATCCGTATAAAGAACAACGCGTGTCCGATCTGCCGCGAGCGCAGCGACCTGGGGTAAATCTAGATACTTTAAAACATTTAAATAAGCAGGTCCCTGCATATGGCTGGAAGGCAGCTCATGCAGATCAAGGCGAGCGATACCATCCTCAAAAAGGCTGGCATAAAGAGCATTCGCCGCCATGGCATGCTCGGCCTGCAACCAGACGGGTTTCTTTTCAAGACCAGAGACGACTCGCAGCGCCTGAACACCACGACGGATGTCCCACGCGCGCATCGAGTCAGCCGTCTGCCCTAGCAGGTAGAAGCGTCTCAGGCGATGGTTTTGCGCCTTTTCACTGCCCGACCATGCCGTCGATCCAACGCCTCGCGGAGCCAAGTAGGCCATGCCCCAGGAGAAATTCTGAAACATCTTCCGCTCACTCTCGAAAGCATTATTGTCAGGATCGATCTGAGGCAAATCTTTCTGCCAGAGCTTTGTAAACCGCTTTTGGTAGGTGCGGCTGAACTGTTCCCAGCCCTCTTCATCCAAGAGATTGAGCGCCACGAGTTCCAGATCCTGAACCTTCAATCCAGCTCGGTGCGCAAGATAAAGCCGCAGAGGTAGGCCGGGCTCAGATTCAAAATCATAAGCCTTCAAGGTAATGCCTTGCTGCTCATCCTGCCCGACCAGGACAGGGGCCACGGCAGGAACCAGCTTGGGCCAACCCGAAAGCACTTTTTCTTCGAGCGCCTTTCTCCAAACCTGTTTTTGCTTTGCCCAGGCCTCAATAGTCTGCGGAATTTCAGGGGTGGCGGCTTGAGGAACAAAACTCTGATCAATCGTTGTATTCTTCTCATCGTTCGGCAGTTCGGAAAAGACCCTCAGTTGTTCAGGTTCCAGCACTTTTTCAGCCCCCTGATTGAGTACTGCCATCGGATCACTCCCCTTCAGGTGGCGCTCGAACCAATGAAATGCGCCAATATTTAGTGGCTGAAGGTCTTTGTGTGGCCCCTCTGCCACCTGCAATCCGAGCTTTTCATCCGCGCCAAGCAGTTGATAGATCCGCCGCACGCTCTGATGGACCTGGAATACTCCATCAATCGGAAAGATGGTGTCCTTGTCGGTATTGCAAATGAGCAGAGGACGGGGTGCAACCAGGGCGACCAAGCGGTCAAAGTCCCAGCGATAAGTGTTCACGAAGAACATGCAGTCACAGTGCCCCTCGATACAGCCATCGACGACGTGATTGTGCATGGAGGTCACCCCTGCCGTAGGCGCTGCCGCCTTGATCCGATCATCCAGAGCCGCTACCCACCACGAATAAGCACCTCCGCCACTACGCCCGGTAACACCCATGCGGGTCGCATCCACCTCAGACCGCGTTTCCAAATAATCCAAACCGCGAATTCCAGACCAAGCCTCTAAACCAGCAGGAGTATAACCACGTGAAATCCACCACCAGCGCCCCTTGGAATATGTGCCGTGATGCTCACCACGAATCTCGCCTAACTGCACCGTGTCGATGATCAAACAAACATAACCGTGGCGGGCAAACCAAACGCCATGATGATGATAGCCTGTTTTATTGCCATAACTGATGCCGTTTTTCATGACATTCGCGTGACCGCATACATAAAGAATGGCGGGCAGTGGCTTTTCGACCTTAGCTGGCAGATAAAGATTAGCCGTCACATACAGCCCGGGAACTGGCTGGTAATGAATTTTTTCGACACGCCAGCCATCACCAGCAAGTTTTCCAGTGCTCGTTGCCATCAACGGGGTGCGCTCCGGCATAGGGTACAGGCCGAGCATCTCCGTCAACTGGCGGCGATATTGCGGCGCTTTTTCCCGCCAATCTTCTGCAGTTTGGATGTCCTTCAGGCCACCTGTTTTTTCGATCTCTTGGACCTGCCTCTGCCAGTACTCCTGCAGTAGACGGTTACCAATCGTGTCAGAGGTTTTTTCAGGATAAGGAGCCCCTTGAAGGTAGGCAGCAGACAGAAGGAAAAAAAGGCAACGCATGGTCAAGGAAAGATTGGAAAGTAACAAAGAGACCCAACGATCAAGGCCTCCCCTTCATGTCACGAAGCTGCTCCAGCAGAGTTTCAGTGATTTTCACACTAGCCTGCGGCTCCAAACGATTGGTGCCCAGCCAAGTCTCATAACCGCCTAGCTCATGCTGCGGCGGAGTAGGCAGGTAGCCGTAGTAACCGCCAGCGATGCTATGCGTCCAAGTTGGCTGAAATGGGCTGCGAGCTTTCAGATCCAGACCTGTCTCAGCAAACGTCTCACAAGCAATACCCGTGATCGCCGCTGGACCGATACGCAGAGCCTGGACAGGGATGCAAATCTCATCCGGGGCATCTTTCAGCTTCAAGCAACGCTCCGCATAGGCGCGCGGCAAGATGCTAGCGCTGCCTTTCCCCAAAACTATAGGCTGGGTCAGCGTACGTTCGGCCCAAGCGATTTGCTCAGGCGACGGACGCCGCTGCTTGAGCCGTAAATCCGTGAAACGAGCATCGAGCTTTACTTCGGACATCCAAGAGACCGATTGCAGCGCCTTCACACTGGCCTGAGCGACATCCTCAGCAACTTTTCGGATTTTTGAATACTTCGGACCTTGAGGCGCGGAAGGGCGGCTATAGTCGTTGTTATTCACATCTCCACTCGTGCCATTGCTCAGCAGGCCGACGAATGGAGGATCTTGATCCACCGCGCCGAGAAGATTTTCGAGTCGCTCACAAAAGACACCAAAGTAGTCCGAGGAAATGTGCCCCGCCCCTACATCACCGACATAGTGCAGAGAGTAATTCGCCAGCACACTGATCCAAGCGCCAGACTTGGCTCTCACGGCCAAGAGCGAGACCTCAGGGTCAGTCGGGCCGGCTGGCTTGACCAAATGCTGGCTGTAACCAGGATTCATCTTTACACGATCGATTCCGCCAAAAGGATTTGGCGGCACAGTTCCCTCTTTCATGAACCAACGCCGATTGAAGACCTGCCCAGGAACCTGCGCTGAGGCGAACCCTATCTCTGCAGGCTGCAAAAGGTTCACGGCCCGGCGCACACCATCAGCAATGCGGCGTGCGACAAACCGCTGGTAGGCGCTCAACTCCATCGAAAGGGAATCATAACGATTCTCAGATAAGGCGCTGCTTGCGGAGTGTGTGTGGGTGCAAGACATCAGCACTCTCGACCTGGGAATCCCGCATTCTTTTTCCACCAGCCGAGCCGACTCATCAAACATCTGGCGAGCTGCACCGAGAAGATCACAGACTACGATGGCTAGGCGCTGCTGGCCATCATCCAGCACCAAACACCGGGCATGAAGCTCATCGTGGATATGGGTGGAGGGAAAAGGAGAAAAACCACCTACCACAAAGCCGCCAATGTCAGGAGTAATATTGCTCGTCGCAGCACCAGCCTGCAAGCCGAAGGCTGAAGACACCACACCCCCGAAGCCGCAAAAAAGGAATGTTAGAACGGAAGCGAATCGGAAAAGCCTCATAAGCATGATTTTACCATACGCAGCTTCTCAAGCTGCTTTCGCACACCAAACGCGACTTCCTCATGAGGGTGAGCCGAAACCGAGATTGACGCCATGCTGAGACCTGGGGCATGGTCTTCCCTGCTCCCCCAACTTATTCCCCAACTGCAAGAGTGCTCTCCAGTCAGAATTTTGATCCCAAACCCTCATCCGCCAAAGCGGGTATCGTCGCCACCCTGCTGCGGCCGCTTCGCCAATCGTGGCAATGGTTAGTGCCGCCTACTCAGGCGCACAAAGATCGGCAATCCCTAACGGCGAAGATTACCGCGATCACTCTGCTGATTGTGGGTTGCATCACCATAATCGTGCTTGGCTTGCGCTTTGCTCGACCGGCCAAGGACATTATCCAAGACTGGCGCGCGGAGCGGTTGTATCAAGAAGCGCTCCAGGAGACGCACGACCAAAACTACATGCAAGGCTGGGACAAGGTGCAACGCGCGGTCAAGATGTCGCCCGACAACGTCAATGCTGTGCGTCTGACGGCTGAATACCTAACCATGATGAAGCGCCCAGAAGCGCTACACTTTTTGGACCAACTGGAACGTCAAAAAGCGACTACACGAGCAGATCGGATCATGCGCGTGCGTGCCCTTGTCGCACTAGGACGTCCGCAGGAGGCATCAAGCCTGCTCTCTGAGCTATTCATCGAACAGTCCGCCGATGACAGCCTGATGTATCTCGCCCAGCAGGTCTGGGGAGGAACACAAAAAAATGACATGGTGATTCAGGCCATGAAAACCTACGCGGAAAAACATCCTGATGATCGTGATCACGCCTTACGTCTGGCTCGTGCACAGATCACTTCAGGAAAGTCGATCGAAGGTTCTGAAGGACTCCGAAGAGCTTGGAAAGTCGCCGAAGGAGAGGATGAGATATCCCTTGCCGCTCTGGAGTTAATCAATGGCATCAACGATCTCCCACCCGACGAGGCTAGACGTCTTATACCAGCGCTTACGAAGCATCCTCTAAAAAAAGGCTGGCATGAAGTGATGGCGCTTCGTCAACAAGTGCGATTGGATCCGCTCCGCCGCCCGCAACTTGTAACCGAAGCAGTTCAGAAAGCTCAAGAGCTGAAAGGAGCCGATCTAGCGCCATACGTTCGATGGTTGCTAGAACCTCCACAAAACGAATACCTGCGAGTCATCTCCCTCATTTCAGAAGATGAAGCACTACAACATCAACCCCTCTTAGAAAATCTACTGACCGCGATGACCTTCCTGAGACGATTTGATGCCATGGAGCGACTGATTAGCGACCGTCGTGCGGGCAAAATCCTGAATCACGCCGTACTCGCGTTTTATCGTGCCCACCTCGCCTTTGTGAGTCAGAAATCGCCCGAGGAAACTCGCGCAGCCTTGATCACAGCCAAAGCTGCCGCAGACACGGAACAGCGCGCTGATTTACTGAAACTCTTGGCCAAATACGCTGAAGAGCGCAGGCACTTTGATATCGCTGAAGAAGCCTTCACCAGCTTGTCCAGGAACCGTGCACTTGAACGTGAAGGCTACGATGGCCTGATCCGAGCCACCAAAGCAAATGGAAATACAGAACGATATCTAGCCGCCACAGCAGAAGCGGCTCGACGCTGGCCAGAAGACAATCGCTACCAGGACGAAAACCTCTATGCATGCCTGCTAATTGGCCAAAGTCTTGAACTCGCGGCAATGCAGGCCAGCCAATACAATCAAGCTCAGCCCGATGACATGCAGCGCCGTTTCTTCCTTGCCATGGCAGCGTGGCGCTTGCATGACATTTCAGGAGTGATTCGTGCACTTGCGACGGTTGATCCCTTATCCGATCAGCTTAGCCAAGGTCAGCGTGCCATCATCGCGGCAATGGCCCGTGGCAGCCAAGCAAGCAATGCCGAAGAAACCACGCGTCGCCTTTTGAGTCAGATCGATCCAAAATCCTCAATGATGCCGGAAGAGCGCGCTTACTACAATCAGGCCGCGCGCTAAGAAAACACCCTCCTAGGACCACCTGGCAGGTTGTCCAGTGCTTTCTAAAACCGCATGCCAAAGCTCACCATTGGGATCAACTTTCCTGCGACCTCGCGTGACCATTGCCAAAGGCAAATGCACGAAGGCACCATGCCAGCGCCCCACGAGCATGTCGGTCTTGCCCGCCATTGCGGCATGAACAGCCGCATGAGCTAACCTCGAACAATACACATTGTCCTGCGCATTCGCGGGCACACTTCTGACAATGTAGCTTGGATCGATGTATTTTAGATTTACCTCCATGCGCCTCGATTTGAAGAACGCATTAATCTGATCTTTCAAAAAGAGACCGATGTCTCCATATCGCATATTGCCACTAGCATCGGTGCTGCCATCGGTTTGAAGGAGATTTTGACCCGCCCCCTCAGCAACCACGATGACGGCCTGACCACGCTTAGCGAGACGGTAGCGGAGAGACTCTAGCAGACCACCCGTGCCTTCGAGCGTAAAGGGGACCTCAGGAATCAAAACATAGTCCACATTACTACCTGCCAAGGCTGCAAAGCAGGCGATGAAGCCGCTGTCTCGCCCCATCAACTTCAAAAGCCCTACCCCATTGACCGCACCACAAGCCTCCGTGTAAGCACATTTGACTGCATTCACCGCTTCAGCAAAGGCAGTCTCAAACCCAAAGCTCTTGTCGAGGAACATGATGTCATTGTCGATGGTTTTAGGAATCCCCACGACCACCTTGCGTAACCCTCGTTTCGCGATCTCAGCTACCAGGGCAGAGGCTCCACGTAGAGTGCCATCACCACCGATGACAAAGAGGATATCAATCCCCATATCCTCGAGTGTATCGACCATCTCTGAGACCGGCTGTTGGCCGCGCGAACTTCCGAGAATGGTCCCACCAAAGGTGTGAATTTGCGCCACTGAATCTGGCCGCAAATTCAGCGGCGTATGCCCATAACGCTGAACCAACCCCTCATAACCATAACGAAAGCCCAAGGTTCGGCTCACCCCATATTGTCGATGGCACTGATTGACGATCCCACGAATGATATCGTTCAAGCCTGGGCATAATCCCCCACAGGTTACAATACCGACTGTTGTTTTAGCTGGATCAAAGAATAGCTGCTCACGCGGTCCAGCTTCTTCAAAGCTCATGGCACGATCTGGAGCCTCAAGGCCTCGCAAGGAGCTATCGTAAAGGACGCGATCCAAATGATCCTCTTTGAAAGGAGCCTCCACACCGCCGATCTGATGAATGGGAGAACTGTAGATGCATGGACCTAGATGGGTTATGGGAACGTGCTGCATGGTTAGTCAACATTCACTTGAGCAGATGCGGTGCCATCTTCGCCAAGTCGATCACGCCTCCTCCACGACATTCCTCTCCTTTAACTACTTGACGGTCCAAACTCCTGCTCTACGCCCTGCGGTTCACTTTTTCCGGCACTGGCCTCTGTTATCCTCATGTCCAAACATCTACACTTTATCGGCATCTGCGGCACCGCGATGGGATCTACGGCTGTCGCCATGCGCCAACTGGGTTACAGAATTTCAGGTTCCGATGAAAAAGTATATCCTCCAATGTCGGATGTGCTGCGTGATGCAGGGATCAGCGTCACTGAAGGTTACAAAGGCAGCAACCTACCTAGTGATGCAGATCTATTTGTAGTAGGAAACGCCATTAGCCGAGGCAACGAGGAACTCGAAGTCATGCTAGAACGTAGACTGCCTTACACCAGCATGGCCGAGATGTTGCGTCATGAAGTGATCCAGGGGAAACGCAGCTTTGTCATCAGTGGCACGCATGGAAAGACGACAACAACGACCATGCTTTCCTGGATTCTAGAACACGCCGGGCGCAACCCCGGCTACATGATCGGTGGAGTGCCCGAAAACTTGACCTCAGGCGCTCGGTTCAATCATAGTGAGTTCTTTGTGATTGAGGGTGATGAATACGACACCGCTTACTTCGATAAAAGGAGTAAGTTTCTGCATTACCTTCCAGAGTGTGCCATCGTTAATAATATCGAGTTTGATCACGCTGACATTTTTCGTGATCTCGATGATATACTCTTAACCTTTCAGCGATTGCTCAACAGCGTGCCTCGCAATGGGTTAGTCCTACTGAATGGAGACGACCCGAATTGCCTCTCTTTAAAGAGCTACGCCCCCACCCAAAAAATCGGACTGGGAGATGCGTGCGATGAAAAGATCGTCATCACAGCAGCTAATCCTGAGAGCACGTGCTTCACACTGAATGGGGTGCCGTTCACAATCCCAATGATTGGGGAATTCAATGTCCGAAATGCCGCCATGTGCATCTGCGCCGCAAGACACGCAGGCCTATCTGATGATCAAATCCGCAGCGGCCTCGCTACCTTTCTCGGTGTCAGAAGAAGGCAAACCGTTCGTGCTGAAGTCAACGGCATCACAATCATCGACGATTTTGGACATCACCCCACAGCAATTCGCGAGACCTTACGTGGTTTCCGCCAGAAGTATCCAAATCGTCGACTTTGGGCAGTCTTTGAACCTCGATCGAACACCAGCCGCCGAAATGTATTACAGGCTCAATTGATCGAAGCCCTTAAGGAAGCTGATGGCAGCGTCATTGCAGCCGTGGCGAATCCCGAAAAAGTAGCAGCTGATCAAAGACTCGATGTCACCACGGTAGCAGCAACGGTATCAGCGGCGGGCAAACCCTGCTACCATGAAGCCAATACAGATGCCATACTAACTCGACTCAAGCAGGAGACTCACAGCGGCGATGTTATCATCATCTTTAGCAATGGAGGCTTCGATGGCATTCACGGCAAACTAGCTGGCGCACTCACATAAGCAGGCAGCTTATTGCTACTACCGTCGCCACTGATACATCCAACGCTCAGAGATCGGCTTTTTGCCGTCCAAGAGATCACAACTCATCTCGATGATCTTGGTCTTCTCGGGCACATCTAGTTTGAAGAAAGCTCTCCAGCCGCCAGTCTCACTGCTACGCATGACTCTTTGATCGAGCACTTTAGCTTCTCCGTTACCTATTGTAACTTCAATATCCGGCACCCATTCAGCAGTCTTTCCTTCGGGTATCGAGCCACGAGTAAAGTCGAGGACATAAAGATGGTCATCGCTATCCATTACAAATCCTCGTCTTGTGGAAATCACCTTCGCCAGTGAGTCTGGCAAATGCTCTTCTAGCCAAGCTAACCGATATTCAACTTTCAAAGGTTCCGCAGGCGTCGAAGGCAAAACAGCAGGCTTCCACATAGCGACGATATTGTCCCAAGTTTCCTCTCCCGTAGAAAGTTCCACCAGCACCACTGAACCTTTGCCAAAGCCACTCTTGGGCTCCACCCAAACCGCAGGTCTGCGGTGATAGACCGCCTCAAGATCTTGGAAATTGTTGAAATCGCGATCCCGCTCAGCCAAGCCAAACCCTTTCAAACGATCTGTTTCAAAGATACTGAGCCGAAGATCACGACTAATATCAAGTGGTCGCCAGATCGAAGGTCCACCTTCAATTTCGATCTGAAGACCATCGCTATCGTGTACTTCAGGGCGGAAATCATATGGTTTAGGATGGCTATTTTCCCCATACCAAAACATGCTGGAGAAGGGTGCGATTCCCAACATTTCCACGGGCTGCCTAAGATGCAGCGTAGCTTTGACCAAGGTCTCCGTGGTTTTGCCAGGCATTACATCAAACTGATAAGCCCCAGTAATGCTAGGCCCATTCAGCAAGGCCAAAATTTTGAAGAACTTCTCTCCAGGCTTGGGTGGCTGAAACCAAAAATGTGTGAAATCAGGAAATTCCTCAGGCTTGCCGCCAATGGTATTCACGGCCACACCACGAGCACTGATACCGTAGCCGAGTTCCGTGGTCACCGCTCGGTAATAGCTGGCTCCCATGAAAACAAGGAACTCAAATGGCTTGTTCAAAAAGGCATCTGGGGCAAGAAGCCTAAAGCCAGCATAGCCAGATGGAGGCGTTATCTTTTCAGGCAATGATAATTCGCCATAATCAAAGAGCTTGGGATCGAATGGCACGCGTGCACTTGAGCTTTTCTGCAAACTATAGAACTGCACAGGCTTTTTGAACATCCAGCCTGGATGGAAAAACTCTGCGCGGTAAACATCTCCTATTTCAGAGAATAAGGCTTTGTCCCGACGAAAGCGAATCTGGCGATGACCATCGTATTTTAAACCCTCAAAAAATGGATCAAGTTGCTGACTTGGTGCTTCATAAGGCTTAGCGGCAAGTTGAGCTGCGAGCTTCTCCAGAGATGAGAAATCAGACACTTGCTCAGGAGTCAATTCTTGGGCCTGCAAAGCTAATGCGGAAGCCATGAAGCATCCTAATACACTCAGTGAAGAAGACAGTATTTTCATCATAGAATTCATTCAAATGAACAACAAAACTTAATCAGCAGAACTCATATCATCTATTCGGGCTTCTGCGCAAAAACGACATATTGTCCACCCAATGGCCATGAGGACAACAAAGGCTCAACAGGCCGGAGTAAAGAAAGAAAGCCTGGGAAGATAAAACAGAATTTTGTGCATGAGACACGGAACCCCACACGACTGAGCAAGTCTTCAGTTTCACCGGGCCACAGCATAATGGCATCTTTATCAAACGGAACTCGACTCATCACGTACCATACCATGGGATTCCAAGGGTTGTTTTCCCAAAGTGCAAACCATCCTCCTGGCCGCAATGACTCATACACCGAACGAGCCGCACCCACCCGGTCAAAAGGGGGAATATGGTGAAAGACACCATTGCAGTAGGCTAAATCCATCGAACCAACCTCGTTGAGTCGCTCGGGCAAAATGAATTCACTACTAAGCCCAGCATGATCTCTACGCGCAACAGCTAGGCTAGCCTCTGACGGATCCGCTCCAGTGACGTGACAATCTGGGAAAACATTCATCAAGTGCCTAGTTGCTGTGCCTGTTCCACAACCAAAATCAAGCACTCGACTTACCTTCAATTCCACCTGTTCAGCATGATCTGCCGTCCAACGGCAACGCCCGTCAGCGTAGTAAGACGCATTCTCACCCGTCAGATTTAAACCCATTTGTAAAGCAGCATGATAATCCCCTGCATACTCGTCAAATTCCGGTTCTTGGGCTGTTCTGGACATAGGCTTCGACAAAGCGCAGCATAGAGAAATGCGCAACCCTCTTGGCGAAAGGTTTCATTTTTCCCCAAACAAAAATGCCACTTGCCAAAAGTCACTCAAAAAGCCACCATCATTTAGAAATTTCTAAACGATGCCCACTCATGAACACGAATCTTCGATGCAAACCCAGACTACATGGGCGCGCGAAGTTCGTCGCTTTATTGAAGCAGGCGGGAATACAACACACGCTTTCGGATTAGGTCGCTTGATTGGCAGAATGTTCGCTTTGCTTTACCTAAACCCGAAGCCATGCAGCCTTGAAGACATCGCCAATAATCTCAATATTAGTAAGGCTAGTGCTAGCATGACAATTCGGCAGCTCGAACAATGGCACGCCGTTCGTCACGTGCCGATAGAAGGCGATCGACGTGACTTCTATGAAGCAGAAACAGAGTTTCGTATCATCGTAAAGCAGGGGTTGCTGCCAGGAATTCGCAAAAAGCTAACCAGCGCAGGAGGACAGATTCATCGAACCTTGGAAGCAGGAGCCCACCCCCAAACTCCTACAAACCATTCACCTGCTGAAATTCAGATTATTAAAAAGCGACTAAGGGCTGCCACTAGTCTACACAAAAAGCTAGATGGCCTGCTGTCTAGCCGCCTTCTCGAAAAGCTCCTCTGAGCCTTTTCAAAATCGACGCCCAACTTTGAGCGCCGACTCCATCCAACTTCACTTTGCCAAGGTCGCGTCACTAGCACGACCAAGGGCGGCAGCTTGACCAAATTTCTCTCATGAGCCCGCAGCCCGCTTCTACGAACATCAGTTGGACAAACCTCCGTGTTACAGATTCAATGCGTGCTGTGCGGCTTGGCCAACGGGGCGTTGTCGTTTGGATGACTGGTCTTTCTGGGTCGGGCAAGTCTACCATGGCCGTCGGGCTTGACAGCAGATTGCATAGTCATGGAATCGCCTCTTACATCTTGGATGGCGACAACCTTCGTCACGGTCTTTGCCGAGATCTAAACTTTAGTGATGCTGATCGCCGTGAAAACATTCGCCGAACCGGTGAAGTTGCCAAGTTGATGGCTCAGTCAGGCATGGTGGTTATTTGCTCACTAATTTCACCATTCAGGGCTGACCGAGTCAGCGTGCGTCATTCATGCGCTAAAGATGCAGTTCTCTTCACCGAGATCTTTGTCAGTGCACCTCTAGCCACCTGCGAACTCCGTGACCCTAAAGGCCTTTATAAAAAAGCCCGTGCTGGTCAAATTCCGGGCTTTACCGGCATTGATAGCCCTTACGAACCTCCAGAAACCCCTGGTCTAACTCTTGATACAGCAAAGGCCTCTGTTGAGGCATGCCAGGAACGGTTATTTAACCATGTCGTGAACCTGTCACGGCTATAAGTCAATTCATCTTCCTTTGAGCACAAATAACGAAGACCCTTGGGACATGGTAATCCAGCCTCGCAATGGCTGGCTTGACCTTCACCTAGCCGACCTCTGGCGTTATCGCGACCTTGTCCTCATGTTCGTGAAGCGTGATTTTGTTGCTGTTTATAAGCAGACGATTCTTGGTCCAATCTGGTTTTTCATTCAGCCTCTGCTAACCACACTCACCTTCACTATCATTTTCAGCGGTGTCGCCAAAATGTCCACGGATGGGTTACCTCCCCTTCTCTTTTACTTAGCAGGCACTACGCCGTGGAACTACTTTGCCACATGCCTGACCAAGACATCTACCACGTTCAAGGATAACGCCAACCTATTTGGCAAAGTATACTTCCCTCGCTTGGCCACGCCAGTCTCCATCGTCATTTCCACCCTTATTCAATTTGGCATTCAGTTCCTTGTTCTTCTAATTGCATTAGCTTGGCATCTTTGGATAGGCAGTTCCATTCGCCCCAACTGGGCCGCTATGGTTTTCGGCTCACCCTTACTCGTCCTCATGCTTGGCGCACTCGGCCTTGGCACAGGCATCATTGTCTCTTCTTTAACCACAAAATACCGCGATCTTGCGTTTCTCGTGACCTTTGGCATCCAGCTCGCCATGTATGCCACACCGGTGGTTTATCCCCTTTCTACCGTGCCTGACAAATACAAAGCTTGGCTTGAACTCAACCCCATGACAGGGATCATTGAGGCCTTTCGATCTATCTATCTTGGTGCAGGCTCTTTCTCTTGGGATTTGCTCGGCTGGTCAGGCATCTGTACCACAATTATTTTGATTGCAGGAATTGTTATCTTCAACCGGGTCGAGAAGACCTTCATGGACACTGTCTGATTTTTCATGAGCCAAACTGTTATTGAAGTGGAAAACATCTCCAAGCTATACCGCTTGGGTGAGGTAACCACGGGCACACTTTCACATGATTTGAATCGATGGTGGCACAAGGTACGTGGGAAAGAAGACCCTTATGCCAAGATCGGCCAAATCAACAATCGCAGCCAAAAAACAGAAAGCGAATATGTTTGGGCACTAAAAGACATTAATTTCAAAATTTCTCAGGGTGAGGTGCTCGGCATCATCGGTCGTAATGGAGCTGGCAAGAGCACGCTTCTGAAGCTACTCTCTCGGGTCACTAGCCCCACCGGTGGCTGCATCAAAATTCGCGGACGATTCGCCTCACTACTAGAGGTCGGCACAGGCTTTCACCCCGAACTTACAGGACGAGAAAACATCTATCTGAATGGAGCTATTCTCGGGATGAGCAGAAGAGAGATCACTTCCAAGTTAGATGAGATCGTCGATTTCTCAGGATGCGAAGCTTACCTAGACACGCCCGTAAAGCGCTACAGTTCAGGCATGAAAGTTCGCCTCGCTTTCGCCGTCGCAGCCTTCCTTGAAGCGGAGATCCTAATGATTGATGAAGTCCTTGCTGTTGGTGATGGTGAATTCCAAAAAAAGTGTCTTGGAAAGATGAACGACGTGGCCAGCCAGGGCCGCACACTGCTCTTTGTGAGTCATAACATGGGCTTGATCAATTCTCTATGCTCACGAGTAGTTGTGCTGGAACAGGGGGGCGTGTCTTATGATGGAGCTGTCGGCGAAGGCATATTAACTTATTATTCGGGCGGAAAATCAAGCCCATATGAATTAGACTTAAGATCATCTCGTCATGATTCCAAAATTAAAGGAACACATCTTCTTTATGCTGCAATCGAAGACATTCGAGGGACTCCAACTCCGGAAGTTAATCTTGCAGCTCCATTCCATGTAAGAATGATATTCATTCTTGGAGGAGACCAACAAAGAGCCCTAATACCAAGCGTTCATATTTATGACTCTGCTGGTAGCTGTGTATTTGTAACATCACCAAAAGAGTCAATGCAATGCAGCCCTCCAGGTGAGTATAATTTATTGTGCAAAATTGATCCTAATGTTCTAAATGACGGAACATACTTTGTGTCATGCTATTTAGCCTTTATTGATAAAGGTGTTGAAATCATTTTTTCAGAGCGTGACGTTCTGTGTTTTACCGTCCGTGAAGCTGTTGATAGTCCTATTTATCTTGAGCGCAATGGTTATACAGGACCAATACCAGGCGCGCTGCGCCCGCGATATGACTGGACAGTATCCAAACCAAGCATGACCTGAAAATCGTGCCGAGATCTTACAGACCCATGTTTAGCAAACTGAAAAAAGCCTTATTTGGTAGTGCAAAAAAAGAAACCACAAGCATTCAACATGGGAGATTTACTGGCGATGGCATGTTCATCAAAAGCAGAAATCTCTCATGGCTCACTGAGCCTAGTTTTGTGAAAAGTTATGCCAAAGGCATTTCCTCTGGTCATCGTTGGGGGCCAGAACTTCATGTAGAATGGCGAGTACATGTTATTCTTTGGGCAGCCTCCCATGCCATGCATCTTGAAGGTGATTTTGTAGAGTGTGGTGTTAACACAGGCATCTTCTCACTAGCTATCTGCGATCATCTGAAGTTTGAAAAATCAGAAAGAAAAATGTATCTGTTCGATACCTTTTCTGGAGCACCTGAGAGCATGATGCGTGACACGGAAAAACAAAAGCGAGTCGAGGAAAACAACCTGTATTACCCTGACTGCTATGAATTAGCACAGAAAAACTTTGCATCATACCCTAATGTTCGACTTGTTCGCGGAAGAGTGCCTGAGTCTCTTTCCACAGTTCAAATTGAGAAAGTTGCTTACCTGTCTATAGATATGAACATTGCTGAACCCGAACGCGCAGCGATTGAGCATTTTTGGCCAAAACTATCCTCTGGGGCAATTGTCGTTCTTGATGACTACGGCTGGCGCGGCTTCGAAGAACAGCATAGAACAATGGATGAGTTCGCTGTACGGCATCAAGTAAAAATCGTAACCTTACCAACAGGTCAAGGAATACTCATAAAGCCTTAACACGCCTATCATTATCAAAAGGTGCCAGACTTCTTCACAACTGATTCCACTGTCGTTATTCCGACACACAATCGTCATAGATATTTAAAGAGACTAATTAATTTTTACGCTAATCAAAAAACTAAGATTTTCGTTTTCGTTGTAGATTCAAGTGATGATGACAACGCTATAAAGAACAGACTTTTTTTTGAATCTTTAAAGAAAGATAATCCAAACTTTAAGTGCGAATACAATCATACTAGTCAGCATTTCAAACCAGAAATTAAACCGATGGTGCATGACAAAGTATTGTGGGCACTAGATCGAGTCACCACACGCTATGTAGCCATGTGCGCTGATGATGATTTCATCATTCCTGCTGCAATTGAGAAATGCAGTACCTTTCTCAGTTCAAATCCCGATTATGGCTGCGCACGAGGTCGCATTTATGATTTTGTGACTGATAAAAAAAGACAATTCAAACTGCTACCTGCCTTACACTATGACTCAATTGAGTCTAACAATGCCTGCGAAAGAGCTTGGCTCGCTGCTCGTTATTATCAGCAAACGTTTTACGGCCTTTTTAGGATTGATGTGCTTAAAAAAGTACAAGCAAGCATGTCTGAACGATTCATTAAACAGCCATCGTGGGCTGATGAATTAGCAATGTCTACATACACTGCAGCAATGGGAAAAATTAAAAGGATTAACGATCCCTATGAATATCGCGAGCTTCATGATGAAAATTTTGGACATAAAGTGGCCAGATGGCCCGAAATGACTTTTGAGGATACGCATCGTTCATTCATATCAGATTATACCACAAGTCTAACATCTCTTCTTTTAAGCTCTGACCCTAAGTTGAGCTTAGAGGATGCTAAGCGCACATCAGTTTCAAGTCTTATCGCTTTCTCTAAATGGTATTATGATGTGCGCTACCGCGATTCGCACAACAGACCAGTAGGGAAGACTACACTTGAAACCAGAAGTTTTATCAGAAAGCTTATAGATAGAACAGTTTCATTATTCGTTAGCCTTGATTCAGCCATTCAGAGAAAGAAAGCAATGTCATTCAAAGAAACTCGTGATGTTCTAAAAGCCGTCTTAAATACCAAAATGTGAGATACACATTTATTAATAGCAGTCAAAAGTCACAACACTAACAAATATAAAAATATGAATAAGGTTGAAGAATGCCTCAAGGTCATCGGTGAAAATGAGCAATGCAGAAATTTAGTTATTGCTGCACTACTCAAAGCCGAAAAAGAACTCTTTAAATTAGATTTTGATGTTCGAGAAAATGTCACTGGACCAATTGTCGATGCCATGTGCGAGGGCATTGGAACAATGGTCAAAAAGCTTAGTTCTGGTATTACAATTCAGTTTCTTTATCGCTCAAAAATTGCACGTGACTTTGTCATGAGCGCAGATTCGATTCCAGATCATGTTTGGGAACCCCAAACGACTAAGCTACTTCTATATCTTGCGAAGGGTGCCAAAAACGTAGCAGTAGCAGGAGCATATTGCGGTGACCAAGCTGTGCTCATGGCTAAAACCATTGCTTCCAGCGGTGGTGTTTGTCATTGCTTTGAGCCCAATCCCGATCAAATTACCATGCTAAAAAAGAATGCGGAAATCAACAGCATTCAAAACATGAAATTCACTCAGAGGTGCGTCTGGGACAAAGATGGCGAACGGCTCGTTCTTGTTGGTGACGATTCATTTGCACATCCAGAGGAGGCCCAAGCTGCTGATGAGGGGATTGAGACGATCCGATTCGATACTTATGCACTGCAGAATGGCATCGAGCAGCTTAATCTCTTTATGCTCGATATTGAAGGTGCCGAGATGGCGGCCCTCACTGGTGCAGAAAAGTTCCTCGCCGCGCCTGCCGGTCAGGCACCAAATCTTGTCTTTGAGGTCCATCGCAACTATCTTGACTGGTCAAATGGTTTGGAACAAACAGATATTGGTAGGATGCTTAAAAAGCATGGTTATACTTTATTCTGCGTACGTGACTATCAATCGAATGAACCTATGCACGACAAGCCCATCGAGTTAATTCCTGCTCACACAGCGTACTTAGAAGGCCCACCTCATGGCTTCAATATGTTGGCTGTAAAGAATCCAGATAGTTTGATCGCTGACGATAAGATGTTTAAAGTTGTTCCAGGGGTTAGTCCAAAACTGCTGCGGCACCGCGACCCCAAAATACACGCTCCTATTTATTAAAACAAAGCTGTTAAAATCCCATCTCTATACAGTTTTTTGTTCATCATGTTATAAACCCTCGCTTGATCTTAGCGCAGTCTATGTTGGTGATTTAAATTTGATTCATACAATCATGAAAGTCGTAATTCTCTGCGGTGGTCTCGGAACTCGCCTTCGTGAAGAAACTGAGTACCGTCCCAAACCCATGGTGCCAGTTGGTGGGCGACCTATCCTTTGGCATATCATGAAGACTTATGCCACGCATGGTCATAAGGATTTCATATTGTGCCTGGGCTACAAAGGGGAAGTCATCAAGGATTACTTCCGCAATTACAATTGGAACACCAGCGATATCACCCTAAAACTCGGTGCCAACCCACAGATCCAGTACCACAACTCCCATGACGAGGAAGACTGGACGGTCACCATGATCGATACGGGCGAAAAAACGCTCACTGGCGGCAGACTTAAGCGTGTGCTACACTATATTCCTGAGGACGATTTTTTGCTAACGTATGGTGATGGTTTGACCAATAGCGACATCAATGGAAGCATCGCACAGCATAACCAGACTGGTGCGCTTATGACCATGACTGCCGTACATCCCTCCGGTCGTTTTGGGGAACTAGATCTGGATGGCTCATTGGTCACCTCCTTCAATGAAAAGCCAGAGCAGGATTCCGCTTATATCAATGGAGGCTATCTTGTGGTCAATAAGGCGATTGGTGACTATCTCACAAGTGACTCATGCACCTTAGAGAGGGAGCCCATGGAACGGCTTGCCCGAGAGGGGCGTCTGCAGGCTTGGAAACACAAAGGATTCTGGCAGTGCATGGACAACATTCGTGAAATGGAGATGCTGAACGCTCTTTGGAACAGCGGAAGTGCCCCTTGGAAAATCTGGTGAGTAAATAGATTCTTGGGCTTTGGTAAGCGCTTTGTCTAATGAGCCTTTCATTCTACCATAACCGCCGAGTATTAATTACTGGCCACACGGGTTTTAAGGGAGCTTGGCTATCTCTCTGGCTCCGCGAGCTGGGTGCTAAAGTCTACGGTCTTGCACTGCCTCCGGATGGTTCCTCAAACATTCACACACTTCTTCCTGATAACACTTTTGAGCAGGAGCATCTCATTGATATTCGTGATGCCGTAACGGTTCGTCAGGCTGTGATGGCAATCCGTCCGGATCTCGTTTTTCACTTGGCTGCGCAGCCTCTGGTAAGGCTTTCTTATCAGCAGCCTTTGGAAACCGTAGCTGTAAATGTTATGGGGACACTCCACCTTTTGGATGCGCTCAAAAAGGAATGCCCAGAGGCACATACTTTGATTGTTACCTCGGACAAATGCTACGAAAACCAGCACTGGCATCATGGCTACCGAGAGGCTGATCCCATGGGAGGCCATGACCCCTACTCCATGAGCAAAGGTGCCTGCGAATTGGCTGTCTCTTCTTGGCGTCGATCCTTTCTTCTGCCTGATCCATCGGCAGGCAAGCTCCTTAGTGCCAGAGCGGGTAACGTCATTGGTGGCGGAGATTTTAGCACTGACCGAATTGTTCCAGATTGCATGAGGGCGCTGTCGGCAAATAGATCTATTCAGGTGAGGAATCCACAAGCCACACGCCCCTGGCAACATGTGCTGGACTGTCTAAGCGGATACCTGCTGTTGATGGCGAAGGCAACTACCACCCCTGGCTGGCAGGAATGGAGCTTCAACTTCGGCCCCACGGCCGCATCAAACCAGCCTGTGAGTGCCTTGGTTGCAGAAATCTTGCAACACTGGCCTGGCACTTGGCAGGATCTGTCTGAACCTGGTGCGCCTCACGAGGCATCCCTGCTGCACCTCAGCACAGACAAGGCTGCATTTCTATTGGGCTGGCAGCCTACCTGGAATTTTAAAGATGCCGTGCGAGAGACCACGGCTTGGTATCTTGCCGCTCACGAAGGTCAAGACATGTCATCCTTTACTGTAGCACAGCTCCGCGCCTATTTAACACAGCGTCACTCATGATTTTCACCCCTTCTCATCTCACAGGAGCTTTTGAGATTACCTTAGCTCCACGTGGCGACCACCGGGGCTATTTCATGCGCACTTGGTGTCATGATGCCTTCGCAGCCCATGGACTAAACCAAGACTGGGTGCAGGCGAATGAAAGCCTGAGCAATGAGCCGGGAACTGTGCGCGGCCTGCACTTTCAGCGTCCACCTCATGCAGAAACAAAGCTAGTGCAATGTATCACTGGTAGCGTCTTAGATGTCATGGTGGACCTAAGAGCTGGTTCACCCACCTACGGTCAATATCACGCTGCTGAACTCAGTGGGAATAACCATAAGTGCCTCTACATTCCCAAAGGCTTTGCTCATGGCTTCTGCGTTATCAACGCACCAGCCATCATTCGCTACATGGTGGATCATCCTTACTGCCCGCAAGCAGAAGATGGTCTTTTATGGAACGATCCTGAGCTTGGCATTCCATGGCCGATCTCTGCCAACAAATTCATCACTTCCGAAAAAGATGCCTCGTGGCTCCGACTGGCAGATTTACAGCCAGTGAAACTATAACCTTCCATGCGTGTCTTTGTAACAGGTGCAGCGGGTTTTTTGGGCAGTGCCATAGCTCAAGAACTAGCGGCTTATGGCCATGAAGTCACAGCAGCCGTTCGTCCGCACCGCCTTCAGCAGGGGCTTTCAGTTCCTGGCTGTCAAATGGCCGCTTGGGATGCTCTTACCCCACAGCAGGCCATACCGCCCTGTGAGGCAGTAATTCATTGCGCCACATCAAACGATATCGTTTCCCGCGATTTTAATGCAGGCATTGATCTCTCTCTGAAGGGCACTTATACTCTTCTCCAGCAGGCCAAGGCGGCAGGGGCCACACGTTTCATCTTTTTGTCTACCATCCAAGTACACGGCACTGAACTGCAAGGTAACATCACCGAGAACGCCCCGATCAACTGCGAAACTCCTTATGCTCTGAACCATTACTTGGGGGAGGAAACCTGCCGGATGTTCGCCAAAACCTGGCCAGAGGCTGAAATCATTTTGCTACGGCCTTCCAATGTGTATGGAGTGCCCAGCTTACCTTCCGTGAACCGCTCGACGCTCGTGCCCATGTGCTTTGTCAAACAGGCGAAGAAAGAGGGACGAATTACCCTGCGCTCCTCGGGCAGACAGACGAGAAACTTCGTCAGCACGACAGAAGTTGCACAAACATGCCAAAGGCTGCTTACAAGGCCCAACAACCAAAGAGTCGACCCAGTCCTAGCAGTATCAGCGTGGCATGCTCCAATTCTTGAGATTGCCCAAACAACAGCAAAAGTTTTCCAAGAAACCTACGGATGTGAGCTGAAAGTTGAAGTGCAAGATGATGCTCCCGCGTATGGCAATAACTTCGAAGCTCGGTCTCTGGTTATGGAGCTTACACTTGATTTGCAAGGATCAATCTTGCGAATGAAATCAGCAATTCAAACTCTTATAAATACCGAATCAGATAACTAGAATCACGTAGCATAAACTCATCAATCGTGGCTAGATAGACTTCAATTCTTCGTCGTAGTTAAATGCTTAGTTTATAGGTTTCCTTTTAGTGAGACAGAAACTCAAGTCTGTTGAGGATTTCTGATTCGCTGTGGATGCAAAACCGAACCTTCTTAATTTTGTATAATCTACTTGAGCCAGCTTTAGCATTTTGCTTTTTGAATAACTCTGCCTTACGGAGCCGATGTAACTGAAAAAGTGGCCTGATCCTCATTGGTTGCTTTTTCCAAATGTTGTTATGATACCTGCTGTGCACGGCAGGCACAACCTCACGATGAGTAGTCCTATGCTAAAGCAAATGGATT
>JBIKYV010000056.1:0-20827 GCA_044355075.1 Prosthecobacter sp.
ACGTCGATGGGAGACTTGCGCACACATTTCGTCGCAATCGCACCGACGCGATGTGGATCGATGCGTGAGCCTTTTACCCCCATGACTAGCAGGTCTGCGCTCTCGGCGAAGCAGGCAGCGACCAGCTCAGCAAAAGGGTGCCCAATGCGCACCTCAACATCCAACTTGGGAACTCCGAGTTCGGCGTCATCGATAAACTTGCGAAGCTTCGAAGTCCAGTCAGCACGGATGGCAGACTGCTCCACAGACAAGGCGCGCTTCAGCTCATGCACCAGGAATTCATCCATCACATGCACTGCGGTTATGCGCGCATTCAATGGCGCGGCCAAACGAACTGCCTGCCGCAGAGCGTTCAGACAAGATGGCGTAAAGTCCACGGCCACGATGAGATGGGTGTATGCTTTCATGATTGGATCTGAGCCCATCATAAACAGAGTCCGCCATAGGATGCGCCCCCATCCTTGCTTTCCTGTGAGCGGTGCTTGTCCTGCATCTTGCAGAAGTTCCAGGTTGGTGAAGAGTGCTCACGCTCGCCTTTTTCTTATGAACGCCCGCCATATCCCCCTCATCCTTGTTTTCCTGGCACTCGGCTACGGCATTTGGCACTACCATAGCGACGCAGGCCGGCTTCGCATCGAGATGGAACAATTAAAGGTCTCTCATGAACTAGCTCTAGAATCCAAGAATGAAGAAATGCAGCGTGCACTTGCCGCCCAGAACCAGCAGCATCAAAAAACACTACAATCCCTGACTGAGGAGCAGGACAAAAAAATCTCTACCCTACGTGCTGAACAGCGCCAGCAGATCGCCCGTGCCTATCAGGAGTTTGAAAGTATTTTCACCGGCAACAAACAGACACTGGACTACATTGCAGCTCTGGAATCGAAAGTGAAAGCCGGACAAAGCCTTTCCAAAATCGAGCTAGAAAAGATGACAGTCATTGCCAGTGGCGTTGGCTTTTTACAAAAACAATATCAAAAGCCTCTGCAGGAGTTCGCCGCACTGCGGGACTACTTTGAAGACGTGGCCAAACGGCCCAATGACAAGCCGAAGTCGAACTTCGGCTTCTTCAAGCGCATGTTCAGCAAGGACTTTCGCGAAGCTGAAAAGGAATTCTATCGTGAGGAAGGCGCACGCCTTGCCTTTGAGGAGGCACAGGGCAAATTCGACAGTGTCTATGGTAGCGCCCAACAGTCCATGCGTGCTGTGAATTTGGACACGACTTCCCTTCTGAAAAAACTGGAAGACCTCATTCAAGATAAAAAGCAAGCTAGCGCCGAAGATCTGAGCAGCGACTTCAACAAAGCTCGCGAAGCCCTACGCACTCACCAGGAAATCCTCGATTTCGATCCAACAGCCCCGCCCCAGGCCCCCAAAGTACAGCCATAATATTCAGGGCTGTCCGAGCACGTGGCGGATGACTTCATAGGCCTCGAATCGCTCCGCGTCTGGAAAATCGTGATCGCAGTCAGGATGCCGAACCGTGAGTCCGCCATCTGCCCCTAGCAGCTTGAAAACAGGAGCCGCTGCAGCAGCAATACGGTCGACGCTATTCCAACGGAAGTTAGCGTCCTTGAGGGGCGCATTCACATAGACTCGCCGCGGGGCCAAGGCCGCGATGAGTTCGTAGTAGTCGAACGGCACTTGCTGTGGTCTTCCGAGATAGTCACCCATCTTCAGCATGTAGCGCTCCTGCACCCAACCTTTGAGATTACCGCCGTAATAGTCCAAGAAAGAGTCAAAACCGCAACTGCTGATGACCACCTTGATCCTCGGCTCAAATACAGCCGTGAAGATGGCATTGTGCCCCCCCAATGAGTGGCCGATGGCGGCAAAGCCAGCTTGCTTACGCACTTCAGGCAGGCTTTCCAGTAGATCCAAACCACGAAGGTTATCCCAGATGGCCTTCATGGTTCCGCTGGTAAAACCGAGAGCCTTTAAATCTGGCTGATACTGAGCTAGCAGTGGGTAACTGGGTGACAGGGTTATATAACCACGCTCTGCAAGCTCTGCGGCGTACTGCCGATGTGGCTTACCGCCCAAACCGACTACCACTTGATGGCCGATTTTGTTTTCTGTGGGATGCAGACATAGCACAGCGGGCGCAGATCGCCCCTCAAGAGCTGCCTTGGGAACACAAAGGTAAGCAGGCACCCGTGCCCCCTGCCCTGCTTTGGATGCATAGCTGATGAGTCGCCGCAGGTAGCCGCCGCAATCCACCTCTTCCTCGATGCGCATATCCAATGGACAACGCCAGTTATCTCCAGGCAGCTTTCCCGCCACGCTCTCCAAGGCAGCCACAGCCTCTTGCCTGCGTTTTTCCCATTCCTCAGGCTTAGTCACCGGCTGGATGCGCCCCTCTGAAGTCCGAAATTGCAAAAGCTGGCTCCTACTCAGCCCACGGAGCGCAGGCAATTCAGCCAAGATCGGAAAGGCTAATGTCAGCAAAAACAGGCTCAGGAGATGAAGTCGCATGAGCCTACTACGGGTACAAACCTCTGCTTTTGCCAAAGCTCAGGTCAAGATCTCTCTCACCACGTGACCGTGTACATCGGTTAGGCGAAAATCACGGCCTGCATGGCGAAAGGTTAGGCGCTCATGATCAAGGCCTAGCAAATGCAGCACAGTCGCATGCAGGTCGTGCATGTGCACCTTCCCCTCTACAGCCATGTGCCCGAGTTCATCGGTTGCTCCATGAGCATGCCCCGCTTTCACACCTCCCCCAGCCAACCAAACCGTAAAGCCCAGCGGATTGTGATCACGGCCTGTGCCATTCCGCTCGGCGTAGGGTGTGCGACCAAATTCGCCCCCCCACCAGACCAGCGTATCTTCCAGCAGACCACGCTGCTTTAGATCGGTCAAAAGCCCAGCGATGGGCTTATCCACCGCGGCGGCGTGATCACCATGTTTGGGGAGATTGCTGTGCTGATCCCAGGCGGGGTTGTTGGAGTTGTCACCATAGTTCACCTGAATGAATCGAACGCCCTGCTCAGCCAACCTCCGGGCCATCAGGCATTGGCGGCCAAAGTTATCCGTCACCTTTTCCCCGATACCATAGAGTCGCTGGGTAGCCTCCGACTCGCCGCTCAAATCCAAGATACTGGGCGCATGATTTTGCATCCGCCAGGCCAATTCATAGCTCTCCAGCACCGCCTCCACCTCTTGATCGCCAGGCCTTGTCCGTCCCTGCCCGAGCGAACGCAGTAGCTCAAGCTGACGCCGCTGCTGCTCCGGGGTCCACTGGCTGTTGGTGATGTTTTTGATATTCCCCTCCATGACAGGCAGGCCGCTGCGCCCGATAGGAGTCCCCTGATGAATCGCAGGCAGAAAGGCATTTCCATAATTTCGTGGCCCGCCATTGCCTAGGCTGGGACTCAGGGTGACAAAACCGGGCAAGTTTTCATTTTCCGCCCCCAAGCCATACATCACCCAGGCCCCCATGCTGGGACGGATGAAGCTCGTAGTGCCAGTGTGTAAAAATAAAGTCGCCGGGCCATGAGCGACGCCTTCAGTGTGCATCCCATGCAGGAAGCAAAGGTCATCGACATGCCGATTGATATGCGGAAACAAGTTCGATGCCCAACGTCCGCTTTGGCCATGCTGAGCAAACTCCCACAATGGCTTTTTCAACCGCTGGGGTGAACCTTTGCCTGTCTTTGCGACGGTCCTAGAGTCGGCGATATCGATGACCTTTTGATCGTCTTTCCAAAGCCTAGGCTTGTAATCATAGGAATCCACGTGGCTTACGCCCCCTTGCATGAAGAGAAAGATCACCCGCTTCGCTCGTGCAATGTGATGGGGCCGCGCCACACTCAGTCCAGAGGCACTTGCACTATCGACACGCCCTGCCAGCGCAGAAGCCGCCAACCAGCCGAAACCACAGCCGGAAGTCTGGAGAAGCGAGCGACGGGAGAAATGCATGACTGCCAGAACGCTAGAAACTTTGCCTTTTTTTCCGAAAGCCCAAACTCTAACAGAATGTGTATCCCGGATAGTGCGCCGTGCAAAGGCAGGCTTCCCAAAGCTCGTAGGTCTCGCATAACCTGATCATCATCATGAAACGCCTTCTCCTCGCTGCGCTTTACCTTTCCGCTCTCTGCATTTCGCCTTCGGCTGCTGCTGAACCACTCCGCATTTTCATCCGCGCTGGAAAAAAATCTCACGGCCCAGGGGCACATGACTACCCACAATTTCTCAAAGACTGGGTACCCATGCTCAATGAGCGCGGTGCCAAATGTGAGGGCAGCCTAGAGTTTCCAACGAAAGATCAACTCGACCGCACGGATGTACTTATCCTGCACGCCCAAGAGGCAGGAAATATCAAGATCGGTGACGAGCGGAAGAATTTGATGGAGTTCCTCGCCCGAGGCGGGGGCGTGGTGACCATCCACGCCGGTGCCGTCTCCAGCGACCATGACTGGTTCAAGACCATCATTGGCGGTTCTTGGAAAAAAGGCACCACCAAGTGGCTGGAGGCCCCCATGAGCCTCTACTTCACCGATCACGACAACGCGATCACAAAGGACATCTCCAACTTCGACATCGACGACGAGATCTATTACGACATGGACCTGCTGCCTGAGGCCAAGATCCTCGCTGCGGCCTACACGCCAAACACGCCTCAGATCAAAGGTGGTAACAAAGAAGCCCAGGCCCGCGCAGCCGAGGCTGTCGCAAAAAAGAAAGCCGTAAACATCTATGACATCCAACCGCAGGTGTGGACTTATGAACGTAGCACGAACTTCCAAGTTCGTGACTCTGAAGCTGCGAACGCGGGGAAAACGAACGTGGACGTTCGTTCTACGTACCGCGCCTTCACCTGCATCCCCGGCCATTATTATCGCAACTTTAGCCACAACGCCCTGCGCACGATGATCCTTCGCGGCATCGCCTGGGCCGGAAAGCGGGAGAACATCGACGAGCTGTGCAAACCGGCCGAGCTGGGCGATGCGCTGCGCTACGTCGAAGGCGGTTGCCCG
This sequence comes from Prosthecobacter sp., assembly GCA_044355075.1. Lineage (GTDB taxonomy): Bacteria > Verrucomicrobiota > Verrucomicrobiia > Verrucomicrobiales > Verrucomicrobiaceae > Prosthecobacter. Next base: position 4,980 of record JBIKYV010000056.1, read on the forward strand.
AGCCCGCAGGAACTGCCGAAGGCGCTGGAGGTGCATCCCGAGTTCAATTTGAGCCTCGTCGCCTCAGAGCCACTCATCAACAAGCCCATGAACATCGACTGGGATGAAAAAGGCCGCCTATGGGTCGTCGAGACGCCCGAGTATCCGAACGGCCTCCGCCAGTCAAACGTGGACGCGTGGAAGGACAGCGGTGCCATCAAGCCCGGCCAGTATGAGCGAAAACCGCTCGATTGCGTCTCCATCCTCTCCGACACGAACGGCGATGGCGTCATGGACAAAAAAACCGTCTTCGCCGACGAGATCGAGCTGGCCACCAGCAGCGTGTTTTACAAAAACGGCATCATCGTCTGTGCCGCGCCCGATGTGTGGTTCTTCGAGGACACCAACGGCGATGACAAGGCCGACAAGCGCACCAAGCTCTACACCAACCTCGGCAATCGCGACACGCACGCCGTCATCAACAACATGCGCTGGGGCCTCGATGGCTGGGTTTATGCCACGCACGGCTACAGTAGCACCGACGACGTGAAATCCGGCGACGGCAGCAAGGGCTTCGGCCCCATCGGAGCCGGTGTCGTGCGCTTCAAGCCGGACGGATCCGCCTTCGAGCAGTACGCCAGCCGTGGCGGCAACACCTGGGGCCTCGACATCACTAGCGACGGCCAGGTTTTCTACACACAGCCGACGAGCGGCAATCATTTTATTCATGTCGTGCTGCCGGAGTATGTGCTGGCCAAAGGCAAGCTTCCTGGCGTCATGGGCACGAACGGCATGCTGCCGAAAGAGCCGACGTATCCCGCCATGCATTGGGAGCAGCAGGCCTATGTGCAGATCGATCAGGTCGGCAGCTACACCGCAGCCGCTGGTTGTGCGATTTATGAAGGCGGCGCCTGGCCCGCGAAGTGGAACTACGGCTACTTCACCACCGAACCCACGCTAAACATCGTCAGCCACTTCATGGTCGAGCCCGATGGCGTCACCTACAAAGCCAAGCGCGAGCCCGGCCGCGAGCAGACTGAGTTCATTCGCAGCAAGAACCTCTGGTTCCGCCCCATCGAAAATCGCGTCGGCCCGGACGGTGCGCTCTACATCGTCGATTTCTGCAATCAGGCCGTGATTCACAACGACACCCGCGGCCCCACCCACGGCCCCGCCAACGCCGCCGTCCGCCCCGACCGCGACCACTACTACGGCCGCATCTGGAAGGTGCAGCACAAGGAGGCCAAAACTCCGAAAAAAGTCGAGACAGTGACTCGTGGAGCGGTGCCAGCACAAGGTAGTAAAGCTGTGCGGGCCTACGAAGCCGCCAAACAAGCCGCAAACGCCGACAAGCTCCTCCAAGACTTCGCTGCTGCTCAAGATGACTGGACCCGCAGCGCCCTCATCGCCGCCGCAGCCGACAAACCCGCCGAAGTCATCGCCGCCGCGCTTTCTTCCTCGTCTCCAGAGTCGCTTTCCAATTTCGTCAGCGCTCTCCTTCCTGCCGCGCTGCCTGCGAATGCCGAAAAACTCATCACCGCCTGTGCCAACGCCGATGCGAAGGCTGATCCGGTGAAGAACGCCATCCTTCGCGGCATTGCCACGAGCATGAATGAAGCTCCCACGATGTCTCCGGCGCTCTCGGAGGCTTTGAAGAAGCTCCTTGGACAACCTTCGCTCGCCGCAGCTACTTTGCCGCTCGTGACGAAGTGGGACAAAGGCGGTGCACTCGCCGCCGAGGTGAAGAAGGTCGAATCAGCATTGATGGCTGATTTTCAGCGCAAGGAACTCAATGTGGATCTTCGCGGGGCTGCCGCCCGCGCTCTGATCCAAATCAGTTCAAGCGAAGTAGGCGAAATCGTGGCCCTCTTGAGCTCTAACCTTCCCGATGGCCTCAAGATCGGTGTTTTGAATGACTTGTGCGAGTTTGGTGGTGCTGAAGGGGCGAAAACGGCCGGCGAGTCTTTCGTCCACTTCGCGAATCAACCAGCCTTGGCATCAAATGCGTTGGATACGCTGCTCAAACGCCCCGAGGCCACCGGAGCCCTGCTCGATGCCGTGAAGGCCGGCAGCATCGACCGCGCGATTTTCGCCCCTGGCGATGTCGCACGGCTGCGGTCGCATCCGAACAAGCAGATCGCCAAACGCGCGAACGACCTCTTCAAGGTCAACAACGCCGCGAAGGACGCCATCATCGCCAAACTCGCGCCGGAGGTCGAGAAGCCTGGAAACGCCGCGCAGGGCAAAATGCTCTTCACCGCCGCTTGCGCCATTTGCCACAAGCTCGGCGACATCGGCGTCGCCGTCGGCCCGCCGCTGGATGGCATGGGAGCGCATGGACCCGCCGAATTGCTCATTCACATCGTCGATCCGAACCGCGAGGTCGATCCGAGCTTCTGGGCCTTCAACATCACCACGAAGAAGGGCGAAGTGCTCCAGGGCGTCGTCACCAGTGAAAACAGCGCCACCGTCACGCTCGCCACGCAGGTCGGCGTGCGCGAGATCGCGAAGAGCGACATCGACAAGCGCGAAAACACCCGCCGTAGCCTCATGCCGGAAGGCCTCGATGCGCTCGGCACCGAAGCGCTGCGTGACATCCTCGCCTTCATCTGCGGCGATGCGATGAAGCAGTTCCGCATCCTCCACCTCGCCGATGCCTTCACCGCCGACAGCCGCGACGGCCTCTTCGCCAGTGCTGATCCTCGCGGCGGCCAGGTGAAGCTCACCAAGTTCGGCAACGTGAAGGTCGAAGGCGTCCCCTTCTTCATCCAGGACCCCACGAAAAGCTCCACCGGCGGCAATTTGATCGTCCTCAAAGGCGGCCCCGGCAAAGACAACCACTCGCAGACCTTCCCCACGAAGGCAGAGGTGGCCATCAACGTGGCCGCGAAGCGTCTGCAACTCCTCAGCGGCGTCTCCGGCTGGGGTTTCCCCGCCGTGCGTGATGAAGCACCCGCGCTGAAAGCCACCGTCGTCTATGAAGGCAGCGAGAAAGAGGAATTCACCTTCCTCAACGGCATCCACTTCAGCGATTACATCCGCCCCGTCGAAGTACCCGGCTCCAAAGGCATCGAAGGCCTCGCCGACGGCCAGGAGCCTCGCCTCCTCACGCTCGAACTCACGAAGAAAGCCGTCGCGAAGACGCTGATCCTCGAAAGCCCTGCGGGGAATAAAACGCCGCCGGTCATCATTGCTGTCACCGCCGATATCGAAGGCAAAGGGCCTGCTCCGCTCAATGGCGACGTTTCCAAACGCCCGACGCCTGCCAAAGGCAAGGCCAAAGAAGCCGCTCAAGTCGGCCCCGCCGCTCCTGATTCACCCAAAGAAGGCGGCAAAGGCGATGGCCCGCTCGTTCCCGCCGCGCCCGTGCAATGGGAAGCCGGCAAAACGCGTATCCTCGTGATCGGCGGCGGTTCCTCGCACAACTTCAAAGACTTCTTCGGCACCACCGATGTCGCCACGCTGAAAGCCGCCGGATTCACCGTCCACTACACCGAAGACCGCGACCAAGCCGCCGCCGAGCTTGCCAACGCCGACGCCGCCATCATCAGCGTGAACCGCAAATTCTTCGACACCGCCGCCTATCGCAAAGCGCTCTTCGACTTCGCCGCCGCAGGCAAAGGCATCGTCATGCTCCACCCCGGCACCTGGTATGGCTTCCCCGGCTGGCCCGAACTCAACGCCCAAATCGTCGGTGGCGGTGCCCGCGGCCACGACAAGATTCATCCCTTCGACGTGAAATCCGTGAAAGCCGACCATCCAGTGATGAAGGACGTGCCCGCCAGCTTCACCGTCGAAGACGAACTCTACTACGTGAACGCCGAGCCCGATAAGATCCCCGAAGGCACCGCCGCCATCGAAGTCCTCGCCGAAACGAGCAACAGCGACAAATACCAAAAGCCGCACCCAAGTGTCTGGACCACCAAACACCCGAAAGCTCGCATTGTGGGTCTCGCGTTGGGTCATGATGCCCGCACGCATGATTTGAAACCCTATCAGCAGCTTCTCATCAATGCGGCGATGTGGAGCAGCAGGAAGTGAGCTAAACCTAAGCTTTTTCGCACGAACGACCCGAGATTGCAGAAGGAGCGGATCTCCTCAGACTCAACACATGATGAATTCCGCGTTCCGACTCTGCCTGCTGATCGGCTTTGGCCTGCTGTCTTTTTCTTGCCATCGGTCTCCCGTCGAGGCTGCTTACCAAGACCTGGAGTGGAAAGATGACCTTTATCTTTTGGCTGGCCAGCCCTTCACCGGCCTTGCTCGGGATATCCACAAGAATGGCAAACCCAAGGGCGAATACCCTTTTCAGGAAGGTCGCCTGCATGGCGTCATACGCGAGTGGTGGGACAACGGCCAGCTTTCCACAGAGACGCACTTTGACCGAGGTCAACGGCACGGACTGAACCGCTACTGGACACGCAAAGGCAACCTGATGAAGGAGCAAGTCTACGATCACGATCATTCCATGAGCGAGAAGCATTACCCCGTGGAGTAATGCCATGAATCTAACTTTAACGCCCCCGACGGTGATGCTGGCGCGCACGAAACTCGGCAGGCCCGCAGCCAAACTGCCGCGCAAACATGCGGGTAAAGTAGTGTCGATTTGGAAAGCCATGTTCCACCGCCACTTGGTCGATGGTTTTGTCCGTCAAGGAGAGCGCTTGCCCCGCGAGTCGAAGACGCGTGGCCAAGACGTAAGCAGCAGGCGAGTGTCCCACGTGCTGCCGAAACACCCGGATGAATCGGTCCAAGCCCATGCCAGCACGCTCTGCCAGGAATCGATTCGATAGATCGGCGTGAGGCGCACGCTGTATGAGCGACAACACCTCCAGCAGCGGAGCTGGCAGTGACGGAGTTTCGGGCAAATGCCAATCCGCAAAAACGGCGTGAAGCAGTGCCGAGCTTTCGTGATGAAGCCGCTGATCACGCGCTGAGCCCGCTGGCTGAGCATGAGTGCGGATGACTGCATCGGTCATCATGCTCAGCAGCGGAGTGCTCGAAAGCAAAACGGGACAAGTCGGCACCTCACCACTGAGGCGATTCACCGTGAAATGCAGCCATAGGTGGCAGGCAGGCACAGGGCCGCAGCAATCAAAGATCGTGTCTGCCGGGATCAGCACAAACACCTCAGGCCCTAGCGGGATCTCCTGCCCTTGAAAGCGCAGGAAGCAGCCCGGCTTGGGGTTGTGATAAAGCCGCCAGAAAGGGCTATCCACCGCCTGATGATTCCAGCCTTCCAGGCCTTCCTGGTAGCCGCATTCATGGATCAGAAAGGGGGACCAACCGGACTGCGCCACCGTGGCGAGACCGACGCCCCAAGTCGTGGTGTAGTTCAGGTAACGGCGTGGCATAGTCTTATGGGGATTAGACCCTGGCATTTTTTTCCCATCCGACGCGAACAAAGAGTCGTCTTAGAACCACGACCGCACCTAGGGCAATCAGCACCCCCATGGCCGCAGAAGGAGGCAAATCGCTCGGCCAATGCGCAGCGCAGTAAAGGCGCGACCAAGCGACGAGCGCCGCGAGTGCATAAAGCGCCCAACCCCAACGGCGATGATGCAGCGCCACGACCGTAGCAAGAGCGAAAAAATTCATCGTGTGACTGCTGGGAAAGGATTTTCCATAGGTCTCTCCGCGCACCACACTCGGCTTCTGAACCGTCGGCACGAATAGGCGCAGGAAACCTGGCTTGGCAGGGCCTAGATCACGAATCATCAAGTTTGTGACCGTATCACGCGGACGCACGCGCCCCACAGTTTTCTTCAGCGTATTGGAGACAACCCCATCGCTCACTCCCACCGCCACAGCGATCATCAGACACAGGCGCGCGCCTTTCCATCGTTGAACCACCAACACCAAGATGACTACCAACACGAAAAGCGGCACCCAGGCATCAACCGCAGAAATCGCGGGCAATAGCCAGTCTAGTAAAGGATGGGTCCACTCCCGGTTGACCTTTTCCAGCAGCGCTAGGTCCCAGCCCATCATGGCGTCGAGCTACCTCCTTTCACCGGTGGTGGTGGCCATGATTTTAGCTCACGGCCCACGAACACATCGTAAGAGCGGGTCTTTTTGCCTAGCGGCACTTCGACTTTACCCAGTCTTTCCACCGAGGTAAAACAGGCTACGACCGGAGCAGGCACGCTGCCTGAACCGAGAATCAAACCATCCTCACCGATCCGCTCCTCAGCCCCAGGCCAGATTTCGTACTGCGACATCGGATGGCCCGATGGCTCCCAGCGATAAACTCGGGGATGTTGCGGCATGGAAAAGGCCATCTGTGCCGCATGGTAGCGGTGCCCCAGCGCCATAACAAAGGTGTGGTTAGGGCGTGGCACTTTGTCCAAGTAGGCACCCACTTGCGCGCCGGTCTCGCGCCAGCCACGCAGTTCCGCCAGCTTTTTGTGGCCCTTGAGGCTAGTCAAAAACACAGCTGGGATCAGCAAATGCGCCGCCAAGACCAGCCCAGCGGCCACTCGCAGCGACCAGCGACGCCATCCCCTCATGCCCGCCCAGGGAAGATGCCCTGCAAACCAAGCCGCGACCAGTAGCAGCGCTGGCAGCCAGAAGACCGCAGGCCAGTTGGGATTGATGCGCTGGCGCAGCGCCAAAACGGAAAAGGCGACCAGCGCCGGCGCGGAGCAAACCAGCAGATAGCGCTCGCGCGCGGCCATGCTGCGCCAGCGGCGCATCCCAAGCCAAAGGGCGACCACCATCGCCGCCGTCAGCACAGGTGAATACACCAAGGCCTGAATCCCTGGCCACTCCAGCGTGCGCGTGAGCCATCGGCCAAAGCCGAGCGAGACTGTGTTAAAGTGATGTGCGGTATGCTCCAGCGTGATCCACTCATGCCGCTGCTGCCAGAGCACCACTGGCGTCAAGAAAGCCGCCCCGATAAGCATCGCCACCCACAAGCGCGAATTGCGCAGAATGGCACGCCGTTCGGGATCGAAAGCCAAGAAGGTCACCATCAACACCGGAAACACGAGCATCATCTGCTTACTCAACGAGCCCAAGCCAATCACCACGGCCAGAGTCAGCCAGCGAATCCAGCAGCTAGGCTTTTCCACCGCTAGCCAGAAGAGCAGCAGTGCCAAAGACCAACAAAGCAGCAGTGGAGCGTCAATAGTCAGAAACAAATTCAGGCCTGTGTTCGCTGGAGTCAGCAGCAGGAGCACCGCCGCGATGAAACCTGTGCGCGCATCGTAGAGTCGACGCATGAGCAGAAAAATCACCCCGAGTGTCATCGTGCCCAGCACCAGCGCCGTCATCCGCACCCCAATGTCACAAGCTCCGGTCAACCAGCCGACAAGCCCCATCAGCCAGCCGATCATCGGAGGCTTGCTGTAGTATCCCCAGTCGGGTTGGCGCCCCCAGTCCCAGTAGTAGGCCTCGTCTCCTGCTAGATCTGCATGAGCGCAGAAAAACAGCGTGAACAGAACACGAAAAACGAACACACCGGCGCAAAGCCACGCAAAACGGCGGTTCCAGTTGGCGGAAAGATCATCGAAGTAACTCAAGCATCGCAGCCTAAGCCGCGCAGCCCGCGACGCAACCCCGTGAGAAGAGAGCCAATCAACTCACAGCAGTAGCATGCAGTCGCCGTAGCTGTAGAAGCGGTAGCGGTGTTGGATGGCTTCTTGGTAGGCCTGCATGATGAGATCGCGATCCGCGAAGGCACTAACGAGCATCATCAGCGTGGACTTGGGCAGGTGAAAGTTGGTGAGCAGAGCTCCAACGGCGCGAAATTGGAAGCCGGGATAAATGAAAATGTCGGTACTGCCGGTGGCGGGCACAATTTTCCCATGGTCGCGGGCCACGGTCTCTAGTGTGCGCATGGACGTGGTGCCAATGGCGATCACGCGCCCAGCCGCAGCGATGCGGTCTGCCGTGGCAGGCGAAACCTCATACCATTCAGAGTGCATCCGGTGCTCTTCGACTTTATCAGCTTTCACGGGCTGAAAGGTGCCTGCACCGACATGCAGGGTGACAAAGGTGTGTGGCAGTTGAGCGAGCAACTCCGGGGTAAAATGCAGCCCTGCCGTCGGTGCAGCAATAGCTCCGGCCGCCTGGGCATAGACGGTCTGATAGCGCTCGCGATCTGCAGGCTGATCATCGCGGCCCATGTAGTGCGGAAGGGCGAGGTGTCCGTGCTTTTCCTCATCTACAGGCTTATCCCAGGCGATGATGCGCTCGCCGTTCTCGCAGACTTCCTGGACGGTTCCAGTGCTGTCCCCTATTTGGATTGGATGGCCTAGACGGAATTTTTTTCCTGGCCGCACCATGCAGCGCCAGAGCAAAGGACCGAGGGTATCGACGCGTAGGATCTCGCGACTGCCATCCTCCGAAAAGAAGCGCGCAGGCACGACGCGGGTGTTGTTCAGCACCAGAAGGTCATCGGGCCGAAGGTAGGTGGGTAGATCACGGAAGGTCCGGTGCTCGATAAGGCCAGAGTCGCGATGCACGACCAACATGCGGGAGGCAGCACGATCGGGCAGCGGCTGGCTGGCGATCAGCTCAGACGGCAGGTGGTAGTCGAAATCAGTGGTAAGCACGGCAGATAAAACGGATCAGGCGACGAAACGAGTGTGCAGGTGGCGCAGATGATGGCTAGCATCGGTGGTCTTTCCTGTGGCGTGGCGCATGATTTCACCCGGCAAAAGAGCACCGCCCTGGGCGTGGACTTTTTCCCGCAGCCAAGCCAAGAGAGGACCGTAATCGGCAGTATCCATGGCCGTCGCGATGCGCTTTTGGCGGCGTGCAGCCGCAAATAGCTGTGCAGCGTTCAGGTTGCCAAGCGTGTAAGTGGCGAAGTAGCCGAGCCCACCCATGCTCCAGTGAATGTCCTGCAAGCAACCGCGTGCGGCATCCGGCGGTGTCATGCCGAAAAGCTCTTCAAAGAGTGCGTTCCAGGCCTCCTGCACCTCTTTCACTGCGAGAGCACCCGAGACGAGTCGGCGCTCGATGTCAAAGCGAAGCAAGATGTGCAGGTCATAGGTAGCTTCGTCGGCCTCCACCCGAATGAAGGAGTATTCGGAGCGGTGGATGACAGCCAAGAAATCATCAAGTGAGAGCTTTTTGAGATGCGGGAAAAGCTCTACCGCTCTCGGCAGCCAACGCTGCCAGAACGCGCGAGAGCGGCCCACGTGATTTTCCCAAAGCCGACTCTGCGATTCGTGGATACCCAGGGAGCAGGCGCGCCCCGAGGGCAAGCCAAAGTCCTCTTCAGGAAGGCCCAGTTCATACAGGCCGTGCCCGGCCTCATGCAGCACGCCAAAGAGCGAAGAAGTGAAGTCCGATTCATCGTAGCGCGTGGTCAAGCGGACATCACGCGGGCCGAGCGTAGTGCAAAAAGGATGCGCCGTCGTGTCGATGCGCCCAGCACCAAAATCGAAGCCGATACTAGCAGCGATCTCCGCATTAAGCTGCTTTTGCTTTTCCACGGGGTAGCGCCCACGCAGCAGATTTGGCTTCACCGATTTACCCTTCTCCACCGCAGCAAGGGCCGTGCGCGTCAGCTCAGGCTTCAGCCTGGCAAAAAGCTCAGCAACCTCACGCGTGCGAGTGCCACGCTCGTAGGTGTGCAGCAGTGCGTCGTAGGGTTCATCGGCATAGCCCCAGAGATCTGCTTTTTTCCGGGCGATGCCTAGCAGCTTCTCTAAGTGCGGCGCGAAGAGGCTAAAGTCTGATGTCTTCCTTGCCTCCGCCCAAGCATGCTTGGCATGGGCGGTGAGCTCACTTTCCTCAACCACCAAGCGGTTTGGGATACGGGCATTGCGCTGAAACTCCTCCGCCATCACACGCACGTTCCGGGTCATCGACTCGGATGACAGACGTGCAGCCTGCGCCTGCTGGATCAGCTTTTGCATCATGCGACCAGTGGCCATCGCGTGTGCCTTTCCACTGAGCCAAGACATCTGCCTTGCCCGATAAGACAAGGCTTTGGCAGGCATGTAGGTCTCTTGATCCCAGGAGAGAGTTGACTCCATCGAGGCAAGAAGGGCGACCTCGCGGACATGATCGCAAAGCTGAGTGTAGGCAGTGGCAGACATCTGAGGGTCATCATTCAAAGCAGCGCTCAGCGTGCAAGCTCGGCTTGTCTCTAGCGCTCAGTCTTCCAGCCGCAGACTTCCAAAAGCACCCGGCACGTGAAAATCTGGCCGAGCCGTATCGGGCACCACCCAGGGCATCCATCGGCGCTCCAGCTGCCCTGCTGCATCCCACGAAAAATCAGCCCGGAATAAACCCACCAACATCGTCCGACGATCTAGCGCGAGGACACCCAATTCACGCAAGATTGAAAGCGGCAGATGACCGGTAACCTGATAGCCGTGCGGCAGTGTTTCAGCCCGCACCTCTAGCCCAGGCAGCCGCCAGTCCCAGTCCATCTCACGATAAAAATGGCCGCGATAGACAAGAGTCTCACCGCTTGGAGCCATCTCCAAGCAATAGTATGGGCGCAGTGTCAGGTCTGGAGTGAAAAAAATCTCCACACGATCCGAGGCCAGCACACGCTCTTTCATTGTCTCGCCCACACCTCGCGTTGGCGTATCATCCCAAGCCTCAAAACGGAAATGCAAAAAATCATCCTGCCAAAGAGCTCGAAACTCGGTGCGCTGAACTTCACCCGCTGACCAAGGTGATTCAAAGTCCGAAAGAACTTCGGCTTGGCTCCAATCCAGCTGGCTTAGGTTTCCAGAATAACGGCGAACGAGATAACACTTCACACCCGCATTCCTTCACGGCTGGCATTGACAGTCAAACAGCAGTCCCACAGAATCACAGTCGGGCTTCCCCCTCTCCCTGCCCGTATCCCTTATGAGTATTCTTGACCGTCTGGAACGTGTCTTCTTCTGGCTAGCTGGAGCCAGCTCTGACAATCTCGATGCCTGCCCGGCATGGGAGCGTCGAAAGTATGTGGCCTTTGGAGCCACCGTGCTCGTGCCCAGCACCTTTGCCCTCATCGCCTGTGCTTACGCCATCTCTACACTCACCGAGAGCTGGTTCGTCATTGCTGCTGTTTCCGTGGTGTGGTCTTTCATCATCCTCACGGTCGATCGTGCGCTCTTGGCCACCTACCGCGCTTACCAAAACATCTTCCGCAAGCTCTTCCAGTTCAGCCTGCGCATCGTCGTGGCCGCCCTCATGGGCATCACCATCTCTCACCCACTGACACTGCTTTTGTTCAAAGACACCATCGTCTCCGTCATCGAGAAAGATCGTGAAAAAGAAATCGCCACCGCAAGGCAAGAAGCCACGGTGCAAAAAACCCAAGTCGAGGCCAGGGCCAAGATTTTGGAGACCGAGATCGCCAAGCAACGCGAAGCCTGGAATGCCAGCTTCAATGCCAAGTTTCTGGATGAAAACGGCAAGCCCATCGAGAAACCTCTAACCGAAGACGAAAAGAAAGCCAAAGCTGAGCGCGAAGCCAAAATCTCAGAGGCCATCGCCCCAGGCAAACTCCGACTGGAAAAACTAGATCAGGACATGGCCAAAATCAGCACCGATTATCAAAAGATCGCTGCAGAGCTAAATCTATGGCAGACCGAATTTGAGCGGGAAGTGAATGGTCAGCGTAGTGGCATCATCGGCTTAGGTCCCCGAGCGAAAAGCATCCAAGAAGATCAACTGAAGTGGAGGCGCGCTGAATCCGAACGTCTCAGTGGCTTGCTGGATAGCCTGACCCAGAATCGTGTAACCTTGATCGCTGAAATCAAAGCCGCCGAAGACGGTGTCAATGCTACGCTGGACGCTCAAGCTGCTGAAATCGCCGCCAAGGCAAAAGCCGAGCAGGATCGAATCGACACCCTGCGTCGCCAAGTACAGCAGGAGCAGGCCAACCAATTCGTCGGCCAGCAAAATGCCATCCGCGAAACACTGAAAGCTCAAATCGATGCCCAACTCGCCCAGATCAATAGCCTCAATGAAGAGATCAAGCGCCTCGGCACCGATGAAGAAGCCAGAATCGCAGGCATCCGTGCTGAACCACGTCGGGATATTCTGACCCAGACCCTCGCTTTGCATCGGCTGTTTGAGGATGGCGCTGATGGCGGTCGCTTTGCCTTCATCGCCTACGCTGTACTTTCCCTGCTATTCATGCTGGTCGACACCATCCCACTGGTGGTGAAATTCTTCTCCAAACCCGGCCCTTACGATTGCCTACTGGACTGCGAAGAAGTGAAATTCTCGCGTGAGCGGCTTGCCTTTCTCAAAGGCTTTGATCGCTACATGAAACAGCTGGTCGACAGCCCCTTCCTGCACATCACTCAAAACCGTCCTTTGGAGCGTGCTCTGATCGAAGGCGTCGATCGCAGCCGTGCGGCCAAGGCATTCCTGGAACACCTCATGGAGCTGGAACAGACCTTTCAGGAAAAAATGCGCCTCGAACGTGAGCGCATGGCCACGCAAGGCATCACCGCCCAGGCCGAAATGCTGGAGGAAATGGCTGCCAAATTCTATGCTGACCTACGCGAACGCATGGAGAGCTTCTTCCGTGACGATGGCCGACGCACTCCTGTCACCGCCAGAGCCTAGCCGCGCCTGACATCCAAAACCTGCCCCAGGATGCTATCTGATGGCGAAGATGAGATGAGGGATCAAGCCTCGGGCACGATAGCATCTGCGCATTCTTCTGCTGGATAAGTCCAGATCTCCGAGAGCGTCGGGTGATAATGCGGGATGAGCATAAAATCCTGCACCTTTGTACGATGATGCATGGCCACGACGACCTCGTGGATCAATTCCGTGGCTTGTGGCCCAACACAAGAGGCTCCCAAAATCTCGCCTGTGTGGCGATGTGCGACCATTTTCACAAAACCATCCACCTCTGCCATGACCATGCTTTTGCCGTGGTCATTGAATGGGTAGCTGGCTGCCACATACGGCACACCTTGGCGCTTCAGATCCGCCTCCATCGCACCAACGACTGCCACTTGCGGATGAGAAAAGACGCCAAATAGCAGCAGCCGGTAGTCGATGATCTCACTCGCAGATTCGCCACGCAGCAGCCGCACCGCGTTCCTGGCTGCGATCTCCCCCTGTTGGATCGCCACATGCACCACATCCAGCGGGCTACACACATCACCTGCGGCGAAGATATGCGGCTGGCTAGTCTGCATCGTCGGGTGGACGAGTACTTTGCGCCCTGCGAACTCGACATTCACCGACTCCAAACCAAGCCCCTGTGTGGCAGGCTGCCTGCCCATAGCCACTAAGATTTGCTCCACCAGCACTTGCTTGTCCTCACCTTGGTGGTGAAACCGAATGCGCTTCATCTGACCCACTTGCTCGACGGCATGAATCTGAGTGCCAAGGAAGCTATCGATGCCGCGCGCGCGGTAGGCATCGGCAATAACTTGGCTGCACTCCTCATCCAGCCCAGAGAGAAACTGCACCCCACGCTGGATGATGATCACACGGCACCCCATGGCCTCCAGGTAATGAGCCATCTCCAACGCAATCGCACCCCCACCCAGCACAGCCATGGAACTCGGCAAAGTCGATGCATCTAGGACATCATCGCTAGTCCAATAGCCTGTCTCCACCAGCCCTGAAATCGATGGCACATGGGCGACTGAACCTGTCGCCAAGCAAAAGGCACGGCTCTTCACGCAAAAGGAAGCTCCACCATCGAGCGGTGAAATCTCCAGCGTATGAGCATCCACAAAACGGGCCCGACCACGCAGCAGCTCCCAACGCCCATCTTGCAACTGCCCCTGCCGGTAGCCCGCGAAGTCAGCAATCAGCGCCCTCTTTCGATCTCGGATGACCGGGAGCTGCACACCGAGTTCAGCGGCTTTTAGGCCGAATTCCCCCGCACGCCGCAACGTCAGCATCCGGTCAGCGGATTCGATCAGCGTCTTGCTGGGCATACAGCCGCGCAGGATGCACAACCCTCCAAGCTCCGAGGCCCCATCCACCACCGCCACGCGAAGCCCGGCTGCTTGACTCGTACGTGCGGCCGCATAACCCGCACTACCACCGCCGATAACGACCATATCAAACTCCTGGAATTGGCTATTCATGCCCTACTCCAAGCCCGTGAAGAAAACCACCGCAACACCGAAGTGCAGTCTGTTTCTTGAGAGAATGATGATCTGAGTTAAGTTCATGCATAGTGTGTCGGAGTCACCCTTCAGCACCTGGAAAGTACTATCCCTCCATGCCAAAGATGCCTGCGTTCGTTTGTTCCCTCCTTGTTTTGATGGCTCTGCAGCTATCGAACTGCCAGGCATCTCAAAGGAATTACAAAATTACCCTGAAGGATGGTCGACAGTTTCAGTGCCGCGGAGAACCACGATTCATCCGCAAAACTGGCTACTACCGCTACCATACCTACCAAAACCGTGAGGCCATGCTGCGTGCCGATGAAGTTCTCATGATTGAAGACATGGGGAGCTAATCATGGCCAACACTCACTCCGCACCGGGCAGCCGCCCACTTCTACTCGCCTCTGGCTCACCACGTCGCTCCCAGCTACTGAGCCAGGCTGGTTATGGATTTGAACTGCTCATCCCTGAAGTCGAAGAAGCCCACGACCCCAACCTTTCCCCAGAAGCCCTCACGGTAGAAAATGCCCGCCGAAAGGCTAGCGCAGCCGCTCATCTACGCCCCCAGCATCTCGCCCTCGGCGCAGATACCTTGGTCTATCTGGATGGTGAACCGCTGGGCAAACCCAGCACACTTGGAGAAGCCAGCGCCATGCTTCGTCGCCTCTCCGGGCGCAGCCATGAAGTCTGCACTGGCGTTTGGCTGTCTTGGCAGGGCGGCCACGCTGGCACTGGCTTTCATGTCATCTCACGTGTTTTTTTCAAAACCATGTCGGATGATATCATCCACGCATACCACCGCCTCGTGAACCCACTCGACAAAGCCGGAGCCTACGGCATCCAGGAGCATGGAGACATGATCATCGACCATCACGAAGGCTCCTGGACAAACATCATGGGTCTGCCCATGGAGGCCTTGGCGACTCATTTGCACGCACTTGGCCATCCCCTTCCCTCCTCTTCACCCCAGGCAGGCATTGCCAGCTGAGAAAAGCCCGCCTAGACTTCCTAACTGACCCTATGGAGGACGACATCCCCAAAGATATTCCCGAAGACATCGTCAAAGAAGCCTCCGGTGGCATTCCGACGCGAAAGACGCTCATTGAGCGCCTCGACAACTGGTCCGACTGGTCCAGTTGGGATGAATTCTACCGCACCTACTCCGGCTTCGTCTTCCACGTCGCACGCAAATCAGGCCTTAGTGACGATGAAGCCAACGATGTCGTGCAAGAAACCTTCATTGGCGTAGCCAAAAACCTACAAAAGAAAAAGTTCGATACCAGCCTCGGCTCTTTCAAATCCTTCCTACTCAATCAGGCACGCTGGCGCATCCTCGATCAGTTTCGTCGGCGCAAAAAACAACAGAGCCGCGAGGCTAACCTTCACTTTGACGAGACCGAAGAACGCCGCACCGCCCCCATCGAACGCTGCGCAGACCCAAACGGCATGGCTCTTGAGAAGCTGTGGGACAAAGAGTGGCAAGATCAGGTCATGGACATCGCCCTCCGCCGCGTCCGTGCACTAGTTTCCCCGCGTCAATTCCAGATCTTCTCCTGCTATGTTCTCAAAGGCTGGAGCCCCGAGCGCGTCAAAAAAGAACTCGGTGTCAACGCCGCGCAGGTTTATCTGGCCAAACACCGCGTGGGACGCATCCTCAAGCGTGAAGCTGCCAAGCTTGCCGAAGAAGATCAGTGAACGAATTGCGAATGTATTTTAGCGTGAGTTAGTAGGTTAGGGTAATTTCAGGTTGCAGCACCTCATGCTGAAACCTATCTCCCCGCTCTCCCACCGTCCCCCCCCACAACCCTCTGACATGCG
>JBIKYV010000057.1:0-20668 GCA_044355075.1 Prosthecobacter sp.
TATCCTTTGCGGAGCTTCATGTCCTTCGCGGCCCAGGCGGTGGCTTGCTCGTGGACCAGAGCGCTGTTCAGCATGAGCAGCGACTGCCCCGGCACGCTGCTGGTCTCGCGGTCGCCCTGCGTGCGGGATGGCTCCGGCGCATCAAACATGATCATCATGTGATCAAGCGCCTCGCGTCGGATGTATTGGTAAACACCACGCCTCAGCTTCGGATTGGCTACGGCAGCGCTCTCGCTCTGGTTCGCCGGGCCGGTGTAGCCAAACATCGTTTGATCCAGCGTGCCGGAGACAGCGAGGATAGAATCGCGCACCGCCTCGGCCCGAAGGCGCTGCACTGGCATGTGCGAGAGAAGTCGATTCGCAGGGTCCACCTGCTGCGCCTTTGCTGAGGCGATGCTTTGCGCCTGGAAAGCCCGGCTCGTCACGAGATGACGAATCAAAGCTTTCACCGACCAATCATGCTCGACGAGATAAGTGGCGAGGTAATCGAGCAACTCGGGATGGCTTGGTGCTTCTCCCATCACGCCAAAGTTGTCCACGGTGGCCACGAGTCCCTGGCCAAAGACCCAGCGCCACACCCGGTTCGCCATGACGCGAGCGGTGAGCGGATTTTGCGGTGAAGTCAGGTCGTGGGCCAGTTCCAGCCGAGCCTGCGATCCGGTGGTGTAACCTTCCGCACCGTGGATGACTTCGAGGAAACGGCGCGGAGCCTTTTCACCTGGCGAATCCGGCGAGCCGCGACGATGCACGGGCGAATCAAAACCTGTCCCCTCCGACACGATGGCCGAGGCACGCTGGAAACGCGGCACTGCGGATTCGTGCGCTCGATACTGCTCCGCGAGCTTTTGCATGTCGCCGGGCAGTTGGGCCAATTGATTGCGCAGAGCGCCGTGTTCCAGCAGCCAGTTCAAGAGGTCCACATCGTCGGCGTTCGCCGCATTGCGGCTCCAGCGATCCAGCGCGGCATCACATTCCTTGCGCCAGTGAGCCACGAGAGTTTCTGCATTCCACTCTGGACTTGCAGGCGCGAGACGCAGCGACAGGTGCAGCTCATTCTCGGGCGCTCCTGGAGTCTGGTGCTCCACGATCTGATCGACACCGAACCATGAGCGGCCAGTCGCGTCCTTCGCCACCAACTCGTAAGGTTTGTGGCCCTCATCGGATCGCCGGAAATGAGCCGCATCATCCTTGGTCAGGATTTCCAAATACGAGCGGCGTCCCTGCCAGCTAGCCTGATGCCCGACCGGCACCGTCACCCAGGTGGGAAAGCGAGAATCAAAGTGCCGGACTTTGTTGGCATGAGCGATGTTCTCCATCTGCTGGAAGTTGTTTTGAATCAGTCGCACATGCGCCGACGAACCGCCTGCCACCCGAAGGCTGACGAACTGCGTGCCGAGCGAGAAATCGGCCGAACGAGCGATGCTGCCATGCTTGCGGGTCAGACGATCCGAACTGAGGCCCGGAGGCACCAAGCGATCGACTAGCTCCTTGCCCTCCGGCAGCAGCGTGAAGTCACTGCCGCGGCTCCAGACTGTGCTCGGCTGCACACCCGAGAGGAACCAGCCAGCATCGCTCTCGCGAAAATCCGCCGTGGTCTTGAACTTGCTCCGGTTCCGCTCCTCCCGAGCTTTGGACTCATGTCGTTGCTCGTTGAGCCATGAAGAGGCCGCTTTTTCCAAACGTTCGTTCGCAGGCATTCGGGCGATGCTTGTGAAAAGGTGCCCCGGGTCAGCGCGATCCACTTTCTCCCGCAGTAGCACGCGGCCCCAAAAGGTCGTCTTATCTGGCTTGTTGCCTGGTCCGGCTTGCAGCCATGTTTGCAATGCTGCGCTCTGAGTTCGCAAATCATCTTTCCATAGCGTGAGCAGGCGCTCCTTCATCTGCTGCTTGGCGGATTGCATCGCCTTCATCCCGTTGTCCTTCACCTCCGGGGCATCGATGATCACCTGGCTCTGCCGCGAGCTGGCGAGTGTCCCAAAGAGCGCATAGTAATCCGCCGTGGAGATCGCATCGAACTTGTGATCGTGGCATCGGGCGCAGGAAACGGTGAGGCCCTGAAAAGCCTTCGCCAGCGTGTCGATCTGGTTTTCCACAATCTGCGCTTCCTCCAGCGCCACGTCCGAAGCCGTCGAGGAAACCTCCATCAGTCGCATGAAGCCCGTGCCGAGCGGTGACTCATTGATCTTCATCGAAGCATTCATTCGCGGCGGAAGCAGGTCGCCCGCCACATGCTCCTGCACGAAACGGTCATACGGCACATCCGCATTGAAGGCACGGATCACATAGTCGCGATAACGCCAGGCCTGCGGGATCGGGTAATCGCGTACATAGCCGCCCGTCTCACCAAAGCGCATCAAATCCAGCCAATACGCGGCCCAGTGCTCACCGAACTGCGGGCTCTGGAGAAGCCGGTCGATGAGGGATTCGATTTGAGAATTTCCGGCCGAACCTTCGGCCATATCTCGAACAAAACTCTCCATCTCCTCCTCCGTCGGCGGCAGGCCCACCAACGCGAATTTCAGCCTGCGTAAGAAGGCAGCAGGCGCTGCCGGTGCGGCGGGTTCCAGGCCTTTCTCTTGCATCTTCGCCATGAGAAAACTGTCCACTAGATGCGCCGCCAGCGACGGCACGGTTGGCTTTCGCACCGGCTGCCAGGCCCAGTGAGTGCGACGCTTGGCCAGTTTGGCCTGCCATTCTTCGGTAGCAGCGGCTTGGGCGCTCGGCGGATTTTCCGACAAACCTGGCAGGCCCATGCGCACCCAGCGTGTGAGATCAGCGATCACACCATCGGGCAGCTTGTCGGCCCCCTTCGGCATTTTCAGGTCCTTTGAATCGTGGCGAATGGCTTGAAGAAGCAGGCTCTTGTCCGGCGCACTCGCATTCACCAGCGCACCACTTTCGCCGCCCTTTCTAAAACCGCCGCGATAGTCCAGCCGCAGGCCACTCTTGGTCTTCTCCGCGCTGTGGCATTCGTAGCAGTGCATCACCAGCACCGGCCGGATGCGTGATTCAAAGAACGCCACGCCATCGGGCTCCGCCGCCGTGGCAAGGGTGGGCAGCGCCAGAAACGGCCCAGAAATCGAACGAATCAGTGATTTCATGCTTTTGCGTGGGCAGGGTTGAGTGCGGTCGAGGCCATCGCGCCTGCTTTTTTCACCACCGGAGCGAGCTTCACGAGCCGCTCCTCTGACAGCCGCTGGCTAGGTCCCGAGATCCACAGGCTAGCGATGGCATTGCCTTCCGCGTCGAGAATGGGAGCGCCGAGGCAATGATGACCCTCCAAGTGCTCGCCCGCATCCACGGCCCAGCCTTTCTTCCGCACGTCGTCGAGGCATTTGAGGAAGTCTTTGCGATTCGAAATCGTCCATGGCTGGAAGCGCTCGAACTTCATGCCCGCGATGATTTCATCCCGCTCCGCCTCCGGCATGAAGGCCAGCATCACCTTGCCCGGACCGCTCGTGTGCAGCGGGAAACGCGTGCCGCGCTCCACGTAAAACTTGATCAACGCCTTCCCGATCACGCGCTCCAGCACAATGCCTTCATGGCCACTGATGATGCCCAGATGCGCCGCCTCTCCCGTCTGCTCGCTCAGCCAGCGCATCGCAGGCAGGGCGGCCGCCGCCAGAGGCACATCATCCACCACCGGCTGGCACAGAGCCAGCATCTGCCTACCTATGCTGAACCGCTTCTCCGCATCCCGCATCACATACCCATGCGCCACCAAGGACTGCGTGACGCGATACACAAAGTTCACCGACAGACCCAGCTGCTCCGCAATCTCCGAAAGTGTCAATCCGCCCGAAGTGCTCCCGAGACACCTTAGCACCGCGAGAGCACGATCTAAGCTGGGCGTGCTGAAGCCGGAATCTTGAACAGGAGAGGTGCTTTTGCGGGGAGAAGAGGCTTTGCGAGTCATTTCTATATACGAAATAAATTTCAAATATAGAAACAAGCGTGAGTTACAAATCTTTCAGTAAAACTGTGTCCACCTTGGGTTTGATCTGTTGAGTTAGCAGCCAAGTTACAAGCACTCTGTGTTGCAGGTGCAGGGGGAATGTCAGTCTGCATCTATCAGCTTTTTTGCCTGTCTTCGTGGACATCAGGCACGTTGTTGTTCATGCTCCCTTGTGATGCGTTTTTTTGTTCTCATTCATCTCCTGATCAGCCGCTTCATCGTTGCTGACGAAAGCCTGAATCGATATGACTTTTCTGGGCCAGGGATGGCCACAACATTTCGCATCTCTTGCTATTGTGAACAGCAGCAGAAGGCGAGTCAGGCTGTGCAGAAGTGCTATGAACGTATTGCTGAGCTTAATGCCAGATTCACGGATTATGATCCCGCCAGTGAGTTGATGCGCTTGTGCGCGCCAGATGCAGTTATGCCACATTCAGTCAGCGAACCTCTCTATGAGATCCTGAAAAGGTCCGTGACCCTAGCTAATCTAACGGAGGGAGCCTTTGATCCGACTTGTGGTAACCTCAGTCATCTTTGGAGGAGGTCCAAGCGGATTGGGCGATTGCCCCCTCAAGATCGTCTGGCTTTGGCGATTGCTGCCACGAACTGGAAGCGCATTCAGTTTAATGACAAAGCTAAAGCGGTCTCATTGAGCCCAGGCACGTTGATAGATCTTGGCGGCATCGCTAAAGGGTGGGCGGCTGATGAGTGTTTGAAGATTTTGAAGCAATACGGTATCACACGAGCCATTGTACAGGCTGGTGGTGATACGGTTGCGGGTGAAGCGCCTCCCGAAAAAGAAGGTTGGGAGGTCATCTTGACGCCTGACAAGTTGCACAAAACTCCAATCCTACTTCGTCAACGCGCCGTCTCGACTTCGGGAGACCTTTATCAGTTTGTTGAGATCGAAGGCATTCGCTACTCTCACATCATATCTCCGCGAACGGGTTTAGGATTGACCCAGCGTATCGCATGCAGTGTCATCGCTGGAGATTGTGCGACGAGCGATGCCTTGGCTACGGCTATGTGTGTTTTGGGGGAAGAAGCTGGGAAAAAGTGGGCAAAGAGTTTTCCTGATATTGAGGTCAGATTTACAAAAGGAAACGGCAGTCCATAGTCGCTGATGCTGACACCGCTTGATTTGAAGTTGCTGCGCGATTTGGGCCGTATGAAAGGCCAAGTGCTAGCGGTGTCGTTGGTCATGGCCTGTGGATTGGCCATGATGATTATGACGCGAAGCTTGCTGCTTACCTTAGAGCAGACACGAGATGTATACTATCAATCACATCGAATGGCAGATGTGTTTGGAACTTTGAAACGAGCACCTCTGTCGCTGAGAGATCGAATGATGCAGATTCCAGGAATTGCAGCTTTGGAACTTAGGGTGATTCAAGCAGCAGTGTTAGATTTGCCTGGGGTTTCGGTTCCTTGTTCGGGCCAGTTGGTTTCTCTACCAGAGGATGGCGGACAAGCGATCTTAAATCAACTTTTCCTACGTCGTGGCAGAATGCCTCAGCCTGATGCAAGACGAGAAGCGGTTGTGAGTGAAGCATTTGCAGAGGCAAACGGACTGAAGCCTGGGGATCGAGTTCAAGCCATCATTAATGGTCGAGCTGATCTTCTGGAGATTACGGGTATTGGGTTGTCCCCCGAATATGTTTTTGAAGCAAGGGCAGGGGAAAGCCTGCCTGACAATAAGCGCTTTGGTGTCTTCTGGATGAATTATCGGGCTTTATCAGCAGCCTATGACATGGACGGTGCCTTCAATGATTTTTGTGCGGATCTCGCCCCTGGAGCTGAGCCTGGTTCTGTTCTTTCTGCTCTTGATGGGATGTTAAGCGTTTATGGGGCTGCGGGGGCGATCACTCGGAGTGATCATAGCAGTGCCAAGAGGTTGAATGACGAATTGACGGTGCTTCGTGCTCTTTCGGTGGCTTATCCCGTGGTGTTTTTGAGCGTTGCTGCATTCATGGTTAATGCGGTTCTAGCTCGGCTTGTGCGCTTGCAACGAGAGCAAATTGCTCAACTGACAGCGCTCGGTTATTCTTCATGGCAGGTTGGTAGGCACTACTTAGGATTTGCGTTTGTCATCGTTATCATTGGATCATGCCTAGGTGGTTTGGCTGGTCGATACATGGGTGGAGGGCTCTTGGAGCTATATCATTTGTTCTTTCGATTTCCGTCTCTGGAGTTCGTTATGGATTACAGTTCGGTGGCTGTTGCGCTCATCGTGAGTGCCATCGCTTGTTTGGTTGGTGTTTTGAGTGTGGTTTGGATGGCTGTGAAGTTGCCGCCTGCTGAGGCAATGCGCCCTGAGCCGCCTGCTAGCTATAAACCGAGCCTGCTGGAACGGGCAGGCTTGGCGAAGTGGCTGAGTCCAGCTTGGCGTATGGCACTTCGAAATATTGAGCGTCGTCCATGGCAATCTGCTTTCACGGTCGCAGGGCTCTCTCTGGCCACTGGGCTCATGGTGCTGCCAGGAAGCATGGCTGATAGCATCGACTATCTGCTGACCTACCAATGGAATGATGCCCAAAGGCAGGACGTGGTAACTTTCCTGATTGAGCCTGGTTCTGCGAAGGCATTGCATGATCTGGAGCACTTGCCTGGAGTGACCCTAGCTGAGCCCGTGAGAGCGGTTCAGGCTCGCTTTGAACATGGGCCTTTTTCACGACGCTTGGCTTTAACGGGTCTGCCTGAGAACACGATTTTGAATCGACTGCTCTATGCCCAAGGGCGACGCATTATCTTGCCGAAGGATGGGCTTGTGATGTCAAAAGCGTTGGCCGAAGCGTTAGGCATCACCACGGGGCAAGAAGTCAGAGTGGTCGTTTTGGAGGGAAAAAGACCTGTTTTGAAGTTGCCTGTGCGTGGGCTGATCGAAGACTTCTCCGGGGTTTCTGCTTTTATGGACATTCAGGCCTTGCGACGTGTGATGCAGGAAGCAGAAAATGTAAGTGGTGCCTATCTTCGAGTAGATCAAAACCAGTGGGAGCAGTTCATGGCGAAGGTGAAAGCTACGCCAAGGCTAGCCACGACGTTGGTGAAGAAGGATCAGTTAGCTGCATTTCGAAGCACGACTGGTGAGAGCATTGGCATCTTGCAGAGGCTTTACTTATCGCTGGCTGTGATTGTTGCCTTTGGTGTCGTTTATAATAGTGCCCGCATCGCTTTGAGTGAGCGGGGAAGAGATTTGGCCACTCTTCGCGTTGTTGGTTTTACCCAACGCGAAGTCGCAGCGGTATTGTTGGGAGAACTAACCCTGTTGGTCGCGCTGGCACTTCCTCTTGGTTTGTTATTTGGCAAGGGCTTGGCCATGTGGATCATCACCCAAGTCAGGACAGAAACAGTTCGTCTGCCATTGACCATCAGTGATCAAACTTACAGCATTGCGATCCTCGTGGTCTTAGGTGCAGCGCTAGCCTGTTTTGCTGTTGTGGGCAGAATGTTGCGTCGATTGGATATGGTAGGTGTCCTGAAAGCCAGAGATTGAAGACGGCGGGTCAAAGGCTCACTTCTTTTTCCTCAGGTAAAAGCAGGGCAATTGCGGCAGCGGGAATGAATAGCCAACCGGCGAGATACAAGGCCTGGTGGTAATTCCCGACGGGCACATAAAGCTTGAAGACTACAGTGCCGATTGCTGCGAAAATTCGACCGATGTTGTAGCAAAAACCTGCTCCTGTGGTGCGCAATAAGGTGGGGAATAGCGGTGGTAGGCACATCGTAAAAAGTCCAAAGACGCCCTGGCAGAGACCGATCACCGCGTACCAGATCAGAATTTGCTCATGAGTCCACGCGGATGCGCTGTGAAAGGCAGCTAGCATGGCCGCTGCATAGCCCAAAAGCATGATAACGATGGCGAATCGGTAACCCCAAATTTTGGCAAAGAGCCCTGCTATGTAATTGCCAATAATCGACCCACACATGATCCAAACCAAGGCTTCAACCACAGCGCGAGTCTGTTCGATGCCGGGTAGTGCTTTCACTTCTGGTAAAGCACGGATGAGACTTTGCTGCCAAAACATAAAGGCCCAGTGCGCGGTCAGGGAAACGGCGCAGATGACCAGAACTCTCCAGGTGGTGCTTGCCACTTCAGGGCCGAATAACTCACGAATCTGAGGTGGTTTCCGTTTGGTTGCTGCTTCGGACCATTCTTCGGTTTCGGGTACAGCTTTGCGTATCCATAGCGTGAGCAGGGCTGGTAGAATACCGACCAGGAAGACGATTCGGTGGCTCATGGCTTCGGTCATCCACCCTTGACTGACGATCCAGGCAAAGGTTGCTCCTGCGGCACAGGCCAAGAGGACGCCCATGTTGACTGCAGTCTGAAGGGTCGCTGCAATCCATGGACGCCAATGTTTAGGCCAGGTTTCAGAAAGAAGGGAAGCTCCCACGGCCCATTCACCGCCGATACCTAGTGCGGAGAGAAAACGACAGATGAGGAGGTGCCACCATTCGGTGCAGAAGGCAGACAAACCTGTGAAACCAGCATAGAATAAGATGGTTAGCACTAGGGTGCGGCTGCGCCCCAGTACGTCGCCAAGTCTGCCAAAGAAACCACCGCCAAGCGCCCATCCGACCAGAAAGGCTGCTTGAATGATGGAGGCTTTTGTGTCCACATCTTTTGGCTCTGGGATCAGACCATCATGAATCAATAAAGCCGCTACAAAGGGTGTGGCGACCAATGTGTAAATGTGCATGTCGAGGCCATCAAAGAGCCAACCAAGCCATGCAGCGATTCCTGAGCGTCTTTGATGTGGGCTTAGCTCACTCAGTTTGGTGATTTCGGGAGGTGAAGGTGGCTGTGACATGGTTGGCTGGCACTCGAAAGGAAGGTGCATTGCGTTTGGCAAAGACTGCACCGGCGTCATTTCCGATTTAGGCTCGATCCTCGCTTCCTGCTTAATGGCTGGTCGATTACTTTTTACCAACCCATTCTGCGATGGGTTTCACGGCATGAGGTGGTGGTGGTTCGCCAGGAGCAAAGGCGATGCTAATGGTCTGAGGCCCTTTGCCCTCTGCTACATTCACTTTGAGAACATGAATGCCCGTCAGCTTTTTCATCTGTTCGTTAGCAGGCTCAGGTGGCTCTGCGGTGCTGAAGGTTGCGTTAGCAGGCGACAGAATCACAGCATGGAGTTTCTGCTCTTTGTCGGTTAAGGTAGCGGATTTCCCATCAACGCTGATTTCTGCACGGGTGTGCATTTTCCAAGTGACTGGAGTGTTGTTTTTGATCATTAGGTCATCCTGAATGACGATGTAAGGTTTGGGGCCACGAACCAGCATGATGCCTCGAATGGCTTCTTTGGTGGCCTTGGAATAAGCTTCTTTGAGATCAAAAGCGGCTATTCCAGCTTCTGAGGTGCTTTTGACAAATAGGGCCTGAGCTTTGGCGTCGAAGGATTGATTCGTGCTGATGACAGGATTCGGAGGAGGTGAACCTTTCTTGGCGGCAGGTGCCTCCTCTTCTTGGCCAATTTCCAGTGTGTTCTGGCCGGGGGTGCCTTCGACATAAAGCTGATAGCGTTTGGAGCGATCGCTGGCTTTGGGATCAAAGCCTGGAGCACGATCACTTTCGACCCCGAGTTCGATGGCCCATCTTTTTCCAGCGGCATCCAAGATAAAGCTGCCCAGATCTAGTTGTGCTGTCGGGATGTTGTTGTCACCGCCTTTCATGGCGACATAGAGCGCGTTTCGATCCCAAGCACTGCGCAGAGTGGCGAGCTGGCCACCGACAAAACCATAGTCCAAGGTGTCCGCTTTGCCATCTCCTGCAGCGTGCTCATTGTAATACATGACATGCCCGGCGAGGTTCAAGAAGGCGCTTTCGGCCCCAGGGACAGATCCAGGCGTAAGTGCTTTTTGGCCAAAGTTACCGTGCTGTCCTGCTAGCCAAGTGCTCACCCATGGACGCGATAGGTTCTGAGCGGCTGAATCTCCATAGTTGAACAAAGACCCCGTGGGGCCCACCAGATGCAAGCGCGCCAAACCAGCCTGGGGAATGCCCTCTAATAGGCTGAACCCGAAGTCTCCACCCATGTTGCTTTTCAGGGTTTGCATGACCAAGATGGCGTAATCCAAGACTTCTTCTCCAGCTTCCATGCCTTCAGGCCAGATGCCAGCAGGTGCGAAGTGAGTCATGCCCTTGCCGAAGATTTTGGCAGCACCATCAATCGCTTGGCGGGCAGCTGAAGGATCATCATCGACTAGGCAGATGGCTGACATGATCAATGCCGAAGCTATAATCATATGCTCAGCATCGGCTTCAGCATCATCCTGTTTCTTGCCATTGGCTTTTGCCGGTGCCGCTTTGGGTTTCGGCGCGGATTCTGCACCTGCGGATTGGCCGCGTGCCGTTTGCGGTATGGGGTCACCTTTGAGCCGAGCAGCCAGGGCATCGATTCCTTTTTGCACCATGTAGATTTTTATATCGCTGAGCTGTTTCGCGGTAAAAGCATTGCGGAAGTAGTCATAGCCCAGCGAGGCTGCGATGAGGAAGTCAGCGGTAACTTCAGGCTCATCGACATACCAGTTCTGGAATGTTGCAGGGTCAGTGATGGCAATCATTTCACGCACGGCTCTTTCTTCCCAGCGTGGATCACCATCTAAAAATTTGAGCGCTCCGAGAGTGGCTATGCGATACAAAGCTTTGGAGCCTGGGGTGACCGTGCCCCGCTGTTCACCAAAGACGCGAGTAAGTTCAGGGGTTTCCAGTAGCTTTTCACCTGCTGACTTCAAGTTGGCCAGCATCTTTGCAAAGACAGGATCAGAGGCGATGTAGCTTTTTAGCTTGGCCCAGCCTGGTTCAGCATGAATCAGACGAGGCCGTGTTTTGAGGATTTTTGATAGGTAATCTGCGCTATTGGGAGCTTTGAAGCTTTTGGCGGGCAGAATGGTCAGTGCGGGGCGAGGTGGTGCAGGGCGGCCAGGTGCTGCCGCTGGTGCAGTAGGTGCAGGGGCAGCTGGGGGCGTTGTTGCTGGAGTTGTCGAAGCTGCTGGTGTGGCCGCGGTGGCTGGCACCGTTTGCATTTTTTTCCATTCCGCAGCGGCAAAGGCTTTGTCTGCATCAGAAAGCGCATCAATCGGGATGGTCAGAGGTGAGCCATCTGCTTTTTTTAGTGTGATGGTGCGCGCGGCGATGTCTACGCCAGTCATTTCTGCTTCCAATGAAGTGCCAGCCTTGCTTGTCCATTTGCGGACTTCTGCCTGGATGGTGAGTGGCACCGAAAAAAGCAGTACGGGATAGAGGATGGAATTCAGCGACAGGTTCATGGCCACAATGGTTTGGAGAGAAAATTTAGTCTGCGGATTGATGCCCCTAACGACAAGGCTAAAAATCAAGTTTGGACGGGCTTTTTAGGCGCAAAACTTCGGATAGAAGAGAGACTCATGCGCAGTCAGGAGTCGCCATCTTTCTGGTCATCTGAAGGTGGGTCGATCGGGCTAGGGATATCACGCAAACGTGAGCGGGTGAGCAAGGCCCTGCGCATGTCTCTATCTTCAGCATTGAGCTCGATGCCTGCCCGGAGCTGCAAATGAGCCGGCTGAATCTCCATGAGCAGGAGGTCGAGTACGCTGCGGTCACAATCAGGCACAATATCCAAGTCGGCTCCGAGACGCAGGAGGGAGAGCAGATTGAGCGTTTCCTTAGAGCTAAGGATATGAGCGTGGCGCAGGATCGCGTAGGCTCTTCCGACTTGGTCACGAAGCATGATAGGATTGTCTTCCAATAGCTTCTGACGCGCATTCAGTTCGGAACTGACGACTCGTTCAATCACTCGCTCGATGGAGGCTATGATGTCATGTTCTTTCTCCCCAAGCGTATGTTGGTTTGAGATCTGAAAGAGATTGCCCAGTGCATCAGTGCCTTCCCCGTAGAGGCCGCGAACAGCGAGCCCGATTTTGCCGACAGCTTTGATGACGGGGTTGATTTGTTCGGTTAAAGCGAGTGCAGGCAGGTGTAGCATGACTGAGGCTCTCATGCCGGTGCCAACATTGGTCGGGCACGCAGTCAGGTAGCCCAACTCTTTGTCGTAAGCGTAAGGCAAATGAGCTTCGAGTTCGTTATCGACACGATCCACAAGGCTCCAGGCGTTCAGCAGATCCAAGCCAGCACGGATTCCCTGAATGCGAAAATGATCCTCCTCATTGATCATGATCGAGAGGTTTTGCCGTGCATCAATGATCACGGCACAACCTGCGGCCCGAGCCGCATGTTCACGACTGATAAGATGCCGCTCGACCAATACCTGCTTGCGAATCTTCGTGAGGCTCACGTAGTCCTCACTGTAGGCATCTTCCATTTCAGAGAGTGACTCGACTACAGGTTTGGCTAGTTTTAGAAGTTCCAAACGCTGTTTTTCCTGGCTGTAGCCGGGGAAGGGGAAGCCACGAAGGTTACGTGCCAACCGAACCCGTGAGGTCATGACCACGTCCGAATGAGGGCCGCTGCCCTGCATCCAGTCGGCGGGATGGTTGATCAATGAGGTGAATTGCATGGGATAGGCAAAGGAAGGGAAGCTGACGCAACACGCTGATAGTTAAGCTTTATCGATCTCCTGGAGACGGTCGATTTCTCGTTTGATGATCGCCGCTTCTTCATAGCGCTCCTCGCTGACGGCAGTTTCGAGCTGTTTCTTCAATGTTGCCAAGCTAGGCTCTGTTGCTTCAGGTTCAGTCACCGAGGCGATTTTTTTCTTGGTGGGTTGTGAACTCACCTGATCCATTCGTTCAGGACTTGATTCGGGCGCTGTGGTTTGCCAATTGGCAGGGATTTTGCCAATATGCCTTGTGCCTTTGTGCATGGTTTTTAGAAGGTTATCCAGGCCGTCTCGGAAGGTGCTGTAGCAATCGGGGCAGCCCATGCGTCCGATTTTTTTCAATTGAGAGGCCGTGAACCCACAAGTCTGGCAAATGGCTTCGGCAGTATTGGGTGCTTCAGGAATGCTGCCACTGAGGAAGGCTTCAGCCAGTCCAAAACCTGTTTCATCGGTCACACCTTTGGCTTTGGAGCAAGCGTCACAGAGATTCACAGTAGTCATCTGCCCGTTGATGATTTGGGTCAGAAAAACCGTGGCTTCGCTCGCACAGACGTCGCACTTCATGAGAATGGATTCAGGGGGATTTTAGCGGAGAGGAAGTTCAGGCACAATTCTACCTGATGCTTTGCTTGAGTGTACGTTTAGGTCCACGGAAGGGGAGCGTCAATGAAAGGGCTACTTCAAATGGGCACAAAAAAGGGAGCGGACACCCATGGTCCGCTCCCCAGGAATGAATCAGAAACTCAGATTCAGATTTCTTCACCTACGGCGTAGCGAACGAACCGGCGAATCACCAAGTTTTCGCCGAGTTCGGCGATCTTGCTCTTCACCAGATCACGGATCGTCAGATCAGGATTCTTGATAAAGGCCTGATCGAGAAGGCACTGTTCAGCAAAGATTTTGTCGATCTTGCCGCTAACAATTTTTTCGACGATCTCGGCGGGCTTGCCTTTGACCTGTTCAGCGGCGATTTCGCGCTCTTTGGAGATCAGGGCTTCAGGCACGTCCTCACGTTGGATGTATTTGGGGGAGGCTGCTGCGATGTGCAGCGAGACATCGCGAACGAAGGCCTGGAAGTTTTCGTTCTTCGCGACGAAGTCGGTCTCGCAGTTCACTTCGATCAGCACACCAATACGGCCCGCCATGTGGATGTAGCTAGCGACGATGCCTTCTTTGGTCTGGCGGTCAGCTTTTTTCTCAGCCTTGGTGATACCCTTCTTGCGAAGGATGGTTTCGGCTTTCTCGAGGTCGCCATCAGCTTCTTTGAGAGCGGATTTGCACTCCATCATGCCCGCGTTTGTTTTTTCGCGGAGAGTCTGGACGAGTTTTGCGGTGATTTCTGCCATGGTAAATGAGGAAGGGGTAAGAAATTTACTTCTGTGGTGAAGCTGCGATGACGGGGTCGATCAGTTTCTGAAGAATGATTCGGATCGAGCGGATGGCGTCGTCATTAGCGGCGATGGGGTAGTCGATCAGATCAGGATCAGCGTTGGTGTCCACCAGGGCCACGATCGGGATACGCAGGCGGCGGGCTTCATTAACGGCGATATGCTCACGTGCGCTGTCCACGATGATCACGGCGTCAGGGAATTTTTCCATGCCACGCACGCCACGAAGGTTGCGCTCCAGCTTGATGCGCTCGCGGTTTAGAGAGGCCAGTTCCTTCTTGGACATCGCCTTGAACTCTGGCTTCTTCTCGATCTCTTCAAGGTAGTTGAGGCGGGCCACGCTCTTGCGGATCGTTTCCAGGTTAGTCAGGGTGCCACCCAGCCAGCGGTGATTGACATAAAATTGACCGCAGGCTTCAGCAGCCTCGCGGATGGCTTCTTGAGCTTGGCGTTTGCAGCCCA
Source organism: Prosthecobacter sp. (assembly GCA_044355075.1). Lineage (GTDB taxonomy): Bacteria > Verrucomicrobiota > Verrucomicrobiia > Verrucomicrobiales > Verrucomicrobiaceae > Prosthecobacter. Next base: position 14,346 of record JBIKYV010000057.1, read on the forward strand.
CAAAAAGCATGCGGCGGCCTTTGCGTGCGAGTTCGGACAGGAAAGCGGCTGCGACTTCGACCTGTTTGACGGTCTCTTCCACATTCAGAATGTGGATCTGATTGCGGGAATCGAGGATGAATTGCTTCATCTTGGGGTTCCAGCGCTTGGTTTGGTGGCCAAAATGGACACCTGCTTCGACGAGTTCGGCGAGGATTTGGGACATGTAGTGTTTTAGAGAATGCTGGAGTTCCGCACATGCGTTCAGCGGATGCATGCTCAAGACGGTAAGTCTTGATCCGGAAAACCTGCTGGGTTGAGGTTAGCTGAAGATCTTCTTTCCAGCGGAGCTGGGCGGAAGGGCGCGCATGTTAGGAGCGAAGTGAGGGGCAGCAAGCGGTTTTTCCGTCACTTCACACCTTCATTTTTTAACCTCACGCGCAGTGTTGGCGGGGTGTTTTTGGTGTTTTCACGGCTAGCAAAGGCATGCGCCAGCCCATTTCGGGCGGTTTCATCGGTTTTGCGGCAGATGATGAAGGTCACCATTCCGTTGCTGTCTCGGCGCAGTACTTCGGCCAAAGTTTTCCCGCCTACGGTGAAGGCTCCACGGGTTGTACCCTGTGGAACCACGAACTCTCCGATCTGTAATGTCTGTGTGGCAATCGGCGCGGTGCGGCATTCCGGTTTTGAATCGTGGGCAGGAGCCTGCTTCCAGGAGAGGCCGTCTTCAGGCCATTGATCTTGGCTTTCATCCACCAGGGCATGGATGACAAAAGTGGCATCGGGAACCAAGGAGGCAAAGCCTAGCTCGGAGGGCTCGATATGCAGTTCTAGTTCAGCATCCAGAATGGGGTGTCCTTTGAAGCGTTGCAAATCGAAGGCGATGTAGGCCTTGCGGTCCAGTTTGCTGTCATGGCTGCTGTGCTTGACGCGGAGGAAGGACTCACGACCGGTCGCCTGAATGGTGGGGTTGGACTGAATCCACGTATCCCTGCCTTCTCCATAGCCAGTGGTGACGGCCTGCCAGCCATCTCCCAGATCGCGCAACGGGTCAGGGAGCCAGCGGCCTGGCTCAGGCTGATCATCACGATCTACATCAGGATTCGTCGCACCCGCCATAAAGCCACCGTAGTCCACACGCTGTCCGGCTCTCAATTCCCGTGCCACGCTTTCCCCATCACGCTGTACTTCGACGAGTCCTTCGATGACGTGCACCAAGCATTTTCCATCTTCAGCGGCGCTAACGCCAAACCGCGTGCCCCAGTCAACGATGCGTGTCTCGGGGGTGATGATGGTGAAACCTTGAGCCTGCGGTGGTACCTCGGCCACGACGGTGCCTTTTTTCACCCGACACTCCATGCTAGAGAGCACCTCTAGACAAACAGGCGCTTCTAGGATGACTTCAGCTCCGCTTTTGAAGCGCAGCGTGGCCATGCCCTCCAGCAGATCGAGCGTGCCCGGCAGCAGATTGGACCCCTCCAGGGTCGGCAGGGCGCTGCTCCCCCACTTGCAGTTCTTGGCCTTCGCCAGGATCGCCGCAGGTGCCGGACTTTGGTCAAAAAGCGCTAGAGCAGCCGTCGCGATCGCTGCGGCCATGGCTCCAGTCACGAGATGCCATCGCCAGGACACTGTCCGTCTATCTGATATAGGTGGCGGAGTTGTTGCTTGCATAATCTCCCGCGCATCTAGGTGCTGGACCTCAGCATCCAAAAGAGCGGCCTGGGCTAGGATGCGTCGAGATTCAGGATCGTTTTGGATGATCTGGCTCAGCCTGCTAGAAGCTTCTTCTGAAAGCGCTCCTTCACGGGCTAGCTCCCAGAGCTCAAGCAATTGCCATTTTTCTTTCGGATTCATAAAGATTCAGGGTAGCGGCGGATCATGCATGACTCTCAGCGGCTAGCTGCCGTTCCACACATTCCATCAAGGTCATGCGCACGCGGCTTAGGGCGCGATAAACGGCTGCAGGGGTGCGTTTCAGGCGGTTGGCGACTTGGTCGATCTCGAGATCGTCAAAATACCGCAATTGGATGAGCTGCCGATGCTCGATCGGTAGACGGCTCATGCAGCCACGCAGAGCTTCGCGGCGTTCGGAGATGTCTACCGAGAGTTCTGACACAGCAGCAGCTAGACTTTCGAGCGCAACTTCGTCCAAGGGTAAATGCCCACGCTTTTTTTGGCGGCGATGGGTCAAAATTTGGTGAAAAGCGGCTTTTCGTGCCCAGGCCAGGAAATGAGTGCCGATCACGAAATCGTCGAAATGCTTCCACAAGATCATCTTTGTCTGCTGCAAAATGTCCTCAGCGGCAGCATCACCTGGCACCAGACTGTGCACATAGAGCGAAAGGGCTCGCTCATGTTGGGTCAAAAGCTCCAAAAAAAGAGTCGTGCGGTCGGCTGGATTCATGCGCACAAGTCATAGGCTGCGAGAAACGATTTTTGGACAAAATTCAGCATGCTTTTTCTAGGGCAATGATTCGTGGTCTTGCAGAAGATTGGGATTTTCCATGCTTTGTAAGCGTTCGTTCCATTCAACTCAGAGCATGACACAAAAGGAACGGAGACGTCGTTCAGCCATTGATTTGAGTTTGATCTGAGATTCTCGCAGATTTTCCCAAATGTGAGGGACTTTTTCCGCAGCTTTTCACAAGTTATTCACAATGCTTTTCGTGATGGCTTGTAAATCTGCAAATGGAACCTTTGGCCTCGCTGGCAAACTGATGATCGCCAGCTGCAATCAAGCCGCTCTACGCTGTGGAACGGTATGAAATCCACTGTGGAACGTTTCGATTTTGTCACTTTTTGGCCGGTTAACTAGGCTTTTTTGTCGCTGGGAATAGAATTTCTCAAATGCGTGAATCGTTATTTAAGGTGCTTGAAGTGAGCGTTTTGTGACATACTTCATCATTCTAAACTTTTAAGGTAGCCCGTTAGAGACTCGTGAAGTGCCAAAAGGCTCCGTGTGAAAAACTGGTTCTTTAGTTAACACTTCTTCAGTTCCTTCTGCAGAGCTTGCGATCGGATGCGTAAAACAGGCAAACGTTGCCGGCTTATCCGCAAAAACCGATAAAGGTTTGCTTAATATGAAAAAACCGGAGCCCTGTTCTTCACAGTGGCTCCGGTTTAAATGTTTTTGCTCTCAGGCGAATGGTTTAGACCGTGCCAAAGATCGTTTTGCCGGTGCTCAGGAGATCATTGCAGGCTTCCTTCATGCGCTCGCAAAGACCCTGTTCACCCTTTTTCAGGTAGGCGCGTGGGTCGTAGGCCTTCTTATCGCCAACTTCGCCGTCAATCTTCAGGACGCCGTCATAGTTTTTCATCATGTGAGCTACGATAGGACGGGTAAAAGCATACTGGGTGTCAGTGTCGATGTTCATCTTGATGACGCCATAATCTAGGGTCTCGCGGATCTCTTCCAGCGGTGTGCCGGAGCCTCCGTGGAAGACAAGATCCATCTCTGCTTGCTGGCCATATTTGCCGGTCACGGCGGCTTGGCCATCACGCAAAATAGTGGGCTTTAGCTTCACCGCACCAGGCTTGTAAGCGCCGTGTACGTTGCCGAAGGTCGCTGCAAACATGAAGCGACCGATGCCATTCAGCGCCTCATAGACGGCTAGCATGTCTTCCGGAGTCGTGTAGAGCTTCTCGTTCGATACCCCGGAGGTATCGTGTCCGTCTTCTTCTCCACCGACGACGCCCGCCTCGACTTCCAAGATGATGTCTAGGGCAGCGCACTCCTTGAGAAGTTCTTTGGAGACTTTGATGTTTTCCTCCAGGCTCAGTTCGGAGCCGTCGAACATGTGGGAGTTGAACAGATTACCTTGGCCAGCGTCGCGGCGCGCCTTGGTGGCGGCTAGCAGGGGCTTGAGGAATTTCTCCACATTTTTGGGGTGGCAGTGGTCGGTGTGTAGGGCCACGAGCACATCGTACTTAGCCGCCAAGGTGTGCACAGCCTCGGCCAGCACGATCGCTCCCAGTGCCATGTCTTTCACCGCTGTGCCGGAGGCGAATTCACCACCACCAGTGGAGACCTGGATAATGCCGTCTGACTTGCTTTCTGCAAAAGCTTTCAGCGCGCCATTAATCGTGGGCAGTGAGGTCACATTGATGGCTGGGTAGGCGTAGCCACCTTTTTGGGCGGCGTCTAGCATGGCACGATATTGGGCAGGAGTAGCGACTGGCATGGAGTTTTTGAGAGGTTTAGTAAGTAAGAACTGTCGAGATGAGCAAGAATAGGGCCGGGTGCAACTTTGTTAACTCATCTCGATCTTCTCCGAGGTGAATTTTGAGCTTTGGCTCACTCTTTCTTGGTAGAACCGGTGCCATTCAGCAGCCTGCCGAGCCAGGTAGGGCGGACTATCATCCAGTAGCTCAACAGTAGGATCACTATCGTGCCGGCGGTAATGAGTACAAATTTCACCCCAGCGTTCATGTTCAGAGCTTGGAATCTCTGCTGTGCTGCTACCACCAGCGGCAGATGTGCCAGATACATCCAATAAGAAGCGTCCGAGAGGTATCGTAACCAAGGTCGTTCCTTGTGCAAAAAGGCACGACAAAGTCCCATCAAACCAAAGCACATCAGCCAAGCATAAAGGACCTGCAAAAAGACCGCTAATAGAGAAGGGGATGTGGTCCGGTAGGTCAAACTTAAGCCCGCCGGGAACACCAAGACTAGCGCAACTGGCAAGATCAGCCACCAATGTCTGCCCACTAAGCCTCGATGGTCCTCTGCGTCGAAGTAAAGAGCACCTAAGCTAAAAAAGACCGCATAATACCCTAACAGAGGCATCGGTGGCACTAGGCTGGAGCTCGTCTCAGGTCCGAAGTGAGGCAATCCACGACTCATGATCCATGCGGGGAGTAGCGTCAGAGGTAGCAGCCAAAGCCAGCGCCAATTTGATGTGATCCAGCGCTTTTCCCCGTGCTTCCAGCCTATCCGCTTGGCCAGCCATGTCCAGAGGGCAAAACCGGCCACCATCCAGCATAAGAACCACAGAAACCAGAGATGGCTGAAAACTGGCATGCGAGTGCAAAAGAACCACAGCTTCAGCAGAGCTTTAGGCTTGGCCGTGGCAGATTCGGCGATGCCGAAAAGCTGGCGCACCTGTTCCCGTCCTACGATCAGCCTAGATTCCTCTACACTCACATTCATCAGCCGCGTGATCATCAGCGTCAGCCCCGAATCGACGAGAGAGACATCCATTGCGGTCTCACCCCGGACGTTTTTTAGATCGGGTTTCGCTCCTGCTCGCAACAACATGTGGGCGATCTCTACCCGGCCTAGAAAAGCAGCGATGTGTAGTGCCGTGCCTTCGTCCCGATTTCGGCTTTGGGCATTTGCGCCGTTTGTTAAGAGTAGGCGGACGACTTCTCCCTGTCCGTGTAGGGTTGCATGGCTCAGGGGAGTCATGCCGAGCACCGGATCACTTTCGTTCAGCGGCTTTCCTTGATCCAAAAAATCCTTCACCCAGTCCACTCGGCCTGTGGCACAGGCTTTCCACAGATTCAGGTGCGCTGTGGAGGCCTTCTGAGCGCCTGCTTTGGCTTCTTTTAGGCTTAGCCAGTGCATCAACGGTACCACCGTGATCATGCCCAAAAGAAGGGGTAAAAAGACACGCTGAAAGCGGTTCAATATGACCGCTCGGAGTCCACGTCGTCGCCATAACATGGTCGTGAAAAAGCCGCTTAATAGGAAAAACAATGGCATTCGAAAGCCATGGATAGCGCTGATGAATCCATGAAAAGCAGGGTGCGTTTGATGATCCTGAACGATCCAAGGTCCACCAGAGAAGGCAAGTGCTGCGTGCAGGGCGATGCCCAGCAGCATGGCCATCGCACGCAACGCATCGAGATCATGGCGGCGGTTGGTGTGGGGCTGAATATCCATCATCGGAGCCCAGCTAAACGCTTTTTTGATGCAGCGAGTAACATAACATTTGCAGCACATTTCATGCGCTGGTTTCTTGGGGTTGGTCTTGCCATTAGTGGCTTGAGGTCTTTACCTCGAGCTTTCGCAGAATCAATTCGTGTCCTTCTTCACGCGAGTAAGCGTAGCCGACTCGGCAGGTTTGCACTACCCGCTGCTGTCCTTTGCCTGGAATACTGTCTACGATGGCGATGCGATGCTTCAGGTCGGGATCGATTCCGGTGCCGATGGCGATCTTGATCGGGGTGATGCCATGTTTGAGCAGGGTGTCCTCAAACGAGGCTTTCAGGGCCAGGAGCGGGTCAACGATATCACTGCGGTTTTGAAGAGAGTATTGAGAGGCGAGTTCATCGATCAGATCCATGCGCTGGATGATGTCGTGCGAGAAAGCGATGACCGTACCTTCATGAAGAGATAAGCT